>NZ_LR594659.1:3900000-4200000 GCF_901827155.1 Variovorax sp. PBL-H6
GCTGCACCGGATCGCCGTAGAGCTTCTCGAGCGCCGCCTGGTTGGCCACGGTGGACGACTTGATGTCGAGAATGTCCCACTTGTCCGTGGGGTTCGGCTTGCGCGCCGTGGCCACCACGAGCCGGCGCAGCAGTTGGTGGTCGCCCTTGCGGTACTGGATGGCAACCGCGCCGTCCTGGAGGCTCACCTCCTCGAGCCCGCGTGCGATGCGCGGGGGCTCGGTGCTGTTCGCCTGCTGTACGGCCGCGAGCAGGAGCTTCATGCTGTGCCAGCCGAAGAACACGCGGTCCGACGGCGGCTTGCCTTCCTTCGCGCGATAGGCCTGCACGAAGGCCTTCTCCGCGGCCGAATTGTTCGGGTCGTTGTAGTACCAGGTCTTGCCGAAGATGCCGGCGAGCGCATCGGGGCTGGCGCTCCACAGGTCGGTGTCGCTCACGGCCGGTCCGGCGATCATGATGTTGCCCGTCAGGCCGAGTTCCTTGAACTGCTTGAGCAGCGGCTCGACGTTGGCGGCGCCGCTGACGACCACGTCCGGCTTGGCGGCGCGGGCCTTGAGCACGAAGGAGCTGTAGTCGGTGGTGGCAACCGGCGTGCGATCAGCGCCGACCACCTGGCCGCCGGCGGCCTTGAGGATCTCGCTGAAGGTGGAGATCACGTCCTCGCCGAAGGCGAAGGCGCCGGCGATGAAGTACCACTTCTTGCCGACTGCCAGCATCTGCTCGGCCATCGCCTGCGCATACACCGGCACTGACGCCGGCGAGCGGAACATGAAGGGATTGCAGTCCTTGCCGGTGATCTCGCGTGCCGCCCCGTTGACCGAGATGAACGGCACCTTGGCGCGCAAGGCGACCGAGCCCATCGCCAGCGACGTCGCGCTGGAGGTGCCGCCCAGCACCGCGACCGCCTTCTCTTCCTCGATCAGCTTCGTGATGTTCTGCACCGCGCCCTGCGGATTGGCCTCGTCGAGCCACATGAGCTCGGCGGGGCGGCCGAGGATCTTGGCACCGGCCTCGTCGAAAGCCATCTGCACGCCCTTGGCCAGGTCGCCGCCCTGCTGCGCGAACGGGCCCTGCTTGGCGATGACCATGCCGATCTTCAGCGTCTGCTGCGCGGCAGCGGTGCCGATGTAGAAGCCTGGCAGCGCGACGGCGGCGGCCGTCCCCTGGAGAAAGCGGCGGCGGCGAAAGCTCGCATCGAGAGTCATGGAGGTCTCCTTGGAAAGAACGATCAGCGAGGCACGCGCTTTTCCGCCACGGTGCCGAGCTTGGCGGGCGGCGCGCCGAAGGCGAGCCAGCCGC
This sequence comes from Variovorax sp. PBL-H6, assembly GCF_901827155.1. Taxonomy (NCBI): domain Bacteria; kingdom Pseudomonadati; phylum Pseudomonadota; class Betaproteobacteria; order Burkholderiales; family Comamonadaceae; genus Variovorax; species Variovorax sp. PBL-H6. The sequence goes on from NZ_LR594659.1 coordinate 3,901,299, forward strand.
CGTCCACCGGCAGCGTCACGCCCGTGATGAAACTCGCGCGCCCCGAGGCGAGAAAGGCGATGGCCTCGGCGATCTCGGCCGGCTGCGCGGTGCGGCCCATCGGCGTGCGCTCCTCGATGTTCTCGAGGTTGAGCGCGCCCTTGGCAACAAGGCCCTTGACCAGGTCGGTCAGCACATAGCCCGGCGCCACGGCGTTGACCCTGATGCCGTCGCGCGCCCATTCGCTGGCCATGGCCTCGGTCATCGACGAAATGCCGGCCTTGGCCGCTCCGTAGGCGTTGCGCCCGGGATGGCCATGGAGGCCGGCGATGGAGCTGATGTTGACGATGGCGCCCGACCGCTGCTCGACGAACACGCGCGCCGCCTCGCGGCTCGCGAGAAAGGTGCCGCGCAGGTGGACCGCGAGGATGCGATCGAAGGCCTCCACCGTCTGCTCCAGCGTCATGACGGCCTGCTCCCCGACGCCCGCGTTGTTGACCAGCGCATCGACGCGGCCGAAGCGTTCGAGCACCTGTCGCATCAGCGAGACGACGCTGGCCTCGGAGGTCACGTCGCATTCGAAACCGGCATGCTCGGCGCCAAGCTCGGCGGCACGCTGCGACGCCGCGTCGGCGCGCACGTCGGCAATCACCACATGGCCGAACTCCTGTGCCAGGCGCTGGGCAGTGGCCCAGCCGATGCCGTCACCGGCCCCGGTGACAATGGCCACCCTGCTGGTGGGATCGGGGTTGTCTTTCAAGTCTGTCTCCTGGCCACGGGCCGCCGGAATGGCGAAGGCCATTATGCCGACCTTTCGTCTATTGGTCTGTCCTATTGCCTATTGGACCATTACCAAGCCGCCGTGCTCAGCAGGGATCCGGCACGAAGACGTTCTTGCCGCCGACCTGGGACACGGTGCCCGGCAGGCCGAGCGCATCGACGGCTTCGATCCTCTGCAGCGTCTGCGCATCGCCGGGCGTCACGGCGACGAAGCGCTCGCCGGTGGAGGCAAGCCGGCCGAACAGCACGCCCGACTCCGGCCCGGACTTGCCGTGCAGCACAGCATAGGTCTCGATCGCCGCCCTGCCCTTCGGCGCATCGACGATCGCGACCTTGGGCGCCTTGTCGATCTCGTCCTGGATCACCGACGCGGGTTCGCGCACGAAGGGCTGCGTCGGGAGGGCCGTGGAGAACAGCCCCACGGCCTCCTTCGTGACCAGGCCGCCGTTGGCCATCACCAGCCCGAAGGAGCCGGGACTGGCGCGCACGCGTTGCACCATCTCGGCGATGGCATGCGTCACGTAGTTGTTGCCCGGCCCGCCGAAGTAAGGGAGACCGCCGGTCACGGTGAATCCGCGTGGATCGTCGAGAGAAAGACCGAGCTCGCTGCAGGCGATCTGCACCGCCGACGGGAAGCAGCTGTAGATGTCGAGGAAGGACACGTCGGCCAGCGATTTGCCTGCCTGCGCCAGCGCATGCTGCGCGGACAGGCGCATCGCCGGCGAGCGGTCCAGCCGGGCGCGCTCGCTCACGAACCACTGGTCGTGCGCCGCCGCGGTGCCGTGCAGGTACACCCGCTTGTCGCGCGCAATGCCGAGGGCATCGGCCAGCGCCTCGGAGACGACGAAGAACGCGGCCGACTGGTCGATGAAGGCGCTGGCCGTCATCAGCTTGGTGAATGGAAAGCCGACGTAGGGGTTCTCGGGCGTCACCTCGGCAATGGCTTCTGCACCGTAGCCGGTGCGGCGCGTGGCGAGCGGGTTGTCCCGGGCCACCTGCGCGAACCGCGCGAAGAGCCGCGCGCTCGCCTCGCGGTAGGCATCGACCGTCTGTCCCGCGGCCTGGCGCAAGGCCTGGCCGATCATCGCGTACATCGCGATCGCCGAGCGCATGCCGTGCGCTTCCTCGGCAGCGGTGTACATGCCCTTGGGGCCGTCGAGCACGTCGGGCGCGGTCGGCGCATCCTCGCCCCACTCGAGCGAGAGGCCTGCGCGCTTGGCCGCCAGCTCGGTGCGCAACGCCTCACCGCCGACGATCAGCGCGGCCTGCGATTCGCCGTTGGCGATACGCTCGCATGCGCGCGCCAGCATCACCTGCGGCGAGTCGCCGCCATGGGGCGGATAGACCAGGTCGCGCGGGCTCGCGCCGAGCAGCCGGGCCAGTGACCAGGGTGCGTTCACGAGCTTGCCGAAGGGCGACGCGAAGCGCGGCAACGTGTCGGCGAACAGGCGAATGACGACAAGCGAGTCGATCGCTCGCACGAGCGCATCGCCGGCGCCGCTATCGGCCGCAGCCAGGCGCGCGGCGTCGTGCATCAGCTGCAAGGGCGAGCGACCCTGCTGCGGCGTCGAGATCGTGTCGGTCACCTGGCCGGAGCCGACGATGACCGGAACGCGGTTCGGGTCTGGACGGCGGCTCACTTGTTCTTCCACTCCGGCTTGCGCTTTTCGGCGAAGGCGCGCGGACCTTCGACATAGTCCTCGCTGCTGCGCAGCCGCTTCGCGGCCGGGAACTCGCGTGCCGCCAGCACCTTCTGTTCGAAGTCCTCGCCCAGCATCGTCTTGCGTGCCACCTGCTTGGTCGCGCGCAGCGAGAGCGGCGAGCATTCGAGCAACTGCGCGGCCCAGCGGCGCGCCTCAGCCAAAGCCTGCCCCGCCGGCGCCAGGGCGGTGACGAATCCGAGATCGAATCCTTCCTTTGCCGGGACGCGCCGCCCAGTCAGCAGGATTCCCATCGCGCGAGGCAGACCGATCGCGCGCGGCAGGTACTGCACACCGCCCGCCAGCGCCGCCAGCCCGACGCGCGGCTCCGACAACGCGAAGAAGGCGTTCTCCGCGGCGATCACGATGTCGCATGCGAGCGAGAGCTCGAAACCGCCGCCCATGGCGATCCCGTTCACTGCGGCGATCACCGGCTTGTCGAGGTCGAAGCGCGTGCTGAGGCCCGCGAAGCCGCCCGGCGGAAAGTGCCGCACGCCGCGCTGCGCATGCGCTTTCAGGTCGTTGCCGGTGGAGAAGGCGCGCTCGCCGGCGCCGGTGACGATGGCGACCCATTGCTCATCGTCCCCGGCGAATTCGGTCCACACGCCGTCGAGTTCCAGGTCGGCCTCGTAGTGCAGCGAGTTCATCACCTCCGGCCGGTTCATGGTGACGATGGTGAGATGGCCGTCGCGCTCGACGGTGCAGAACTCCTTGATGACGATGTCGCCCATTGCTCAGCCCTCCTGCGACAGGTTGACCAGCGGGGACAGCCGCTCGGCCGTCTCGACGTACTCGGTCATCATGTTCATGACGATCTGCCGGACAGAGGTCTCCTCGTTCATGAGGCCAACCACCTGGCCTGCCGGCATCGAGACGAGGTCGGCGCGCCCGGCTTTCTCGATGCGCACCCGCGCCGCGTGATAGAGCGCGTTCTGCAGCGGCGGCAGCAGGTGCTTCGGCGCACCCGGCTGTTCCCAAACCTCCGACGTCTTGCTCCTGATCATGCGCACGGACTTGCCGGTCATCCATTTGCGGCGCACCGCATCCTCGGTGCGGGCATTGAAGAGCACCTGCTTCTCGAGCGGCGTGAGCTCGCTCTCACGGGTGCCGAGCCAGATGGTGCCGCACCACACGCCCTGCGCGCCGAGCGCGAACGCCGCGAGGATCTGCCGCCCACGGCTGATCCCGCCAGCCGCCAGCACGGCAATGCCGGGCCCGGCCGCATCCACGATCTGTGGCACCAGCACCAGGGTCGAAATCTCGCCCGTGTGCCCGCCGGCCTCGGTGCCCTGCGCGATCAGGATGTCGACGCCAGCGTCCCGCTGCGCGGCCGCGTGCGCAGGCTTTCCGCACAGCGCGCCGACCAGCAGCCCGCGGCCATGCAACTCGTCGACGATCTCCTTCGGCGGGGCGCCGAGCGCATTGACGACCAGCTTGACCTGGGGATGGCGCAGCGCGACGTCGATCAGGCGGCGCGATCCGGCCGGGCCATGGTTGCGCTCCTTCGCCGCACGCTCCTCGCGCACTGCGCGCGCCTCGTCGGGAGGCAGCTCGGGCACCTTCTCGTCGCGCAGGAACTTCTGCAGGAATTCCTTCTGCTCCGCCGGCACGATGTCTTCGAGCTGTTCGGTGCGGGCGTCGGCCTCCTTGTCGTACTTCGAGGGGATCAGCACGTCGATGCCGTAGGGCTTGCCGTCCACATGCTCGTCGATCCACTTGAGCTCCTGCTGGAGCTGTTGCGGCGAGTGCGTGCCGGCGCCGAGCACGCCGAAGCCGCCTGCCCGGGTGATCTCGACGACCACGTCACGGCAGTGCGAGAAGGCAAAGATCGGCACGTCGCAGCCGAGGCGTTCGCAGATGGGGGTCTTCATGATGTCTCCTGGTCTCTGCTATTCAGTATGCATAGCATTTGAACGGAATGAGGTTGATAGGTCAACCTGCAGTCACGCGAGCCTCAGGGTTTGCCGGCCGAGATCCTGGCATGCATCGCGGCCCTGTAGCCGAACACCATTGCAGGGCCGATGGTGGTGCCCGGTCCCGGATAGGCACCGCGCATCGCCGAGGCCATGTCGTTGCCGACCGCGTAGAGGCCTTCGATGGCGCGCCCACCCGCGTCGAGCACGCGCGCGTCCTCGTCGGTGCGCAGGCCCGCATCGGCGGCCGCATCGGCCGGCCACAGCGCCATTGCGCAGAAAGGCGCCTGCGCGATCGGGCCGAGACAGGGATTGGGGCCGTGCGCGAGGTCGCCGTTGAAGCGGCTGACCTCGGTGCTGCCCTTGCCGAAATCAGCATCGACGCCGGTCCTTGCAAACTCATTGTTCCGCGCGACGCTGTCCCGGAGACCCTGCGCATCGACGCCGATGGCCTGCGCGAGGCCCTCGATCGTTTCGGCACACGTCAGGTAGCCGCTCTTCACGTGCGGCTGCAGGTCGGTCGTGCCCGGATGGACGAGGCCCAGGCCGTACTTGTGCACGAACGCGGCGTCGCACACCACCCAGGCGGGAATGGCCGGGGTGGTCGCGTGCCGCGCCACCATGTCCTGGCAGAAGTAGTGGTAGGAACCGCCCTCGTTGGTGAAGCGCATGCCGGCCGTATCGACGGCGATCAGTCCCGGCTTGGCGCGATCGAGGAACAGGTGGGCGAACAGCCCCGTCGGCCCGCGCCGGGGCCGCGTCACCGACACCGGCTGCCAGAACACGCCCGCGCCGCCCGTCGCGCCGTCGAGCGCGGCACCGGCCTTCATGCCGGCGCGGACGCCGTCGCCCTGGTTGCCTTCGAAGACCAGCGAGGGCCAGCGCGCATGGCCGGGGGGCATAAGCTGCTCGCGCAGGCGCGCGTCGCGCCCGAAGCCGCCGGTCGCGAGCACGACGCCGCGGCGCGCGCGCACGTCGAAGCTCTGCCCGCCGCGCAGCAACCGCGCGCCCGCAACGTGGCGTTCATCCTCGAGCAACGCGTCGAGCCGGGTGCCGAACGACACCTCCACGCCGGCATCGCGCAGGCTTGCATAGAAGCGCGCCACCAGCGCGTTGCCCATCACGAGCCGCGTGCCGCGCGCATGGCGCACGCGGTCGCCGAGATAGCGCAGCACCAGGGCCGCGGAGTGCCTGAAGCTCGCCCATGACTTGAATCGGCCCACCAGGTGGCCGATGTCCGCCTTACCGACCATCATGCCGCCCAGCACCATGAACTCGCGCATCGGTGCACGGATGCGGCCGAACTCCGCGCCGAGCTTGCGGCCGTCGAAGGGCAGCGGCGCGAGGGCGCGCCCGAAGACGCGTGAGCCCGGGATATCGACGTAGTCCGGGTGCCGGCCCGCCGGCACGAACTGCAACTGCGTGCGCCGCGCGAGCTCGTCGACGATCGCGGGGCCGCTGCGCAGGTAGGCCTCGCGCAGCGCGCGCCCTTCACCCGAGGGAACGAGCCCGTCGAGGTAGCGCATCGCATCCTCGATGCTGTCCTCGAAGCCGGCCTCGCGGCTCGCGCGTGTGGCCGGTACCCAGATGGTGCCGGCCGATGTGGCCGTGGTGCCGCCGACCTGCTCGGTGGCTTCGCACAGCAGCACGTCGAGGCCTTCGAGCGCCGCCACCAGAGCGGCGGTCATGCCGCCTGCACCGGCACCCACCACGATCAGGTCGACCTCGGGTTTCAGGGCCGCGGGATCCGGCGGGCGTTCAGTCATGGGGCTTCTCCGGTGCCGGCACGGTATCCGGCTTGAAGTTCGTCTTGATGCATGAGGGTGCCGTGCAGGCCGATCGCCATGGGCTTGACGCCACAATCGGTCGTGCAAAACGGAGCTTGAACAGAATGTCGAACGAGATGTACCTCACGCCGGGCCACCTGCTGCGGCGCGCTCACCAGATCGCCGCCACCATCTCGGCCGAGGAACTGGCCGACCTGGGACTGACGACGGTGCAGTACACGACCCTCGTTTCGGTGCACGACAACCCCGGCATAGACATCACGGCCCTGTCCGGCCTGGTCGCCTACGACCGCTCGACGCTCGGCGGGGTGCTCGACCGGCTGGAGGAGAAGAAGCTGATCGAACGCAAGGCTGCGGACAGCGACAAGCGCGTTCGCCTGCTCTACACGACGCGCCAGGGCGGAAAGCTCGCGAACGACTCCGTGGCCGCGTCGCTGCGCGCGCAAGAGCGCATCCTCGGGCCGCTCGGCGCCGGCGAGCGCGCACAGCTCACGCGCCTCCTGGCCAAGCTCATCCGGCTGCAGACGCACAACCTGCCCGCGTCGGTCAGGATTGTGATGGAGCGCGTGGCCGGCTGACCGCATCCCTGCCCTCCATCGCGCCCGTCCGGTCGTCCGTTCGCATGAAATGCGCGCGCGACATCAGCGCCAACGGCTCACTGCCGACGCGCGGCACGAAATCCATCTGCGCAAGCACGTCGCGCTCCAGGTCGATGCCGGGCGCGATCTCGAAAAGCTCGACGCCGCCCTCCCCGAGCCTGAAGCTGGCGCGCTCGGTCAGGTAGAGGATCTCCTGGCCGCGCCGCAGCGCCTGCGGCCCGCTGAAGGTGACCTGCTCGACCTTGCGCACGAGCTTGCGCACCTGGCCCTGCTGCAAGACGCGCAACGCGCCGTCGCCGGACTCCAGCCGCACGCCCTTGGCGGCGAAGGTGCCGCAGAAGACCACCTTGCGCGCGTTCTGCGCGATGTCGATGAAACCGCCCGGCCCGACCGCGAGCCCGCCCAGGCGCGAGACGTTGACGTTGCCTTCGGCGTCGAACTCGCCGAAGCCCAGATAGGCGATGTCCAGGCCGCCGCCCGAATAGAAGTCGAACTGCGTCGGCGCATCCAGGATGGCGGAGGCGTTGCGCGCATAGCCGAAGAGCTCTCCGTCCAGCAGCGATCCGCCGTAGGTGCCGTGCTCGATGGTCTGGTAGATGCGGCCGAGCTCGCCGCGCGCGACGACCAGTTTGGCCACCGCATCGGGCACGCCGACACCGTAGTTGACGACCGCTCCCTCGAACAGCTCGCAGGCTGCGCGGCGCGCGACCGCGTGCCGTTCGCCGAAGGGCTCCTCGCCGGCCTCGTCCGCCGCGAAGCGCGCAGCCCCGGTGAGCTCGCCCGACAGCCGCGCATCGAAGGGAATCGCATAGCTGCTGCGCTGCGCTGCATCGACGACGACGGCATCGACCCATGCCGCCGGAATGCGCACCTCGCGCGCCTTGAGCGCGCCGCGCGGCAGGCGCTCCTTGACCTGCACGATCACCTTGCCGCCACAGGCGCGCGCGGCGAGCGCGAGCGCCTGCGCATCGAGATTGGCGGCTTCATGCTCGAAGCTGATATTGCCGTCTTCATCCGCGGCGGACGCGCGCACCAGCGCCACGTCGACTCGGTAGGGCTTGTAGCGGAGGTACTCGCGGCCATCGATCTCCACCACCTCCGCCAGATCCTCCGTGGCGCTGGCGTTCATCCGGCCGCCGCCGAGGCGCGGGTCGCAGACCGTGCCCAGGCCGACGTGGGTGAACAGGCCGGGCCGCCCCGCGCCGATCTCTCGAAAGAGCTGTGAGGAGACGCCGCCGGGCAGGATATACGCCTCGATCTTCTCCGACACGACGAGTTGCTGCATGCGAGGCGACCAGACCCAGTGCCCGCCGATCACCTTGCGCACCAGCCCTTCATAGGCGAAGCAGTTCATGCCGAGCGACTTCTTGTCGCCGATGCCAAGCGCGTGGACCACTGTCAGCGCCCGTGGATGGCGCACGGCGAGAAAGCGGCGCTCGATCGCCTGGAACAGGCAAGTCGCTTCCATCAGCCCGCCGCCGCCGCCCATGAGTGCCACGGTGGCGCCGTCGCCGATGAGTGCCGCCGCGGCGCCGGCATCGATGAATTTGGACTTCACGGCTAGCGATGGAGTTCGAACAAAGCAGCGCCGCGCTTCAGCACGCTCTTCGCGATCACGGTCCGATGGATCTCCGAGGTGCCGTCGAAGATTCGGTAGATGCGCGCGTCGCGGTAGTAGCGCTCGATCGGCAGCTCCTTGCAGTAGCCCATGCCACCGAAGAGCTGCACGCCGCGGTCGACCACGCGGCCCAGCGTCTCCGCCGCATGCACCTTGACCATCGCGATCCAGTCGCGCGCATCCTGACCCGCATCGATCAGCCACGCCGCATGCAGCACCATGAGCCGAGCCGCGTTGATCTCGATCACGCTGTCGGCCAGCATCTGCTGCACCAGCTGGAAGCTCCCGATCGGCTGGCCGAACTGCCTGCGGTCGTTGGCATGAGCCGTCATCAGCTCGAGCACATGGCTCGCCTTGCCCACCGCCCGCGCGCCGACCTGGGCCAGCCGCACGCGCCCGAGCGAGGCCATGGCCATCTTGAACCCCTGGCCGCGATCGCCGAGCAGCGCCAGCGGTTCCAGCGGCACGTCGTCGAAGAAGAGCTCGACGTGCGGCGTGCCGCGCACGCCCATCATCGGCTGGTCCTTGCCGATCTTGAAACCCGGCAGCCCCTTGTCGACCATGAAAAGCGAGATCTCCTTCTCGCCGGTGCGCGCCGACACCAGGAAGAAGTCCGACCAGAGCCCGTCGCTGATGAAATGCTTGCTGCCATTGAGCACCCACCCCTTGCCGGTGTGCCGGGCATGGGTCTTGATGCCTTGAGCGTCCGAGCCCGCGCCCGGCTCGGTGATGGCGATGGCGCAGGTGCGATCGCCGCGCACCGACGGCTCGAGCCAGCGCGCGACCTGCTCTCCCTGGCATGCGAGCAGCGCCTCGTAGACGTTGCCGAAGGCGCGGCGGATCAGGATGTCGGTGGTGTGGCCGAACTGCTCCTCGCACAGCATCGCATCCACCGCGCAGAGCCCCGCGCCGCCCAGCTCGGTCGGCATGTTGAGGGCATACAGGCCCAGCGCCTTCGCGGCCGCATGGACCGAGCGGGCGGTATCGTCGTCCAGCCGGCCCGTCTCCTCGATGTCCTCTTCCAGCGGGCGGAGTTGCTCGCCGATAAAGCGACGCACGGTGTCGATCAGCATGCGCTGCTCGTTGCTCAGGTCGAAGTTCATCGGGCTTCCAGGTAGAAATCGACCAGGCAGTCGCGCACCGCCTCGAACATGCCCATGCCGGTCATCGTGGCCAGGCCGCGTGAGCGCGCGATCTCGATCAGCAACGGGACGGCGGGCATGGTCACGACATCGCCCACGAAGGTGCCCGGATCGAGAGCATCGACGTCGACGGGCAGCGGGTCCGATGCCGCCATGCCCATCGGGGTTGCGTTGACCACAAGGTCGAAACCCGAAGGATCGGCCGAACCGATGCACGGGTTCGGCGCGCCATACGCCCGCAGCTTCGCGAGCAGCGCATCGCGCCGCGACGCGTCGACGTCATGCAGCGCCAGCGACTGCACGCCCGCATCGGCCAGCGCATGCGCGATCGCCGAGCCCGCCCCACCGGCCCCGACCAGCAGCACGCGGCGCCCCTCGGGTTCGCAGCCGGCCTTGCGCAGGCCGGCCACGTAGCCCTCGCCGTCGCACATGTCGCCGAACCAGCGGCCCTCTGCACCACGTCGCACAACGTTGACCGCACCGATCGAGGCCGCGCGCGGCGCCACCGCCTGGCACAGGCCCGCCATTGCGAACTTGTGCGGCACGGTGGCGATGACGCCTTCCACGTTCGGCATGCGCGATGCGACTTCCATGAATGCCGCCAGATCCTGCGGCCGCACGTGCGCCGGCACGACGATCGCATCGGCTCCGCGCTCGCGCAGCGTTCTGGTCGCGAACGCGGGCGCCTTGACCTGCGCGATCGGGTCGCCGACGATGAAGATGACGCGCGTGGCGCCGCTGTAGGTGTCGAGCATTGGCTGGACCATAACAGCATTTCACATGGATTGGAATTCTGTTCTATTCTGGAAAATCGTTTCATAATCGGCGCCATGACCCAAGCACCCACCCGCATGCCGGTGGCCGTCATCGGCGCCGGAGCCATCGGCCGCATGCACGTCGAGCGCCTGCTGAGCCACCCCGACGTGGCGCCTGCCGCCATCGCAGACCCCACGCCCGCCGCGCGCGACTACGCTGCAGCCCTTGGCGTACCTTGGTTCGCCGACCATCGCGAGCTGCTCGAGCGCACGCAGGCGGGCGCCGCCATCGTGGCCACGCCCAATGGCACGCACGCCGATGTCGGCATTGCCTGCATCGAGCGCAGATTGCCGGTGTTGATGGAAAAGCCAGTGGCCGACACGCTGGCGCAGGGCCTGCGCCTGTGCGATGTGGCGGCCGCGGCCGGCGTTCCGCTCATGGTCGGCCACCAGCGCCGGCACAACCCCATCCTGCAGAGCGCACGCAAGCTGATCGCGGACGGCGTTGTCGGCAAGCCGGTCAGCGTGACGGCGATGGCGACCTGGCTCAAGCCCGATTCGTATTTCGAGCTCGCCTGGCGCCGGCAGGTGGGCGCAGGCCCGGTGCTCATCAACCTGATCCACGACATCGACCTGTTGCGCTTCCTGATTGGCGAGGTCGAGTCGGTGCAGGCAATGACTTCGAACGCGGTGCGCGGCTACGAGGTCGAGGACACGGCCGCGGTGATGATGCGCTTCGCCTGCGGCGCGCTCGCGACGCTTTCGGTGTCGGACGCGACCGTCGCGCCCTGGAACTGGGACCTGGCCGCGGGCGAGGCGGCCCACTACGCGCAGCTGGACGTCAACTCGCACTACATCAGCGGCACCGAAGGATCGCTGACGCTGCCGCGCCTGGACGTCTGGCGCTACGCGGGCGCGCGCGGCTGGCACGAGCCCCTGGGCTGTTCACGCACGCCTGTGCATCGCGCCGACCCTTACGTCGAGCAGCTGCGCCACCTGCGCGCCGTCGCGGAAGGCAGGGAGACGCCCGTGTGCTCCGGCAGCGACGGGCTGCGCACGCTGCAGGCCGCGCTCGCCGTGCAGGAAGCGGCGCGCTCGCAGCGGCCGGTCGCCGTGTGAAGATCCACGCTTTTTTCCAAGGAGGCCCTGCATGTCGGGCGTGATGGAGCGAACCCTGGCGATCCTCGAACGGCTTGCGGCCGACGTCGGCGGCGTCCCGGTCGCGGTGCTGGCCGACGAGCTCGGCATGCCGCGCAGCGCCGCGCATCGGCTGCTCGCCGAGCTGGCCGACAACGGGTACGTGCGCCAGTCCCGCAGGCGCGGCGACTACGTGCTCACCACCAAGCTGGTGTCGCTGGGCCTCAACTACCTCAAGCACTCCGGCGTGGTCGACCTGTGCCAGCCAGTGCTCGACCGGCTCGCCGAATCGAGCGGCGAACTAGTGCGCCTCGGCGTGGTCGACGTCGACCACCTCACCTGGGTCGCGCTGTCGCAGGGCGCACGCAGCGGGCTTCGCTACGACCCCGACATGGGCATCGACGCGCAGCTGTCCTGCACCGCCAGCGGGTTCGCCTGGCTGTCCACGCTGGACGAGGACGACGCGATCGCGCTGGTCGCGAGGCAGGGCATCGGCAAGCCGGATCGCTTCGGCCCCAACGCTCCGACCTCGATGAGCGCGGTCGTGAAGGCGGTGCGCCAAGCCGGCAGGCAGGGCTTTGCAATCGCGTCCGAGTCGTATGCGCGCGGGCTGTCTGCGGTCTCGGCGCCCATCGTCCGAACGGGCACGAGCGCAGGAGGCGTAGGCGCCGTGGGCGTGATCGCGATCTCCGGACCCTCCGCACGGCTGACGGACAAGAAGATGCGCGGCCTGGTGCCCGCCCTGCTCGCTGCGGCCGCCGATATCGCAGCCGCGAGCCAGGCATCACCGCTCTTCGACCGCGCCTACGCGTCGTCTTCGCACGAGCCGGCCGCGCTGGATTCGGCATGAAGCATCGCTACTCGCTCGCGCAACTCATAGCGCTGCCCTTCTCGCCGCCCGAGATGGTGCAGCTCGCCGCCGACACCGGCTGCGCGGCCGCGGGCATCCGCCTGCTGCCGACCACGCCCGGTGGACTGCATTACCCGCTGATGGACAACCCGGCGATGCTGCGCGAAACCCTCGCGCGCATGGAGGCGACCGGCGTCGAGATCCTCGACCTCGAGGTGCTGCGCATCAACGCCGACTTCGACGTGCACGCCTACCGGCGCTTCCTCGAGGTCGGCGCGAAGTTGAAGGCCCGCCACATCCTCGTGGCAGGCGACGATCCCGATCCTTTGCGGCTGACCGCGTCCTTCGCGGCACTGTGCGACGCGGCGCAGCCCTACGGCCTGACGGCCGATCTCGAATTCATGCCCTGGACGCAGGTCCCCGATGTGCAGGCCGCCGCGCGCATCGTCGGCGGCGCGGCACGGCCGAACGGCGGCGTGCTGGTCGACGCGCTGCACTTCGCGCGCTGCGGCAGCAGCCTCGACGACGTGTCGGCGCTGTCGCCGCAGTGGCTGCACTACGGCCAGATCTGCGACGGCCCGATGCCCGGTCCCGACAGCGTCGAGGGCCTGATCCATGCGGCCCGCTGCGAGCGCATGCTCCCCGGTGAAGGAGCGATCGGCCTGGCCGGCCTCTTTGCGCGGCTGCCGGCCGGCCTGCCGATCAGCATCGAGGTGCCGAGCGAGACGCGCGCGCCGGCAATGGGCTACGCAGCCTGGGCGCGCAAGGCGATCGAGGGAGCGCAAGCCACCCTCGAATGAGCCTTTGGCCGCTCAGGCCGTGGCGAAGCCTTCGTAGCCCTTGGCCGCGACCTCGTTGACGATCTTGCGGTAGGCCGGGACGCCGGCCACGTAGGGCATGAAGACGCGTGGCTTGCCCGGGATGTTTGCACCCATGTACCAGGAATTCGCCGTCGGATAGAGCGTCTTGTCCGCGATCTCGTTGACGTGCACGACCCACTGGTCCTCGGCCGCCTTGTCGGCCTCGATGACCGATTTGCCGCTCGCGCGCAGTTGCTGCAGGCAGGCTGTCAGCCAGTCGACGTGCAACTCGATCGAGTGAACCATGTTGCTCAGCACCGAAGGGCTGCCCGGCCCGGCCAGGATGAACATGTTGGGAAAGCCCGCCACCGCGAGGCCGAGGTAGGTGCGCGGGCCATGCTCCCACTTGTCGCGCAAGCTGGCGCCGCCCCGCCCGCGCACGTCGATCGAGCTCAGCGCACCGGTCATGGCGTCGAAGCCGGTGGCGAGAACGATCATGTCGAGCGGATATTCGCGTGAGCCGGTGCGCAGGCCGCCCGGCGTCGCCTCGACGATCGGGTCGGCCTTCACGTCCACCAGCGACACGTTGGGGCGATTGAAGGTCTCGTAGTAGTCGGTATCCACGCACAGCCGCTTGGTGCCGAAAGGCAGGTCGCTCTTCGGGCACAGCAGCGCGGCCGTTGCCGGGTCGTGGACGATCGAGCGGATCTTGCCGCGCACGAAGTCGGCCGCAGCTTCGTTGGACTGCTTGTTCAGCAGCAGATCGTTGAAAGCGCGCAGCATTCGGAAGCCGCCGCCCGCCCCTCTCCAGCGGAATTCGAACTCCGTGCGGCGCTCCTCTTCCGAGACCTCCATGGCCGACTTGTCGTTGGCGATCAGGAAGTGGCCGGTCGCGGTCTCGAGCGCGCGGGCGCGACGCTCCCCGTAGTGGCGCTTGACCTCGGCCAGCACCTCTGGCGAAAGGGGCTCGTTCTGCGAGGGCACGCTGAAGTTGGCGGTACGCTGGAAAACGGTCAGCTGCCGCGCCGTCTCGGCAATGATCGGCGCCATCTGCACGCCGCTGGAGCCGGTGCCGATGAGGCCCACGCGCAGTCCCTTGAAATTCACCCCCTCCGTCGGCCAGTCGGCGCTGTGGTGCCAGCGGCCCTTGAAGCTGTCGAGACCGGGAAACTTCGGCGCCTGCGGGATCGACAGGCAGCCGGTAGCCATGATGCAGTAGCGTGCCGAGAAGCGCTCGCCCTTCTCGGTGACGACGTTCCAGCGGCCGGCCGCCTCGTCGAAATGCGCCGAGGCGACGCGCGTGTCGACCTGGATGTCGCGCCAAAGGTCGAAGCGGTCGGCCACGTGGTTGATGTAGCGCAGGATCTCCGGCTGCGTCGCGTAGCGCTCGGTCCAGTCCCACTCCTGCTGCAGCTCGTCGCTGAACGAGTAAGAATAGTCCAGGCTCTCGACGTCGCAACGCGCGCCGGGATAGCGGTTCCAGAACCAGGTGCCGCCGATGCCGGCGCCGGCTTCGAGCACGCGCACGCTCATGCCGATGCGGCGCAGGCTGTAGAGCTGGTAGATCCCGGCGAACCCGGCTCCGACGACGACCGCATCGAGCTCGGCGGAGGGTGAAATGCTGCTGCTCATGTCTCGTCCTTCTCCAATCCGGGGCACACTGACGTCAGAGTATTAATGGTAAGACCCTTGTATTGTGGACCCACGCAGCAGCGCCGCGCATCTCCAGGCGGATCGTCTCGGACCGGAAGGCTGTCGAATTCGTCATCGCGAAGACCTCGAGGAACTCCGGCATCTTCCGCGGCTTGATGGTGTAGATGCGGTGATCGACGAGGTTCCTAGGCGGGAACCGCATGGGCCTTTTCCTTCACGCTTTCTTGCTGCAGAGGTTCCGGCTCGAGGCCGGCGATGTGTCGCGCGGTCAGGTAGCCGAAGGTCATGATGGGCCCCAGCGTGATGCCGGCGCCCGGATAGTTGCCGCCCATGACGCTGGCACGATCGTTGCCGGCGGCGTAAAGGCCGGGGATCGGATGGCCGTCACCGGCAAGCACGCGGCCCACCACGTCGGTGCGGATGCCGTCGAAGCTGCCGAGGTCGCCCATCACGACCTTGAGCGCGTAGAACGGCCCCTTGGCGATCGGTGCCACGCAAGGGTTGGGCTTGTGCTCGGGGTCGGCGAGATAGCGGTTGAAAGAGGTGCTGCCGCGGCCGAATTCCGGGTCTTCGCCGCGCGCTGCCGATTCGTTGTACTTGCGCACGGTGTCCTCGAGCGCAGCCGCGTCGATGCCCGCTGCGCGCGCGAGCTCGGCCAGCGTGTCGCCCTTGTTCAGGTAGCCGTTGCGCACGAAGGGCGCGAGCGGCATCGGTGCCGGCTTGGCGTAGCCCAGGCCGTACTTGCTGATCGTGGCCTGGTCGCAGACGAGCCACATCGCGGTCTCGCGCTCGTCCTTGCAGGCCTCGATCATCGCGGCGCCGACGTCGTGATAGGAGTTGGACTCGTTGGTGAAACGCCTGCCGCGCCTCGTGACGCCGATGATGCCGGGCTTGTAGCGGTCCAGCAGATGCGGGAAGGCGCCGAAGCGGCCGTTGCCCAGCGGCACCTTGGACGTGGGCATCCAGGCCGCCGCGGCCGCATAGCGGATCGGCACCGAGCCCCCCACCTGCTCCGCCAGCCGCGCGCCGTCGCCGGTGTTCTCGACCGGCACCGGCGAAAAGTGTTCCCCGCCTCGCTGCAGATGTGGATATGCCTTCGCGATGCGTGCGACGTCGTGCGCAAAGCCGCCGGCCGCCAGCACGACGGCCTTGCGCGCGCGGATACGCTGCGGACCGCCCTCGCCTTCGACGACCACCCCGACCACCCGGCCGTTCTCCACCAGCAGTTCCTTCGCGCAGGTGCGGGTATGGATCGGGATGTTCAGGTCGAGCGCAGACTTCGCGAGCCGTGCCGCCAATGCGTTGCCGCTGGTGACCTGCACGCCGCGCCGGTACAGCAGCAGTTCCTTGAGGTGGTTGACCAGCCGCTTCGCCACGTACGCGGCCGACTTCAGCGACTTGGTCGCCTTGAAGAAATGCTTGAGATCGGCGTTCGACGAGTTGAACATCATGCCGATGAACGTGATGGTCTTGAGCGGCGGCCGCAGGCGCGCCATGTCGTCGCCGAGTCCGCGGATGTCGTACGGCGCGGCGAGGATCGAGCGGCCGATGTCCACGCCGCCGTCGGCGTCGGGGTGGTAGTCCGGATACAAGGTCGGAATGAACTTGACCTCGGTCTCGCGTTCGAAGAACTCGACCATCTCGGGACCGCGGTCCACGAATGCATCGACTGCGGGTGCATCGAAGAAGGCGCCCGTCTCGACGCGCATGTAGCGCATGACGGCTTCGCGGCTGTCCTGGATGCCGCTCTTCTTCGCGTGCGGGCTGCGCGGTATCCACAGCACGCCGCCCGAGAAGGCCGTGGTGCCGCCGAAAACGGGCGCCTTCTCGACCACGATGACGTCGAGTCCGTTCTTGCGCGCGGTGATGGCTGTCGACAGGCCGCCGGCGCCCGCGCCGATGACCAGCACGTCACATTCGGACGCCGGAGTGATGGATGTAGTGGAAGCTGCGGTCATGGGGTTCCTCGAGCTGCGGATGCGGCGGCTGCAATGGCCGCCGCGCCGCGGCGCATCTCGTCGAAGTAGCAGGTCATTTCCAGCTCCGCCTCGTCGGCGTTGCGCTCGCGCAGATGGCCCAGGATCTTCTTGCGCACCGGCACCAGCTCCGGACGGTATTTGAGCAACGACTCGGCCTTCAGCACCTGCCGCAGGATATTCGTCAGCGTGTCGGACACGACGACCAGTACCTCGTTGTGGGCGGCCTTGGTAATCAGGCGGAAGAACTCGAGGCTGGCCTCGGCCCGCTTCTCCCGATCGACCGGGTCGGTATAGCCCTCGATCTCGAGGATGTTGCGCTCGATGGCGTCGAAGTCCTGCTGCTGTCCGTTCTCGCAGGCCAGTCGCAGCAGCATGCAGTTGACCAGGCGCCGGGCCTGATCGAGGTTCTTCGGGTCCATCCGCCCGCGCGCCGCCAGTTCGCGCAGCGACTGGGTCAGCATCATGTAGGCGCCCTTGTAGAACACCAGCGAGTCCTCGTGGCGGCCATGGTCGAACTTCGCCACCTGGCCCAGGAACAACACATGGTCGCCCGCCAGGTGCTCGGCAAACTTGGTGCACTCGAAGGTCGCCACGCATTCTTCGATCACCGGCAGCTGCTGCAGGCCGCGCCGCCATGCAACGCCCTCGAACTTGTCGACGATGCTGCTGCTCGCGAAGCGCCCCGACAGATCCTTCTGGTCTTCGGCCAGGATGTTGATCGCGAAGGCCTTGGATTGGCGGAAGGCCTCCAGACTCTTGCTGTTGACGCGCAGGCCCCAGGACACCAGCGGCGGGTCGAGCGACACCGAGCTGAAGGAATTGCAGGTCAGCCCGACCGGAGTGCCGTCGGCGCCGGTGGTCGTGATGATGGCCACTCCGGTCGGGGAACTGCCCAGGGCATTGCGAAACGCCCGGACATCGAAGGCATCGGCTGCCGGCGCCTCGGCGGCTGCGGCCTGGGGAATGGGTGTGGGCATGACGGCTCCTGGATTCCGTATCGTCAATGGTCTTACCAATGTAGTTGAAATACGACTTCTGGTCAAACCGACCTAACAACTGAAAGCGCTCGCGGACAGTGAAACGGACGGCCCCGTGGTGGCGAAGATGAGCAACGAAGCACCTGCGCGCGCGCGACGCGGACGCCGCCGTGCTCGACATGACGAGTTTCTTCAACGTCTCGAAGTCAAGTACCTGGACTTGTGGAACGAGCGCCAGAAGGCCTGAAGCTTCCGTCCTGCTGCTGCGGCGGCGATTCGTCTGCCGCGAAGCGGCCGGCGCGCCGGCCCGAAGTCACGGCCCAACAGAGGTGATGGCCGTTGCCGGCCAGGAGCGCTCCGCCCTGCCCCACGGCGCCGGCAGCGTAGAGCCTCGGGATCACGGCGCCCTCTTCATCGAGCACCTGGTGGGAGGCATTGACCGCCAGGCCGCCGTCGGTGATCACGATGCGACTTTCCAGCGGGCCCAGCGCATGGAACGGCGCCTGCACCACGGGCCCGCGGTTCGCAGCCGCACCGTCGGCGAGCGCCGCATTGTGCTGGCCGATGCTCGCCCGGAGCGTATCGGGCGCCATTCCCACGCTGCGAGCCAACGCGCCGAGTTCGCCGGCGCAGTGGTAGAGATCCTTGCGATGCCGTCTGTAGTCCGGCAGGTAGGCGAAGGCCACGCCGGGCGCCGTCGAGACATGGTGCGGCGGCCCTGAGAACATTCGCGCCACGCGGTCGTCGAACACGAGCCACGCTCGGCCGCCGGGCTGCTGCGAGATGGCCAGGCCGGGTTGCGCCAGCTCGTCGGCGAAGCGCTTGCCATCCGCATTGACCAGTACGGCCCCGGCGCGCAGGAGCGCTGCTTCCGGCCCGAGCGATGCCGTCATGAAGGACATCACGAAGGGCCGGAAAAGCGCCACCGGCAAATGGTCCAGCGCGAGCTGCATCAACTTGCCCAAGAGCCATGACGGCGGCAAGCGGCGCACGAAGTTCGGCCGCGCGGGCTCCGCGAAACGAAGCCCCGGCCCGTAGATGACCTCACCGTTGAGCAACCGCGCGCCGAAGGCTTCGGCCATCTGGTGCCCGTCGCCGGTGGCCGTCGGATTCACGCCCGGAATGGCGGCCAGCTCTGGGCGAAAACGTTGCTTCAACTCGCGGCTGTTGCTGTAGTCGCCGGCAGCGAGGATCACGCCCCTGCGCGCCTCGATCTCGACCGCCCGGCCATCCAGCATGGCTTGCACGCCACGCACGCCGCCGTCCTCGTCTCGCAGCAGCCGGAGCACGCGCGCGCCGAGCCGCAGATCGACGCCGCGGCGTCTCGCCTCTCGGCCGAGGTAGTAGGGATAGGCGCGCGAGTTCGGCAGCACGTTGTGCATCCGCGGGTGGCGGTGCGGCGGGTCCGCCGTCGGCCCGTGGAAACTGAGGCCGAGCGACATCAACCAGTCGAGGGTGCCTGCCGCGTTGTCGACCAGGAGCCTGCGCAGCGCCAGGTTCTCGCGCGAGGCGAACGCACCCATGTAGTGGTCCATGTCCGCGAAATGCTCGTCGGGCGTATCGACGATGCCCGCGCGCTTCTGCAGGCTCGATCCGGCGGCGTTGATCGAGCCGACCGACAGCCGGCTGCTGCCGCCCGGCTGCGCGTTCTTCTCGAGCACCACCGTGCGCGCCCCCGCAGCCGCCGCCTCGATGCCGGCGCTCAACCCCGAGGCGCCTCCACCGACGACGACGACGTCGAAGGCCAGCTTCACTCGGCCTTGATCCCGGTCTTCTGGATCAGGTCGGCCCAGCGCGCGGACTCGTCGCGAACCATCTTGGCGTAGGCCGCGGGCGAATTGCTTTCCGCGGTGGCGCCGACGCCCGCGTACTTTTCCTTGATTTCGGGCATCGCCAGCACCTGGACGAGCGCCGCATTGAGCTTGTTGACGATGGCCGGCGGCGTACCCTTCGGCGCGAAGAGCCCGAACCAGACTTCGGCCGTGAAGCCGGGCACGGTCTCCGAGATCTGCTTGACGCCCGGCATCAGCGGTGCAGGCTTGCCCGATGCGACCGCCAGCAGCTTGAGCTTGCCCTCCTTGACCGCGCCCATGATCGAGGGCGACGGCGTCGTGATCAGCGCCTTCACCTCGCCGGTACGCAGCGCCAGGCTCATCGGGGCTTCGCCCTTGTAGGGCACGTGGTTCATCTTCAGCCCGGTCTGTTGCGAGAACATGGCGGTCGCCATGTGGCCGAACGACGCCGTTCCCGCCGAGCCGTAGTCGAGTCCGCCCGGCTGGACCTTGGCGTAGTCGATGAAGCTGCGCACGTCTTTCGCCGGCACGGCTTCGTTGACCACCAGCACCATCGGCGAAGTCGAAACCACCGAGATCGGCGCGAAATTCTTGACCGGATCGTAGTTGGCCTGCCTGTTGACCAGCGGCGTGATGACGAAGCCGTTGTTGACGAAGACCAGCGTGTAGCCGTCCGGGGCGGAAGCAGCTGCGGCCTGGGTGCCGATGCCGGCGGAAGCGCCGGGCCGGTTGTCCACGATGATCGGCTGGCCGAGCAGCTTGCCGAGCGGCTCCGAGATCGCGCGGACCTGGAAGTCCGACAGCCCGCCGGCCGGGTACGGCACGATGATCTTGATGGGCTTGCTGGGAAAGTCGCCCTGGGCAAGAGCCGGACCGACAGCAAGGGCGGCGGCAGCGAACGCCAGGAGGGCACGTCTGAAGCAATTCATGGAAAACTCGTCTCTTTCTATCTATGGATGAACAACGAATGGCACGCGCACGGCGCCGCGCTGCGGCAGCTCAGACGACGTGGATCTCTTCGACCAGGTAGATGCCCACGGGTGCAAGCATCGGGTCGCCATGCAGCAGGCGCTTGCCTGCATCGCTTTGCACCGCGGCCCGCGCGCTCGCAGCATCGTCGAACCAGAGTTCAGACACTGCCTCCGCGCCGGCGGCGTCGCCCGACGGGACGCCGGCAGCGACCGGGTGGCCGCGATCGGTGACGAAGTTCTGCATGTATCCGCGCACGCCCGGCAGGTCGCGGCCTGCGTCGCGATTCGCGGCAAGCCAGCGCAGACGCAGGCCCTCGCTGCGCTCGCCAGGACGGCGGGTCGATACCCAGATCACCTTGACCCCGCCCCTGCTGCCATCCCGGGCGACGACTTCATCGGGCTCGATGACCAGGATCGTGATGCCGCCCTGGAACTTGGGGATGTCTTCCTTGCACGCCTGGTACTCGGCCGATGCGTCGGAGCGCTCCATGTGCGCCACGCTGTCGAACGAGAGCTGCGAGATGCCGTCGATCGCCTGCACCGGCGAATCGGGCATTTCGTAGATGCGCTCCAGGATGTGGTTCTGGCGGTAGGTCCCCATACCGGGCAGCTTCGCCGCCAGCGGCCCGTGAACGTTGCGCCAATGCGCATGGAAACCTGCATCGTCCAGTCCGGGACGGCGATTGAAGAGGCCGCAGCGATAGATCATTTACTTGAGCTCCTTGCCGGCGTGATCGCCCTCGAGGAACTTGTTCGGCTTCAGGAAGAAGGACAGCACCAGCGCCCCGTTGGGCGAACGCGCGAGGTGGCGGTTGCCCTTCGGGCGCCAGACGTAGCCGCCGGCGCGCACTTCGCCTTCTTCGTCGACGATGCTGCCCTTGAGCACGTAGGTCTGCTCGATCTCGACGTGCTCGTGCAGCGGCAGCTGGGTGCCGGGCTCCCAGCGGAACAGCGCGGTGAGCAGCCCGCTTGCCTCGTCCTGCATCAGGATCTTCATGTCGATGCCGGGCGTGGGCGTGGGCTTCCACGGAATGCTCGCGACGTCGACGTAGCGCGAATCGTCATCGGCCAGTCCGTCGTGCTGCGGATGAAAGGGCGTGAACGCGGTCATGCTGGGCTTCCGCCGGGCTCAGGCCTTGGCTTTGTGGCGCTCGACCGCTTCCTTGAAGCCGAAGACCTTCGCCGCGTTCTCGCCCAGCACCTTGGCGCGTGTCGCCTCCCCGAGCTTGCCCATCTGGCGTTCGATGGCTTCGGCCGAGTGCGGCCAGGTGCCCTCGTGGTGCGGATAGTCGTTGGCCCACATGAAGTTGTCCTGCAGGCCGTACTCCTCGATCAGCGCGAGGCCCGGCCGGTCTTCGCCGAAGGTGGCGAAGCCCTTGGCGCGGAAGTAGTCGCTGGGCAGCGCCTTCAGCTTGGGCTTGACCCAGAAGTGGTGCTTCAGATACGCCTCGTCCATCGCGTCGAGCATCCAGGGCAGCCAGCCGATGCCGGCCTCAACGCTGCCGAACTTCAGCTCGGGGAACCGCTCGCCGACGCCGGAAGCGCAGATGTTGACCAGCGGCTCCAGCGTGGGCGACAGCGAATGCACCACGTAGTTGACCACCGCACCGCCCAGGCCGCGCGTCGTGCGCGGGTCCTTGCCGGTGGAGACGTGGAAGCTGACCGGCACGTCGGCTTCGCAGAACATCGCCCACATCGGATCGAAGTCGACCTTGTTGTAGTTGAGCTCGTTGGTCTTGGGCGGGCCGAACAGGGGCTTGCAAGGCAGCGTGAAGTGGCGGAAGCCCAGCTTCAGGCAGCGCTCGACCTCCTTGAGCGTTGCGGGCAGGTCGCCCGTCGCCAGGGCGGCCGCGGGCGACAGCCGGTCGACGTGGGCACCGAAGGTCTCCCAGGCCCAGGTGTTGTAGACCTCGCACTGGGCATGGGCGAACGCGGGGTCGAACGTGTACCACATGCCCAGGCCCTTGCCCGGGAAGATGATTTCGCCATCGATGCCGTCCATCTCCAAGTCCTTCAGGCGCTGCTCCACCGAGGGGCCCTTCTCGGTCGCGGTGGCCCCGGCCTTGGAGCGCGCCAGGTCTTCACCTTCGAGACGCGCCAGCACGAGGCGGTCGGGCTGCTCGGAGGCTTCCATCTTGCGCCACTGAATCCCCTTGTCGTCGATCCACATCTTCGGCAGCCGGTCCTTGTACTTGGCGTCGATGCGCTCGGCCCATAGATTGCCCGGCTCATTGGCGTGGGTGTCGGCCGAGATCATCAGGTACTTGTTCCGCGCGCCGGGGCGCGGGGATTTCTCCCAGCCCTCGGCCCCCGGCGTATTCAGGCGCCATTCGTTCTGCTCGTTGACGACGATTTCGGTCATGTGGTCCTCTCGATGCGGATGGGGAACCCGCGGGTGTAAATGGTATTACCATTCTAGCTGACAAAAACGCGTTGTCAACACCCTGGCCGGGTGCTCCTCGCGCCTCTTTGGGCAAATGGCTTTACCATTATGTTTTGTGGTCCATCCAAGCGGGCGTTCCATTTCTTTCTTCATGCAAAGGTCACCCATGGCATCGAGCCACGCCCCCCGAATCGTCCAGAGCCCGCACGGCCGCATCCTCGTCTTCGACTCGGCCACCTATGTCGAGGGCTACGTGGCCGAGGCGCCGCAGACCACCGGCGACCTGGTGGTCAATGCTTCCTACTCCGGCGTGCTGTGCGCGCGCATGGTGATGTCGGCCAGGCCGCGCGCCGTGATCGGCCTGGACTGTGCCATCGGCAAGGACGGTGCCGGCATCGCCGGCCTCTGGTACTACGAGGCGCTGGCCGTTCCATCCGCCGCGGTCGACGTGATGACCGCCGAGATGGGCAACGGCTCGGACCTCTACGACAACGGCATCGTGAGCCGCGTCAACGATGCGGCCCAGGCATTGGGCATCGAGCCGGGCATGCGCACGCGCGACGCCGCGCAATACCTCCTGACCGGGGAGAAGAAGCCGGCCGTATTCGAGCCGACCCGCCGGCGCCTGATCCATACCGCCGCGAATGGACGCAGCATCGTGTGTACCGACTCCATCGCGTACGCCCTGCCCGAGGACAGGGAGCGCAACGTGCTGTGCACCGCCGGTCATACGGGGCGCAGCGTGATCGGCTACTTCCGCGACTACCGGCCCTGGGCCTTCATCTGCTCGGACGGCGGCGTCGGCAAGAACAACTCGGGCCTGAGCGCGCTGGAAGCCGTCGAAGCCGACGGCATTCCCGGCGCGTCGGTCAGCGCCCTCACCGCCCGGATGGGCGACGGCCAAAGCACCTACTTCGATGGCGTCATCAGCGCGGCCAACAAGCTCGCCCGCGACAAGGGCGTGCAGGTCGGCCAGAGCGCGAAGGAAGCAGCCTTGCGCCTGTTGGATTGACCGCTCCATGAGCGAATCGATCGCGGCGGCAGGACCCCGGGCCTGGCCGGGTCCCGCCTGCCTCCTCGTGATGGCGCTCGGAACGCTCGCCCATCTCTTCTGGCCGCAGTCCGGCGCGGTGTGGGTCACGGGCGCCGCGGCGGCCTTGTTTCTGTTGCTGGAGCACCGGCGCATCCCGCCCAGCATCCGCCGCGTGTCGCTCGCGGTGGGCACGGTGAGCCTGCTGATGCTGCCTTTCTCGACGGCGCCGCTCGCAAGCCTGGCGAAAGGCGTCGCCATCGGCGGCCTGATGGTGTCGCTGGTGTCCTCGGTGTCGCTGCTGGCGCGCGCTGCGCTCGGCAGCCCGCACACGCGCGTCGTCGCCCAGCACCTGCTGGCAAGCGGCATGCGCAGCCGCTACGCGTGGTTCTCGGTGGCGAGCCAGCTGTTCGGCGGCCTCCTGGGAATGGCCGGCGTCACCCTGCTGCTGCAGATGGCCGCACGCGGCGAGTTCGCCGTGGAAGAAGACCGACTGGCGATGTTCGCCGCGATCAACCGCAGCTTCGCCGCCGCGACGCTGTGGAGCCCGATGGTCAGCAACCTGACGATCCTGATCGCGCTCTACCCGGGCCTCAGCTGGTTCACCATCGTCCCATTGACGCTGGGCCTGGCGGCCGGCGCCGTCCTCGTCGGCACCGGGCTCGACCTGTGGCGGCTGCGCGGCCGCAGCGCGCCGGCGCCCGCGATGCGACCGGGCACGGCGCTCCACCGCGCGCTGCTGCCGATGATCGCGGCGATGGCCGGCTTTCTCGGCGGCGTGATGCTGCTGGCACAGGCGCTGCACATCGCCGTGGTCGGCGCGATCGTGATCCTGATCCCACCGGTCGTGCTGGCCCTGCACCGCGTGCAGGCCACGGGCCGCCAGCGTCTCGCGCAGGCCTTCTTCCTGCTCCGTACGGACGTGATCGCCCTGCCCGCGCTGGCCGGCGAAGTTGCGCTCTTCATGGTTGCCGGCTGCGGCGGCACGATCATCGCAAGTGCCATTCCGGCGGCATGGACGGGGACGATCGGCGGCGCGCTGTCGCATTCGCCCGTGCTCGGATGCCTCGCCCTGATGCTGACGATCATTTGCCTGGCTTTACTGGCCGTGCATCCCGTTCTTTCCGCCGTGCTCGTGGCCTCGTCCCTTCCGCCCGGCGTGCTGCACCTCGCGCCCGTGCCGCACCTCGCCGCGATCCTGGCCGGCTGGGCCATTGCCGCCTGTTCGACGCCCTTCTCCATGATGGCGCTCATGACCAGCCGCTACTCCGGCTTCTCCATCTATGCCGTCACCGTTCGGGTCAACCACGTGTTCGCGCTCATGTGCCTGGCTCTTGCGGCATTGACGCTCGGCATCGGCTCCGCGCTGACCCTGGAATAGTGTTAACAGGCCCGAGGCATTCACCGCTACCGCCTCCGGTTGGCGAAGGTGCCGCCCCATGCCATCACCAGGGCGCCGATCCAGAACACCGCCGCCACGCCCAGCGCCGAGCCGAGCCCGCCGAACACCAGCGGCAGCACCGTCTGGCTTGCGCTGGTGATGGTCGATCGCACGCCCACCGCTTCGCCGGCACGCGACGCGGGCACGGTGACATAGAGCAGGCTCATCGCCATCGGCTGGCCGCAGCCGAGCGCGAGGCCCATCGCGAAGGCGGCGAGCAGCAGCAGTGGCAGCGTGGCCGCCAGCGGGAACAGCACGTAGCAGATCGCGGTCATGAACATCGCCGCGCTGAGGGTGCGCCACAGGCTGGCGTCGCGCGTGAGCCGGGGCAGCGCGAGACGGATCGCGAAGGTGCCGACGCCATAGGCGCCCATGACCAGGCTCGCCCCGGTGGCGCTCAGGCCCGAGCGCACGGCGTGCAGCGGGGCGAGGAACATGAAGAGGTCCCAGCCCATCGACAGCACGCCGGTGACGATGAACACCGTACGCAGCGGATCATTCAGTACCAGGTCGCGCACGCTCTCAGACGCGGCAGGCGCCCCGCGCGGCGCGATCGAGTGATGGCTGTGCGCCATCGCCAGCAGCAACAGCCCGGCGACGGTGAAACCCGGCAGGAACAGGAACGCAGCGGGGTGTCCCAGATGGTCGATCAGGAAGCCGGCGACCAAGGGTCCGACGATGCCGGACAGCGAGAAGCCCATCGTCAGCCAGGAGAAGGACTGCGTCAGCAGCGACGCCGGCGAAGCCTGGCCAATCGCGTTGTTCATCGCGACATGGGCCAGCATGTAGCCAGAGCCGGTCAGAACGCTTGCGACATAGAGGCCCGGCATCGTCGGCACCAGTCCTGCGACGAGGCCCGAGGCCGCGAGCATGGTGAAGCCGATCGCCGTCGGGCGCGCGTAGCCGGTGCGATCGCACCAACGGCCGACGCGCACCGCCAGCAGCATCGGCAGCACCATGATGAGACCCATCAGCAGCCCGATGGCGAAGGGCGACGCATGCAGCGCGACCGCATGCAGGGTCAGCGTGAAGCGGCTGCCGGTGAAGGCCACATGGCCCAGCACCAGCAGCGCGATCAGCCGGTGGGGAATCCCTACTTCACGCAGCGCCACTGCAGGAGCGTGAAGGGCGGACTCGCCTGCGGATGGTGCTCGAACACGCCTTCGACTTCGGCACCGATGACGACCTCCGCCATCGGATCGCCCAGCAAGTTGCCCAGCATGCGCACGCCGGGCGCGCCGGTCAGCTCGACCACGACGACCACGTACGGGCCGTGCCCATCGAGGCAGGCGTGCACCGGATGCCAGGCGCGCTCCCAGCTGAAGATGCGCGCGCGCGGCGCCACGTCCTCGAACGGGGGGTCGAAGGCGCGGCAGTGGTGGCAGATCCATTCGGGACCATGCTGGAAAGTGCCGCAGGCCTTGCAGTGCTGCACCATCACCCGGTGGTCGCGCAGGCCGTTCCAGAACGGCGCCGACAGGCCGTCCGCCTCGGGTACCGGAATCGGCAGGCCGGCCGGAAGGTATGACTCGTTCGTCGCAGCAGCACTCATAGCGTGGCCTCCGATCCCAAGAGTAGATTGCTCACCGGCGTGACCATCGGCCCGCCGATCACCAGCGCCACATCGTTGCGCGGCGCTTGCGCGGTGGACGTGCCGCGCACCTGGCGCACGGCTTCGAGCACCAGCTCGAAGCCGTGCATGTAGCACTCGGCGAGGTTGCCCCCGCTGGTGTTGAGCGGCAGCTTGCCGCCCGGCGCCAGCAGGTTCTCGAGCCTGAGGAAGTCGTTGGCCTCATCGGGCTCGAAGAAGCCGTGCTCGGCCAGGGCCATCAGTACGCCGCCGGTGAAGTTCTCGTAGCTTTGCACCACGCCCACGTCTTTCGGCCCCATGCCAGCCATGCGGTACATGTTCGGCGCCACGGTCGAGAAGCTCGAGCTCGCATAGTTCGGCTGGTTGTGCGCATTTGCGCCCACGCGATGGTCCGAGCCGGTGGCCGCGCCGAGGATGTAGACCGGCTTGTTCGGAAAATCCTTCGCGCGCTCGGCCGGCACCATGATCACGGCGGCGGCGCCGTCGTTCTCCATGCAGCAGTCGAACAGATGGAAGGGCTCGACGATCCAGCGCGAGTCGTCGTACTTTGCTTCGGTCAGCGGCTTGCCGTACATCACGGCGCGCGGGTTCGACTGCGCATGGTGATAGGAGGCCATGGCGATGGCACGCAGCGCCTCCTGCTTCACCCCGTGCTCGTGCATGAAGCGCCGCGCCTTCATCGCGAACTTCTGCCCCGGCGAGAGCACGCCATAGGGCGCCTGGTAGGCCATGTCGCCCGCGATGGTCGACGCGGTGGGCGCCTTGCCGAAGCGGCCGAATTCGCCCTGCGCCAGCGCGCGAAAGGCGACGACGCAATCGGCCAGGCCCGAGGCAATCGCCGCGGCCCCGTTGGCGACCGCACCGCAGTTCCCGCCGCCGCCGCCGCCCCACTGCATGGTGGTCGAGCGCAGCTGCTTCGTGCCCAGCGCCGCAGACAGGCGCGACGGGTCGGTACGGTCGTTGGAATAGGAGGCGAAGCCGTCGATGTCGCGCGGGTCGATGCCGGCGTCCTTCGAGGCGGCCAGCACGGCCTTGAGCGCGAGCTTGAACTCGGCGTCGGGCGACTGGCTGTGCTTGTAGTAGGTGGTCTCGCCGATGCCGACGATGGCAACGCGCCCGCGCAATGAACGATCCGTCATGCCGTGTCCTCTTGGTATGCCTTCGCTAGCATCTAAATATCAGTTCTTTAAATGGATGGACCAATACTAGCACGATGCCTATACTTCGATGCAAAGGAGACACGCCATGCGATGGAAGAACAGGCCGGAGGGCTCCAACTGGGGCGACTTCGGCGCCGACGACCAGGTCGGTCGGATGAACCTCATCACCCCCGCGCGGCGCCTCGCCGCGGTGCGCGAGGTGACCGAAGGCCTGGCCTTCCCACTGAGCCTGCCGCTGGACTATCCCGGCGGCGGCGACCTGGTGCCGAGCAGGCGCGCGCCGCGCATCGAGGCGACGCGACGCGCCACCGGCGAGCTGAGCTACAACTTCTGCTTCTCATGCCAGAACCGCTCGCTCTTCGACGTCGTGTCGGACGACGCGGTGACGATCTGGACCCAGTACTCGACGCAATGGGATGCGCTCGCCCACTGGGGCCAGGAGTTCGACGCCGACGATGACGGCAAGCCTGAAGTCGTCTACTACAACGGCTGGCGCGGCGGCGAGCACGTGCTCGGCGCCGACCAGGAAGGCGGCCCGTTCGCGAAGAAACTCGGCATGGAGTCGCTGGCGGAGACCGCCGTACAGGGCCGCGGCGTGATGGTCGACCTGGCCGTGATCTACGGCGAGGAGCCGGCGCAAGTCGGCTATGACGGCCTGATGCGCGCCCTTGAAAGGCAGCAGGCCACCGTCGAGCCCGGCGATTTCATGTGCCTCTACACCGGCTGGGCCGACCTCGTGCTCGGGATGAACAAGAAGCCCGATTTCGACCGCCTCAAGAAATCCTGCGCGGTGCTGGACGGCAAGGACCCTGCCCTGCTCAACTGGATCACGGACAGCGGCCTGGTCGCGATCTGCGCCGACAACCTGGGCGTCGAGGCGGTGGGCAGCGCGGCATCGGCCGGTGGCGGGCCCAAGCATTCGATGATGCCGCTGCACGCGCACTGCATCTTCAAGCTCGGCATCTTCCTCGGCGAGATCTGGTACTTCGGCGAGCTCGGGCCGTGGCTGCGCGCGCGCGGCCGCAGCCGTTTTCTCCTGACCGCGCCGCCGTTGCGGCTGCCGGGCCTGGTCGGCTCGCCTCCGATGCCGGTCGGCACCGTCTGAACCCCGAGGAGCATTCGATATGGACAGCAAGCAACAACGCGTGGCCGCCGTCACCGGCGCAGCCGGCGGCCTGGGACTGGGCATCGCGCAGCGCCTGGCGCGCGCCGGCTACCGGGTGATCGCGATCGATCGCGCGAGCCATGTGGAGGACGCGGCCGCCGCGCTGCGCGGCCTGGGCCTGGAGGCGCAGGCCATGGTGCTCGATATCGCAGACGAGGCGGCCGTGAGGAAGATGGTGGCGCAGGTCGATGCGGAGCACGGCCGCTTCGACGTCCTGGTGAACAACGCCGGCATCCACCCGAAGATCGACGGCGAGCGCAACAGCTTCCTGAAGATGACCACGGCGCAGTGGAACGAAGTCATCAACGTCAATCTCACGGCGGCCTTCGTGCTCTGCCGCGAGGTCGCGCCGCTGATGCGCCGGCAGAAATGGGGCCGCATCGTCAACATGTCCTCGCGCGCCGGCCGCACGCTGGTCGACACGGCAGGTATCCACTATGCGGCCGCCAAGGCCGGGATGATCGGCATGACGCGCATCATCGCGTCCGAGGTCGCGGCCGACGGCATCACCGCCAACTGCATCGCGCCGGGCCGCATCGAATCGCCGATGACGAACCAGGGCAGCGACGCGCAACGCGCCATGCTGGTAGGCCGAATTCCGGTCGGCCGCATCGGCACGCCCGACGAGATCGGCCACGTGGTGGAGTTCCTCGTCTCCGAGGACTCGGGCTACCTGACCGGCACAGTGATCGATGTGAATGGCGGCACCTTCATGTGCTGAGACCGGACGCGAGGAAACCTTCATGAGCAACGACAACGCGAAGAAGCGCGGCGCGCCGCCGCATCACTTCATCGACGACGACTGGCTCGCGCTGCGCGACGAGCCGGTGCTGGAGCCCGAACGCCCCATCGTCGATCCGCACCACCACCTGTGGGACCGGCCGCACCACCGCTACCTGCTGCCTGAGCTCCTGGCCGACCTGGACACCGGCCACCACGTCCGCGGCACGGTGTTCGTGGAGTGCAGCTCGATGTACCGCGCCGACGGCGACGCGCGATTCGCCTGCGTCGGCGAGGTGGAGTTCGTCAACGGCATCGCAGCGATGAGCGCAAGCGGCGTCTACGGTCCGGTGCGCGCCTGCGCCGGCATCGTGGGCAAGGTCGACCTGACGCTCGGAGGGTTCGCGGAGGAAGTGCTCCAGGCCTGCGCCGCGCGCGCGCCGGATCGCTTTCGCGGCATCCGGCAAATGGCCGCGTGGGACACGAGCCCGGAGGTCAGCACGCTCTTGCGCCCGCCGCCGAAGGACCTGCTGCAGGACGCGAAATTCCGCGAAGGCTACGCCGTGCTCGGCCGCATGGGCCTCAGCTTCGACGCCTGGGTGTACCACCCGCAACTGCCGCAGCTGATCGAACTCGTCGATGCGGTGCCGGCCACGCCGGTGGTGCTGAACCACCTGGGCGGTCGAGCCGGCCTCGGCCCCTATGCCGGACGGCACGACGACGTGTTCAGGGAATGGAAAGCTTCGATCCAGGCCCTGGCCGAGCGGCCGAACGTGAGCGTGAAGCTCGGCGGGATCGGCATGCGCCTGGGCGGCTTCGACTTCCATGAGCGCCCGCTGCCGCCCACATCCGAAGAACTGGCCGAGGCCTGGAGCCCGTACGTGCAGACCTGCATCGAAGCCTTCGGCCCATCGCGCGCGATGTTCGAGAGCAACTTTCCGGTCGACAAGTCCTGCTGCACGTATCGGGTGCTGTGGAACGCCTTCAAACGCCTGGCCGAAGGCTTCTCCGAAGACGAGAAGACCGACCTGTTCGCCGGCAGCGCCGTGCGTGCATATCGCCTGCCGCAAGCCCTGACGAAGGCCGCGCCATGAGCACGCAGGAACGCATTGCGCTCGTCACCGGCGCCGCCAGCGGGATCGGACTTGCCATCGCCACGCAGTTCGCGAAGGGCGGCATCACCACCGTGATGCTCGACCGCTCGGCCGATGTCGAGCGGATCGCAGTCGGACTCGACGGCCGGACGATGGCCATCGTCGCCGACGTGGCGGACGAGGCGCAGATCCGCCGCGCCATGCAGGCCGTCGAGCAGGCGCACGGCCGCTGCGACATCCTGGTCAACAACGCGGGCATCCATCCGAAGAAGGACGGCGGCAAGTTCGCGATCGAGCAGATTCCCTCCGCGCAATGGCAGGAGGTGCTGGCCGTCAACCTCACCGCGCCCTTCCTGTTCTGCCAGCTCGCGCTGCCGCTCATGCGCAGGAAGAAATGGGGCCGCATCATCAACATCTCGTCGCGCGGCGGGCGCACAGCCTCGCCCGTGGCCAGCGCGCACTACGCGGCCACCAAGGCCGGGATGATCGGCTTCACGCGCATCGCCGCCCTCGAGGGTGCGCCGGACCGCATCACCGCCAACTGCGTCGCGCCCGGGCCCATCGTGAGCGCGATGACCGCGGGGTCTTCGCCCGAGGTGCGGGCCGCCTTCACCCGCAGCGTGCCGCTCGGCCGCTACGGTGAACCGGAGGAAATCGCCTCGGTGGTCGCCTTCCTCGCATCGGACGCCTCGTCCTTCGTCACCGGCGCCGTATTCGATGTGAACGGTGGCACTTTCATGCCCTGAGCGCGCAAGCGACTACGACCTGGGTTCGGTGCGAACGGACGAGGCAGGCTGATTCAGCCCGGGTGGGCCGGGCCGAATGCGCCGTCACGCGCCGCCTCGCGCCACTGTTCTTCATCGAAGCCGAGCAGCTCGCGCAGCACTTCCCGGGTGTGCTCGCCGAGCAGCGGCGCCGCGACCGGAGCGACCACCGGTGTGTCTGAGAAGCGCATCGGAAAGGCGACGTTCGGAACACTTCCCGCCGTCGGATGGGGCAGCTGCGTCACCAGGCCGCGGGCCAGCGTCTCGCGCGAATGCAGTGCCTCCTCGACGCTTCGCACCGCGCCGGCGGGCACGCCGGCCTGCCTCAGGCGAGCCAGCCAGTGTTCGCGGGTATCCGACGCGAACAGCTCGGCCAGGATGCCGATCAGACGATCGCGCTGCGCCATGCGGCCTGCAGGGCGCACCAGCTCCGGATCGTCGGCGATCCCGGGCATGCCGGCCACGTCCCTGTACACGCGCTGGAAGATGACTGTGCTGGCGCACACCATGAAGAAGGGGCCGTCCGACGCATGGAACACGCCGGTAGGCACCGTGTCCGCGCTGCCGTTGCCCACGCGCCGGGGTTGCCAGCCGTTGAAGAGGTTCTGCAGGGTGACGTAGCCGGTCATGGTGATGGCGGTGTCGTAGAGCGCAACCTCCACTCGCTGCCCCCGACCGGTGCGCTCGCGCGCAATGACGGCCGAGAGAATGGCGTTGCTCGCCATCATGCCGGTCGAGATGTCCATGACCGAGGAACCGGTGCGAACGCCGTCGCGGTCCTCGAATCCGTTAAGCGACATGAACCCGCTCTCGGCCTGCGTCACCGGATCGAAGCCGAGCCGGTCGGCGAACTCGCCGTCGCGGCCGTAAGCCGAGATGGCGCAATAGATGAGGCGAGGGTTGGCCGCGGACAGAGTTTCCCATCCCAGGCCCAGCCGTTCCATCACCCGGCCCGAGAAGTTCTCGACGACCACATCCGCATCCCCGGCAAGGCGCAGCGCGATGTCGCGGCCGGAATCGCTTTTCAGATCGATCGCCACGCTCTTCTTGTTGCGGTTGCACCAGAGGAAAGGGACGCCCTCGCCGCCGAGCCGTTCGTCCGGAGGAAGAAAATGGCGGAACGCGTCGCCGCGCACGGCGTCCTCGATCTTGACGACCTCGGCACCGCCGTCGGCAAGAATCATCGAGGCGACCGGCCCGGCGAGGAAATGAGTGAAGTCGATGACTCGCAGGCCGGCCAGCGGACCGATCGACGGATGAGTGGAGGTCATGGGCGTCTTTTTCATCAGGAGGGCGTCAGCACCGCGCCGCCGCAGACCGAGATGCACTGACCGGTCACATAGCCCGACAAGGGCGTAACCAGGAATTCCAGCACGTTGGCGCAGTCCTCCTCCACGCCGAAGCGGCGCAGCGGAATGCGCCGCATCTCCTTCTCGGTGTGCATGCCGCGCCCTTCCGCCTGCTTGCGGATGCGGGCCGTGAGCATGCCCCCCGGCGACAGGCAGTTGACGCGGATGCCATCCGGGCCGAGCTCGGCCGCGAGGTAGCGCGTGTACTGCAGCACCGCGGCCTTGGCGACCGAGTAAGGCACCAGCCGCGTCGCACTCTTCGACGCATCGAGCGCGGCCATGGTCGCGATGTTGACGATCACGCCCGCGCCGCGTTCGCGCATGGCGGGCACGACTTCCTGGCAGCAGTGGAGCGCCGACATGTAGTTCACGCCAAACATCAACGCGGTGTCTTCGTCGGGCACCTGCGAGGCGGTGCTGCGCTCCACCGGCGTGAAGGCGCCACCCGCGTTGTTGACCAGGATGTCGATGCGTCCGAACTCGGCCAGCGTGCGCGCGGCCAGCTCGCGCGCGGCGGCGCGCTGCGTCAGGTCGCCTTGAATGCCGAGGCTGCGGCGGCCGAGCGCCCGGATCTCATCGGGCACCGTGGCCGCCGAAAGTCCTTCATCGAACTCGCGCGCGGAGTCGAGGTCGATGTCGCCGATCACCACGTCGGCGCCCAGCGACGCGAGACGCAGCGCGTAGGCACGCCCCAATCCGCGCGCCGCGCCGGTGACGATCGCGACCTGTCCATGCAGTTTCATGCTTCAGGCCGCTCCCATTGCGCAGCCGATTTCTTCGCGCGTGCCGTACAGCGCCTCGAAATCCGCCATCCGCATCGATGCATTCAGCACCTGCACCGGGTCGTACTTGTCGCTGATGGTGTCGCGTACCTGCGCCATGACCAGGCGCGTGATGAACTGGTGGTCCCACTCGCGGTAGTAGCCCGGCACTCCCTCGGGGCGGACGGTCTCCAGGCCGCGCACGATGGCGGCCGGCTCGGTCGATTTCTCCTTCTCGATGGCGGCCAGCAGCATGCGCGTGCAGACCCAGCCCTGCGCGCAGCTCGCCGACGCGGGATGGCCGGTTTCCTTCATCACTGCATCGTTGAACATCTTCTCTGCCGGGCCGTTCGCCGGATTGTTGAAGTGCCAGTACTTGCCCATGACCCCCGAGATGCCGGTCTGCGACCAGAGCTCCTCGTCGGCCACGGTGAGGCTCCCGAGCGGGATCTTGCCGCGCAGGCCGAACTCGTTGTATTGCTTCAGGAAGGCCGCGAGGTCGGTGCCCGAGATGCCGAGCATCACCAGGTCGGGTCTGGCCTGGCGGATCTTGAGGATGATGGAGCTGAAGTCGGTGGTCCCGACCGCGGCGGCGTCCATTCCGAGGTCCTGCCCGCCGGCGGCGACGAGTTCAGCCTTCAGCATCTGGTAGGCCTCCTGGCCGTAGGCGTAGGCGCCCACGAGGAAGTACCACTTCTTTCCCACCGGCAGCATCTGCTTGGCGAGCAGCTTCGCATAGA
This sequence comes from Variovorax sp. PBL-H6, assembly GCF_901827155.1. Taxonomy (NCBI): domain Bacteria; kingdom Pseudomonadati; phylum Pseudomonadota; class Betaproteobacteria; order Burkholderiales; family Comamonadaceae; genus Variovorax; species Variovorax sp. PBL-H6. The sequence goes on from NZ_LR594659.1 coordinate 3,935,930, forward strand.
CGGGCGGCGGCGCGTTGTTGCGGAACACGTAGCGGTTGCAGTTCTTGCCGGTGATCTCGCGGGCCAGCGCCGCGCTGATGATGGTCGGCGTCTTCGCCTGCGCGGCGACCGAAGCGATCGCCAGGCCGGCCGCGCTGTTGCTGCCGCCGATCACCGCCGCGACCTTGTCCTCCTGAATCAACTTCTGCATGTTCTGCTGCGCGCCGAGCGGGTTCGGCTCGTCGTAGGCAACCAGCTGGATCGGACGCCCCATCACCTTGTTGCCGGCCTGCTCCAGCGCGACCTTGATGCCGAGGGAGGTGGCTTCGCCCTGCAGCGCGAAAGGGCCCTGGCGGGGCAGGAGGCTGCCGATCTTCACCGGCGTCCCCTGCTGCGAGAACACCAGGCCCGGCGTGCCGAGCGCGACGACGCCGGCGCCGACGGTGCGCAGGACCCGGCGTCGATCGAGGGAAGGGAATTGCTGGCTGGCCATTGGAGTCTCCTGGATGGGTTGTGGATTCAAGAAAGGCACGAAGCGACCTCCGCCGCTTCCTCTTCTTCGCGCTTGGGATCGACCAGCCCGAGCAGACGCGCCTGCAGGGGCGCGTCGGCCGCAAGTTCGGCCGCGCTCCCCTCGTAGGCCACACGGCCGTTGACCAGCACGACTGCGCGATCGACGATGGCGAGCACCTGTTCGGCGTGGTGCTCCACGAGCACCATCGCGACCCGCCCGCGCAACTTGAGGATGGCGGCCATCACCTCGTTGACGACGGCCGGTGCCAGTCCCTCGAACGGCTCGTCGAGCAGGATGAGGCGGCTGGGTGCGACCAGTGCGCGCGCGATCGCCACCATCTGACGCTCGCCGCCGGAGATGCTTTCGGCGCGCGACTTCCGGATCGTCGCGAGCCGCGGGAACAGCTCGAAGATTTCTTCCAGCGGCATGCCGCCCTTGCGCACTGCGATCAGCAGGTTGTCCTGCACCGTGAGATTGGGAAAGAGCCGCCGGCCTTCGGGCACCATCGAGATGCCGAGGCGGTTGATCTCGAAGGGCCGCAGGCGCTCGATGGACTTGCCGTCCCACTCGATGCTGCCCTCGTTCACCGGCATCATGCCGTAGAGCGCGCGCAGCAGCGTGGTCTTGCCCACGCCATTGCGGCCGAGCAGCGCGACCGCCTCGCCCTCGCCGACACGCAGGTCGACCCCGTCGAGGATGCGCCCGCCGCCATAGCCGGCTGCGAGGCCGCGGGCATCGAGCAGCGTACGTGCCGGGGCGCGCGCGTCGCTCCGGGTCGCGACGCCTGCATGCACGCTAGCCGGCGCTGCGCCGAGGTAGGCGCGGACGACTTCCGGATTGGCCGCCACTTCGGCCGGCTTGCCGTCGGCGATCAGGCGGCCCTGGTGGAGCACCGTGATGCGGTCGGACAGGGCCAGCACGCGGTCGATGTCGTGTTCGATCAGCACCACCGCGTGGGAGCGCGCGAGCGCCTGGATCAGTGCCGCGACGCGGACGCGGTCGGCCTCCCCCAGGCCCGCCAGCGGTTCGTCGAGCAGCAACAGGCGCGCCTGCGTCGCCAGCGTGATGCCGATCTCGAGCAGCCGGCGCTCGCCGTGCGACAGGTCGGTGCACAGCTCGCCGGCCTTGTCCACCAGCCCGACCGCGGCAAGGATCGACCAGGTGCGGCCGTTGGTTGCCGCCGATCCATGCGCGTCGCGCCAGAACGCATGGCGGTCGGGGCGCGTCGCCTGCACCGCGATGCGGACGTTTTCGAAGGCCGTCAAGTTGGTGAACACGCTCACGATCTGGAACGACCGCGCCAGGCCCAGGCGGATGCGCTTGTGCATCGGCAGTCGGGTAATGTCTTGCTCGAGGAAACGCACCTCGCCGGAATCCGGCGCGATCACGCCGCTCAGCATGTTGAAGAAGGTGGTCTTGCCGGCGCCGTTCGGCCCGATGAAGCTGTGCAGCGTGCCTGCGTGGACGTCAAAGTCGTAGCCCGAAGCCACCGTGAGCGAACCGAACTTCTTGCTGAGCCCGCGTACCGTCAACAGCGCCCGCGCGTCACTCCCTCCAGCCTCTCGGACGGCTTCGGGCGCATAGGGCGCGATCCGCTGCGGCCGCGGCGGGATGCCGTTGCGCACCAGTGTCCAGCCCTTGCCACCCCAGATGCGGCGTATCAGGCCGTGGATGCCCTCCGGCGCGGCCAGCGTCACCAGGATGAGGATGGGCGCGAACACCAGCCACCAGTTGTTCAGCAGCGCACCGAGTTGGTCTTCGAGCACGATGAAGAGGATCGCGCCCCACAGCGCGCCGATGAAGTGGTGCATGCCGCCCAGCACGGTCATGAGGAGCGCATCAGCGGCGTGCTCCCAACTCAGCGGATTGGCATAGACGCCGCGCATGAATAGCGCGAGCATCCCGCCGGCGAGGCCGGTGATCGCGGCCGATACGGTGAAGCCCACCAGCTTCACCCGATAGACGTCGTAGCCCAGGCTGGCGGCACGCTGCTCGTTGTCGCGGATCGCCTGGAACAGGCGTCCCAGCGGCGAATGCACGAGCCGCCACATGAGCCACAGCGAAGCCAGCACCACCAGGACCACGAACACATGGAAGCCGAAGGCCGAATCGAGCACCGGACGCGGTACGCGCTGCAGGCCGTTCTCCCCGCCGGTCAGGTCGGTCCACTTGTAGGCGATCTCGAAGCAGATCTGCGTGCAGGCGAGGCTCAGCAGCGAGAAGTACAGGCCCTTGCGCCGAAGAATGAGCGCCCCGACCGGCAGCGCCACCAGCACGGTGAAGAGCACCGAGAATGCGAGCCCCGCGAACTCGTTGACGTTGCCGAACCAGTGCAGCAGCGAAAGCGCCGCCGCGTAGCTCGCGAGGCCGAAGAACACCGAGCCGCCGAAGGGAACCAGGCCCAGGTAGCCCACGAGCAGGCCGATGCCCGCGGCATAGAGCACGTAGATCGCGATCTGGGTCACCCGCCCCAGCGGCAGATGCGTGACGAGCGTCAGAAGACTCATCAGGACCAGCACGGCCGCGACCTGCGCGACCGGATGCTTCCACAAGGCTTTCATCAGAAGTGTTCCCAGTGTTCGCCGAAGAGGCCGCGCGGGCGCACCAGCAGAATGGCAGCCATGAGCAGGTACATCGCCACGCCGGCGGCCTGCGGATAGAACTGCGTGGTCATGGCCGTCACCAGCCCCACCAGCAAGCCGGCGACCACGGCGCCGCCATAGGAGCCGAGCCCGCCGATGGTGACGATCACGAAGGCCGGCATGATGGCCTGAGCCGACATGCCTGGCGTGACCGACCACAGCGGCGCGGCCAGAACGCCGCCTGCGCCTGCCAGCATGCAGCCGACGCCGAAGGCGCCGGTGAGCACCAGCGGCAGGTTGATGCCCAGCATGCCCACCATCTGCGGATCACGGCTTCCGGCGCGCAGGATGCGGCCGTAGGGAGTGAACGAGAGAAAGGCCCAGAGCGCGACCAGGATCGCCACGGTGATGCCGAGCACGGCCACCCGATAGGTCGTGGTGAGCACCGGCCCGTATTCGATGAAGCCCGACAACACCGCCGGCGGCGTGAGCGGCTGGGCGCTCGAACCCCAGATCGTGCGGATGAGCGCCTCGATGAACAGCGACAACGCGAAGGTCAGCACCAGCGTCATCAGCGGATCCTTGCCATAGAGCCTTCGCACCAGCACGCGCTCGACCACGATGCCGACGATGCCGACGCCGATGGGCGCGAACACCACGGCCGGCCAGCCGAAGCGCTGCTGCAGTGTCAGGGCGAAATAGGCACCGAGCGCGAAGAACGCGCCGTGGGCAATGTTCACGATTCCCAGCAGGCCGAACACGATCGACAGGCCGATTGAGATCAGGACGAAGAGGAAGCCCAGCACGAGGCCGTTCACGGTCTGGGAAAGAATGGCGTCGAGCATTGTCCTAATCTATCATTGGCCCAACCATTGTTCAACGCCTGGGTACTCCCAAGCATGCGGATGAACCCTCACTACCATCGCGCCATGAACTCATTCGGCAAGACCCCTTCCAGTTTCGGCATCGAGCCCATCAGTCCCCAGCGCATCTACCAGGAGGTTGCGAGCCAGCTCCGGCGCAGCATCTCGGAGGGCAAGCTCAAACCGGGCGACAAGCTGCCGCCCGAACGCAACCTGGCGCAGATGTTCGGCGTCAGCCGCAACACCATGCGCGAGGCGCTGCGCGCGCTGGAGCTGAGCGGGCTGCTCGAGCTCAAGCTTGGCTCGGCCGGCGGCGCCTTCGTGCTGCCCGGCAGTTCGAACGCCGTGGTCAACGGCATGCGCGATCTCTACTTCCTCGGCGCCATCACGCCGGAGCACCTGACCGAGGCGCGCATCTCGGTCAGCTCAGCGGTGATTCGCATGGCCTGCGAGCGCATGACCGAGGAAGACCTGCAGGCGCTCGAGAAGACCGTCGCGCTCGCGGCAGAGATGGACAAGGCCGGCAACTTCGAGGAACGGACCAGGCACCACCAGGCTTTCCATGTCCTGCTGGCGAAGGCGACCCACAATCCCATCCTGCTGGCCACGACCGAGGGCATCATGGAGATCACGCGCCAGTTCGTGAAGGCGATCGGTCCCACCGAGGACCAGACCTACACCTTGCCCTCGCGCAGGCGCCTGCTCGCGCACTTGCGCAAGCGCGATGCGGAAAAGGCGGTCAAGGAGATGACGTCGGCGCTCACCAAGCTGCATCAGGGCTACATGGTCAAGGCGCGCGGATTGCCGCCCGGCGTTCCGGCAACGGCGCCGGTGACGGCTAGCGCGCCAGCACCAACCCGGCCGCCTCGCGGTCCCAAGCCTTCGAAAGGTCGCGCTCGAGTTCGCTCCGGAGCCTGAACTTCTCGACCTTCTGGTTCACGGTCGTCGGCAGCTGGTCGCGAAACTGGATATAGCGCGGCACCATGAAGTAGGCCATGTTGCGCTGGCAGTGCTCCACCAGTTCCTTCTCGCTCACGGCAGCGCCAGACTTGAGGACGACGACCGCGCCGACCTCCTCGTCGTTGGTCTGCGTGGCCACCGGAAACACCGCGGCATTGGCGACCTCGGGATGGGTGGCGATGATCTGCTCGACCTCGAAGGCTGAGATGTTCTCGCCGCGGCGGCGGATGCAGTCCTTCTTGCGGTCGACGAACCAGAAGTAGCCGTCGGCATCGATCATGCCGCGATCACCGGTGTGGAACCACTGGTTCCGGTTGGCAGCCAGCGTCGCCTCCGGCATCTTGTAGTAGCCGTTGGTCGCGCGCCATGGGTCGTCGCTTTGCAGCACCATCTCGCCGACCTCACCGGCCGGCAGCTCGAAGTCGTCTTCGTCGACGATCTTCACCCGAAATCCGCGGCGCGGCTTCCCGATAGAGCCGAGCTTCTCGCGCGGCTCGTTCGCGGTGAACGAGGTCACCATCCCGAAATCGGACAGGCCATAGTTGTTCATGGCCTTGAGCCCGAAACGCTTCTCGAACTCGGCCGCGTACTTCGGGGTGGGCGCCATGCTCACGAGGCGCAGGTCGTTGTCCGCGTCGTCCGGCGAGGGCGGACTGCTCCACAGGAAGCTGGACATTGCACCGAGGAAGTTGGTGATGGTGGCGTGCGACTCGCGGATCTCGCCCCAGAACTTCGACACCGAGAAGCGCCGCGACAGCACCACCGACGCTCCGCAAACCAGCGCCGCCGCCGTGGCCGCGAGCAGCGCGTTGTTGTGGAACAGAGGCAGGCAAACGTAGAACACATCCGACGTCCGGTAGCCCTGGGCTTCAGCGGCGCTGGTCCCGTAGGTCAGCGCGGCAGCGTGCGAGAGCATGCTGCCCTTCGACGGCCCGGTGGTCCCGGAGGTGTAGGCCAGCATCAGCAGGTCGGAGCACTTCACCTCCGCTCCCCGAGGCGCATCGCCGGCCGACGCGATGCAGGTCTCGAAGTCGGCCACCTCGCACGCCGGCGACGCAGCCAGTGCATGCGCAGCGGCCTCGGCGGTGCGCACCACCAGCACCCGCCTGACCAGCGGCAGTTGCGGCAGCACCTCGGCCAGGCGATCCACCAGCGCGTCATCGACCACCACCGAATCGCAATCCGACTGGGTCAGGTAGTAGCGCAGCAGCTCGCCTCGCGCAGCCGTGTTCACCGGCACCGAGACAGCGCCCAGCTTGCCGATGCCGAAGAAGATCGCCAGGTGCTCGGCCGAGTTGCCCATCAGCACGCCGGTGTGGCGGCCCCTGGCCACGCCCAGGTCGGCCAGCGCATTGGCCACGCGGTTGGACCAGAGGTCCATCTCACGAAAGCTGAAGCGCCGGCCGGTGGCCGTTTCGGTGAGGAAGACCTTGTCGGGCGAATCGTTCGCCTGTCGCTGAAGGACCTTGGGGAAGGTGAGGTCGCGCAGCGCGTAAGTGTCCGCGCCCACCGCAGCGAGATTGGAAGTCACGAGAGTCCTTAGTCGGAGGTGATGTTGTTGCGCTTGATGATCGCGAGCCAGCGCTGGTTGTGCTGTGCAAGCAGCGCCTGAAAGTCCGCCGGCGTGCTGCTGGTGGCGTGGATGCCGGCCTTCTCCATCGTCTGGCGGTAGTTCGGGTCGGCCACGGCTTGTTTCATCGCGGCGGCCAGCTTCGCCACGATGGGCGGCGGCAGCCCGGCCGGCCCGACGAGGCCGAAGAAGATCTCGAATGTCAGCTCGGGCGCACCGGCCTCGGCAACGGTCGGCAGGTTGGGCACCGCAGCATCGCGCTTCGGCGTGGTCACTGCCAGGCCCTTCAGTCGGCCCGACTTGACGAGGGCGGAGGCCGAGGAAGTCGAGCCCAGCATCATGTCGACCTGCCCCGCCATCATGGCGTTGAAGCCGTCGATCTCGCCCTTGAAAGGCACGTGCAGCATGTCGATGCCGGCCGAGGTCTTGAACAGTTCTCCCAGCAGGTGCGGTGCACTGCCGTTGCCCGAGGACGCGAAGCTGAGCTTGCCCGGCTCCTTCTTCGCCAGGCCGACCAACTCGGCGACGCTCGTGACCGGCAGCTCCGGCCGGGTGACCATGATCCAGGACGAGATCGCCGCCAGGCTGATCGGCGCGAAGGCCTTGCCCGGGTCGTAGGGCGGATTCCTGCTGAGGTGCGGCGACACCGACATCGGGCTGTTGCCGCCCCATCCAAGCGTGTAGCCGTCGGGCGCAGCGCGCGCGACCGCGCCCATGCCGATCATGCCGCTCGCGCCGGCCCGGTTCTCCACCACGAACGGCTGGCCCAGCTGCGCCGAGAGGAGTTGCGCGACCAGGCGAGCCGACAGGTCGGTGGCGCCGCCGGCGGTGAACGGAACAACGATCGTGACGGGCTTGCGGGGGTATTCGGCATCCTGCGCGAGGGCCTGGCCGGCGCCGAGGAACACGAGCGCCTCCGTGGCGAGGACGGCGGCGATGAGACGGCGGGTGCGATCGAAGCGGAAGGTCATGCATGTCTCCATGGAGCTCGCAGGCATGTTACGCTAATTGGTCCATCCATTCAATCATTTAGCATTTGCCATGAGCCAGAAGGACGAGAGCGCGGCGCACCGGTTCCAACCTGCCGATGCACCCGGCGCGTTGCAGGGATTGAAGGTGCTGGAGATCTCTGGCGAGGTCGGCGACTATTGCGGGCTTCTGCTGGCAGGCCTCGGTGCGGACGTGGTGAAGATCGAGCCGCCGGAGGGCAGCCCGTCCCGGCGCATCGGTCCGTTCGCGGACGATGCAGCCGATCCCGAGCGATCGCTCTTCTTCTGGAACTACAACCGCGACAAGCGCTCCGTGGTGCTCGATCTCGAGCGCACGGACGGCCAGGCCGCGCTGATGCGCCTGCTCGAAGGCACCGACGTGCTTCTTTGCGGCCGTCTCGACGAGCTCGCCCGTCTCACCGGCATGGACATCGCGGCGCTCGGCGAGCGATTTCCTTCATTGATCACCGCGCGCATCACCCCTTTCGGCGACAACGGGCCATGGAAGGATTTCAAGGCCGGCGACATCGTGCACCTGGCACTCGGCGGCGTGATGATGAACTGCGGCTATGACCCCGATCCCGCGGGCCGCTACGACCTTCCGCCGATCGCACCCCAGGCCTTTCACGCCAGCCACATCGCCTGCGAACAGGCGCTGGTCGGCATCCTGGCGGCACTGGTTTCGCGCGATGCGACCGGACGCGGGCAGGATGTGTCCTGCGCGGTGCACACGGCCGTCGCGACATCGACCGAGATGGACCTGATGAACTGGGTGATGCGCGCCGCCGCACAGCACCGCCAGACCTGCCGGCATTCGGCGGAGCTGCCCAACCGCGCGAGCCCGCTCGCCCAGACGAAGGACGGGCGCTGGAACCTGGGCTGGATGGTGACGGCAGGCGACGAAGGCAATCTCGTTCGTTTTCTCGATGAATACGGCATGGCGTACGACCTCCAACCGCCTGACGGCCGGCGCGATCCGAAGGCGCGCGACGTGCCTGGCGCAACTCCCTTCGACGAGCACAGGGCGCATGTCTTCGAGGTGGTGCAGCGATTCGTGCGCTGCTTTCTCCATCGCGATCTGCCCTGGCATGCGGCGCAGGAACATGGCCTCATGTGGGCGCCGCTGCGCAAGCCGCACGAGAACCTCGACGACCCGCACTGGCAGGCGCGCCGGAGCTACGCCTTCATCGAGCACCCGGAGCTCGGGCGCTCCCTGCCCTACCCCGGCGGCAAGTGGATGAGCACTGCCACGCGATGGCAGGCGCGGCGGCGCGCGCCCTTTCTGGGCGAACACAGCGAACAGGTGTTGAGCGAAGCACGCCCGCGGGTCGTGGCGCAGCCACGCCGTCCGATTCCGGGCAAGCCAGGGCTGTCTGCGCGCGGCAAGCCCTTTGCGTTGCAGGGCATACGCATCCTCGACTTCTCGTGGTTCCTCGCCTCGGCGGGCGGCACGCGGATGGTCACCGCGCTCGGCGCCGAATGCCTGAAGGTCGAGTGGAAGGCCAATGCCGACGCCCGGATGGGCGCGAACGCGCCCGTGGGCGGACGCGAGGCCCGGCGCGCCGCGACCGGTGTGCTGCCTGGCGTGAACATGCCCGAGATGGGCGGCCATTTCAACCACAAGAACGCGGGCAAGCGCGGCCTCTCTCTGAACATCCGCGATCCGCGCGGGCTCGACATCGCACGCAGGCTCGTCGCGATCAGCGACGTGGTCGCGGAGGGCTTCTCGCCTGGCGTGATGGAGCGCTGGGGCCTCGGCTACGAGGCGATGAAATCGATCAGGCCCGACATCATCTACGTGCAGCAGTCGGGGATGGGCGCGAACGGCAGCTATGGGCGCATGCGTACCGTAGGCCCGATCGCTGCCGCCTTCACCGGCCTCTCGGAGATGTCGGGCCTGCCCGAGCCCGCGCCGCCTGCGGGCTGGGGCTATTCGTACCTCGACTGGATCGGCGCCTACTCCTTCGCACAGGCCATCCTCGCCGGGTTGCTGCATCGCAACCGCACCGGCGAAGGCCAGTGGATCGACGCCTCGCAGTGCGAGAGCGGCCTCATGGTCTGCGGCGTCAACGTGCTCGAATGGGTGTTGAAGCGCCGCGAATGGAAGCGCACCGGCAACCGCTCGCCCTATGTGCCGGCGGCACCGCACGGCGCCTACCGCTGCCGGGGCGAGGACCGATGGATCGCGATCGCGTGCTTCACGCAGGACGATTGGGACGCCTTCGTGCGCGCCAGCGGGCTGCCGGAGTTCGCGCTCGATCCGCGCTTCGCGTCGCTCGCGTCGCGCCTGGCGCACCAGGATGCACTCGATGCCCTGGTCGAACAATGGACCGCGACGCAGGAGGCCTATGACTGCATGGCCAGGCTGCAGGCTGCCGGCGTTGCAGCGGGCGTGTGCCAGACCGCCGAAGACCGATGCGACCGGGACCCGCAGCTCGCGCACGAGCAATGGATGACGGAGGTCACGGCGCCGCGCATCGGCACCTGGCCGGTCACGGAAATGCCGTTCAAGCTGTCGCATACGCCCTCGCACATGGGCGGCCTGCCGGTGCGCGGCGCGCCGCTCTACGGCGAGGACAACGAATACATCCTGGGCGAACTGCTCGGCTATTCGACGGCAGCGATCCGCTCGTTCGCCGAGGACGACGTGATCTGATCGAGGATCAGCCGAGGCCCAGCGCGCGGCGCTCCTTGAACACGAAATCCTCCTGATCCCGGCGGCCGGAGGCCCATCCGGGCACGGGCCTGGGCGCGTCGGGCGCTACGGGCGCCACCTGCTTCCAATCCGCGACCAGCGTGCGCTCGAGGATCTTCCACTCCCCGTTGCGGCGCTCGAAGCGATCGACATAGCGCGAGCAGGTCATGAGGTCCATGGCACCTTCCGGCGCCTTGCCGCCGGCGAGCTGCGCGAGCGCCTGCGCGGCTTCGGCCGGATAGCGCTGGGTGGTGCGCACGTAGGTCTCGACCAGCGCGAGATCGAGGCCGGCGAACTCGATCAGCATGTTGCTCACCGCATGCATCGAGAAGGGAATGTCTCGATGGCGGTTGCGGATCCAGTCGATGAGGCCGTCCACGCCGCCGTCGAACGCGCCGTGGTGGTCGACCGCATCGGGATGGAACACGGTGCGCATCGCGTCGAAGTCGAGCCGGTCCACCGAGCGGCACCAGCGGTACATGGTGTCCTGGATCGCCATGCGGTCAGCGATGCGCTCCGGGCTGTAGTCGTTCATCGTCGTCTCCTCATTCGGGCGAAAGATTGGCCTGCTGCATCACGCGCATCCAGATCTGCTGGTCGTTGCGGATCAGCTCGCCGAACGCGGCCGCATTGCCAGGCTTCGGTGTCATGCCCAGGCCCCTGAGCTTTTCCTGCATGGCGGTCTCGGCCACTGCCTTGTTCACCGCATCGTTGAGCCGAGCGATCACATCCGGCGGCGTGCCCGCCGGTGCGGCCAGGCCGAACCACGCGAGCACGCTGAACCCGGGCAGCGACTCGGCAATGGCGGGCACATTCGGCAGCAGCGGGCTGCGCTGGGGCGAGGACACGCCGAGCATGCGCAGCCTGCCGGTGCTGACGAAGGCATTGATCGCGTCGGACGGCGTGGTGATCACGACCTTGACGTCGCCCGCGAGCACCGCGTTCGTGGCCTGCGACGAACCCTGGTAGGGCACGTAGACCATCTTCAGGCCGGCCATCTGGTTGAAGAGCTCGTTCGTCAGGTGGCCCAGCGAGCCGCGACCGGCGGAGGCGTACTCGAGCTCGCCAGGGCGTGCCTTCGCATACGCGATCAGCTCGGCGATGCTGTTGGCCGGAATCACCGGATTGAGCAGGAACACCATCGGCGTCGTGGCGACATTGGCCACCGGCGCGAGGTCCTTGATGGCGTCGTAGCCGGCCGTCTTCTGCATCAGGGAGGTGGTGATGGTGCTGTTGCCCGCCTGCAGCAGGGTGTAGCCATCGGGCGCCGCGTTCTTGACGTACTGCGTGCCCATCGTTCCGCTGGCCCCCAGGCGGTTGTCGATAACGATCGGCTGGCCGAGCAGGCGCTGCAGCGGCTCCTGGAGGTTGCGGCACAGCACGTCGCCCGTGCCGCCTGCTGCAAAGGGCACGACGATGCGGATCGGCTTGCTGGGGAAGCCCTGCGCGCGGGCCATGCCGTACGGCAGGCTCGCCAGGGCTGCGGCGCCCATGAGCTGGCGGCGTGAAATCATGGTTGTCTCCTGGAGTTCAAGAAGGCCTGAAGACAGGGAATGACGGTTCGCTGCCGCCGGCGTCCCAGGCAATTTCGACGGCCCGGCCGATGGCCAGGTTCTCGTAGGGCGCGACGATGCGCGCCAACATGCGCGGTCCCTCTTCGAGCGCGACCAGCGCGAGCGGATAGGGCACTTCGCCCGCGAGATGCGGTGGCGACACGCGGCTCAAGGTCAGGGCCAGGATGGTTCCGCGTCCGCTGGCTTCGCGCCATTCCACGCCGGCTTCGCTGTAGAGGCTTTGCGGCCGCGGATAGAACTGCGCCCGACTGCTGACCGCGTCGAACTGCAGCATCAGCTTGCGTTCCCTCAGGCCCTGCCAGAAAGGGGCGCCCAGGTCGCTGTGGTGGGAAGGTGTCTGTTTCATCGGCCGCGCTCCAGCAGCATGACGCTGCTCGTTCCCCAGTTGCGCGCATAAGATAGAACGCCGATGCCGGTGAGCATCGCATTGGCATGCCGCCGAACCTGGCGCGCTCCGGCCTCGCCGAACATCTGGCGGAGGCACTCGATCAGGTTCACGCCGCCGCCTGCAAGGCCCGGCTGGCCGGCCGAGATCTGGCCCCCACCGGTGTTGAGCGGCAGCTCGCCTGCAAAGCCCATGTCATGCGCCTTCACGAAGGCGCCTCCCTCGCCGGGGCCGCAAAAGCCGGTCTGCTCGAGCTGCAGGATCAAGGCAATCAGGAAATCGTCGTACCAGTGCAGCATCTGCACGTCTGCCGGCTTCATGCCCGCGGCCTTGAAAGCACGGGGACCGACGTCCGTGAAGCCGCTCTGCAGGATGTCGCCGCCCTGCTCCTCGCGCGGGTCGAAGTTGATGCGCTCGGCGTACGACACCGGATGCACCATCGTCTCGAAGCCCATTTCCTTGGCGAGGCGCGTCGACATGACGAGGACCGCGCTCGCCCCGTCGCAACGCATGACGCAGTCGAGGATGCGCAACGGGTCCGACACGATGCGCGAATCCAGGTAGTCCTGTTCGGTCAGCGGCTTGCGCAGCACATCGCAGGCGTTGTCGTTCAGAAGCGCGCCATTGCGCTGCGTCACCGCCAGTTTCGCCAGCGCATCGTGCGGCAGGCCGTAGCGGTGATCGTAGACGGAGCTGAGCAGCGCGAAGGCGCTCAGCGGTCCCGCGTAGCCGGCCGGGTCGCAGTACTCGGTGCGATGGCCGGATTGCACCGAGCGGTCCTGCGTGGTCACCGCGTCGGCGGCCACGCACAGAGCGATCTCGCACATGCCCGCCTCGATCGCCATGCCCGCGCGGATGATGTTGGCTCCGGACGAAGCACCGCCGATGTCGGTCGCCTGGCACCACGACACCGACAGGCCCAGGCCCTCCGCCATCAGGTTGCTGTAGAAGGGATTGCCGCCCTCCGACATGGCCAGGGTCGTGGCGAAGCCGTCGATGCGCCTGCGCTCGACGCCGGTGCGGGCGAGCAAGTGGTTCACCGCTTCGCCGGCCAGCGACAAGGCGCTGCGGCCGCTGCGACGCACGAGCTTGGTTTCGGCGTAGCCGACGATGGCAAGGCCGCGGCTGTCGAGCAGCTTCATCAGTGGTCCACCCAGGAAACGGCATCCGCCAGCTTCGCGCGGCGCGTGCGGTAGCTGTTGGCCGGATGCGCCGTGTCCTCGTAGCCGAAGGAGATGCCGCAGACCATCAGGCGTTCAGGCGCGATGCCGAGCAGCGACTTTGCCAGCGTGCTCTGGCTCGCCAGCGCGGCCTGCGGAATGGCGGCGATGCCGTGGGCCTGCATGGCCAGCAACACTGCCTGCACGTAGGCCCCCACGTCGACCGCGCCATAGACGCCCAGGCCCGGGTCGCTGCTGAGGACGGCGACATGCGGCGCGCCGAAGAGGCGAAAGTTCTCGAGCGTCTGCTGCTCGTAGCCAGCCTTGTCGCCACGCTCGACGCCCACGGCGTTGTAAAGCTGGAAGCCGCATTCGCGGCGGCGCTCCAGGTAGCGGCCGGTGTATTCGGCAGGAAAGGGAAAGTCGCTGTCTCTTCGCCCGGAGCTCGCGGCCTCCACCATCGCGGCGCGAAAGCGCTCGACCGCAGCGCCCGAGGCGACAACGACCTGCCAAGCCTGCGAATTGCACCACGAGGCGCTGCGCTGCGCAGTGGCAAGGATGGTCTCCTGGATCTCGCGCGGTACCGGCTTCGGAAGGAAGGCGCGGCAGCTGTGCCGCTCCCGAAGCAGTTGGTCCAGCACTTCGCCCGCGGGCTCTTTCATGGCGCTCCTGTCTCGCGCCGTGGCACGATGTCGTTGATGCTTAATGGTTTGACCAATATAATAACTGGTCCAAAAACTGTCAACCGAGCCTACCCGGCGGAGACCACCAAAGATGATCGTCGAGGAACGCAGCTACACGCTGCGCATGCCCTATGGACCGCAGGACTACCTGGCGCTCTACGAAGCCGAGGGCCTCGAGGTGCAGCGCGCGATCCTCGGGCGCATGCTGGGCTATTTCCATACCGAAGTCGGTCCGCTCAACACCATGGTGCATCTCTGGGGCTACGACAGCTTCGAGGACCGCATGACGCGCCGTGCCGCGCTCGGTGCCGACCCGGCCTGGCAGCGCTACCTCGCCCGGATCCGGCCGTTGATCGAGTCGATGTCGAACCGCCTGCTGATACCGGCCTCGTTCTCGCCGATCCGCTGAGGCACACCCTTTTTCACAACCACGCCACGAGACATTCCATGCCCCTTTCCATCGATTTCCATCGCCGCCACCTCCTGGCCGCCGGCCTCGGCGCCGCGGCGCTGGGCCTTGCGCTCCCGCTGCGCGCGCAGGATGCCTATCCGAGCAAGCCGATCAAGATCCTCGTGGGCGCCGGCGCGGGCGGCACGACCGACCTCACCGCACGCCTCATCGGCGCACAGCTCGGCAAGGTGCTGGGGCAGCCGGTCGTCATCGAGAACCGTGCGGGCGCTGCCGGCACGTTGTCGATGCAGCAGACCGCGCGGGCGCCCGCGGACGGCTACACGCTGGTGTGGGTCGGCAACAGCGTGATGGCCATCGCGCCCTACCTCTACAAGAACCCCGGCTACGACGTGCAGACGATGATCCCGGTAAGCCTCGGGACCACTTCGTCCTTCGTGCTGGTGGCGGCGCCGGACCTGGGCTTCAGCGACCTCAAGGGCATGATCGCGTACGCCAAGGCCAACCCCGGCAAGCTGAGCTTCGGCTCCAACGGCGTGAACGGCAGCCTTCACCTGCTGGCCGAACTGTTGAAGACCGAGGCCGGATTCGACGCCCTGCACGTGCCCTTCAAGGGCGGCGCCGAATCGGCCAACGCGATCATGGGAGGCAACGTCCAGTTCCTGTTCGATGCCCTGTCCTCAAACCTGGCGCTCATCAGCTCGGGCAAACTGAAGGCGCTGGCGGTCACCGGCCCGCGTCGCGAGAAGGCCTTGCCCAACGTGCCGACGATGGCCGAGATGGGCCTGCCGTCGATGACCACCGAGATCTTCTTCGGCCTGGTCGCGCCGCCGGCCACTCCCGACGCGGTGGTGACCAGGCTGGCCGAGGGCATGAAGGTGGCACTCACAGATCCAGCGCTGCGCGAGAGCCTTTCCAAGTCCGGCAACGAGCCGAGGAGCACCACGCCTGCCGAGTTCAGGGCGCTGGTGGACAAGGAAGGCGCACGCTTCCAGGCCCTCATCAAGGCCAAGGGCATCCAGCCGGAGTGAGCCGCGACTCAGTCCTTCTGCCCTACGCTGCCCCAGCGCACCAGGGCAGCATGTCCGCCGCGCCGTAGAGCGTGGCAGCTGTCGAGCAGAGCCGGCCGCGGCCCGTCGTCGAGGGCCTGCAGGCCATGGGCGAGCCGGCGCCGCTCCAGAGCGGGCCGGATCGCCTGGAACGCAGTCGTGGCCATCGGGCCAAGCAGTTCGGTCAGGTGGGTGCACCCGTTGGTGCCCCGAAAACGCGCCTTCACCGCCTGAGTGAAACCGGCCTCGATGCGCAGTCCCACGAGCTGCTTGTAGGCAGCATTGATCTGCACGCAATCCTCATACGGCGTCTGGTGCGAAACGGCCTCGGCGCCAAGGATGGTGAAGCTGTCGTCGAGCGTGATGCGCAGGGACATCAGGTGAATCGGCTCGCCCGCATTGCGCGCCGCGTTGCCGCGCGAGTCGTCCAGGTCGTGCGTGCGCACGTCGGACAGGCGGCCTTCGATCTCCCAGAAGCCGTCGTCGCGCTCGTAGCCCAGGCACTGGACCTCGCGCGTGTGCAGCAGCGCGCGCGGGGCCGGAGCACTGAGGCGTTTCATGCAGCGGCTGGCTCCGCCGGCATGTGGGCCTTGCGCGGCGGCGTCGCACTCAAGGCGCCGGTGGCGCGCAACGCTGCCAGGCGGGTCGCGTCATAGCCGAGCACCTCCCCCAGCACCTCGTCCGTATGCTGGCCCACGGACGGGGCTGCGACCGGATCAACGACCGGCGTGCCCGAGAAACGGAACGGCATCGCAATGTTGGGCATCCAGCCCACCACCGGATGGGGAATGCGCGTGAGCAGGCCGCGTGCCCTGGCCTCCTTCGAACGCAGTGCTTCGCCCACGGTGCGCACCTCGCCGCAGGGAATGGAGGCCGCGCGCATGCGCGGCTGCCAATGCGACCAGGGCTGCTGGGCGAAAGCCTCCTCCAACAGCTTGAACAGCTCGTCGCGGCGGGAGATGCGGCCATTGCGGTCCGACAGCACCGGATCGTCGGCCAGGTCGGGACGCTCCAGCACCTGTTCGACGAGCCGATGGAAGATCTTGTCGTTGCCGCAGTTGATATAGAAGGGCTTGTCCTTGGACTGGAACACGCCGGACGGACAGGTGTCGGGACTCGTGTTGCCATGCCGCTGCGGGTCGACGCCCGAGAACAGGTGTTGCATCGAGGCGTAGCCGGTCATCAGCACGGCGTTGTCGAACAGCGCGACCTCGATGGCTTGTCCTTCGCCGGTGCGGCCGCGCGCGATGAGCGCGCCGAGGATCGCATTGCACGCCATCATCGCGGTGCTGATGTCGACCACCGGCGAGAGCGTGCGCACGCCCTGGCGGTCGCCGTAGCCGTTCATGGAGATGAAGCCGCTCTCGGCCTGGGCGATCGGATCGAAGCCGAGGCGGTCCGCGAACTCGCCCTCTCGGCCGTAGGCGGATACCGAGCAGTAGACGAGCTTCGGATTGATCTTGCGGCAGCTTTCATAGTCCAGGCCAAAGCGGGCCATCACGCCGGTCGAGAAGTTCTCCACCACCACGTCGGCCCCGGCGATCAGCTCGCGCACGACTGCCAGTCCTTCCGGCGTTTTCAGGTTCAGTGCGACGCTGCGCTTGTTCCGGTTGGTCCACATGTGCGGCGCGCCCTGGGCGGGCATCTCGGGATGCACCGGCGGGTAATGACGGAACTCGTCTCCGCGCCCGGGCGTCTCGACCTTGATCACGTCGGCCCCCATCTCCGCCATGATGGTCGTGGCGAACGGCCCCGCAATGAAATGAGTGAAGTCCACCACGCGAATGCCCTCGAGCGCGGTGGGCGCACCGGCGGGTCGCGGCACATGCGGAGGAAGCTCGGCTTCGAAACGGTCGAACTGAAGAGTGGTCATTGCCTGGCCTTGTCATTCATTGGTAAGACCATTATACTGAAATCCACTCCCTCGTCAACGCAAAGGTTCCCCATGATCATCGACGACCACTACTACCTGTTGAGCATGGAGCGGATCCGGAGCGTCAAGGCGCGCTACTGCCGCTACATCGACACCAAGCAATGGACGCGGCTGCCCTCCCTCTTCACCGAGGACTGCCGCTTCGAGGGCCTGGGTTCCGCCCCCGCGGGCGCGGACGTCGCGACTTTCGTGAGCGGCGTGTCCGCGCGCCTGCAGAACACGATCTCCGTGCACCACTGCCACATGCCGGAGATCGTGCTGACCGGCCCCGCCTCGGCGCGCGGCGTATGGGCCATGGAGGATTACGTGGAGTGGCAGGACGGAAGCCTTGCCAAGGAGACGCCCGGTCATCGCGGCTTTCGCGGCTACGGCCACTACGAGGAAGAGTACCGCGGCGAGGATGGCGAATGGAAGATCAGCTTCCTGCGCCTGACGCGACTTCGCATCGATGCCGTGCCGAATGAAAGTCCTCGCGCACTGATGGGTCGGCTGCAAGCCACGCCCGACTGGTTGGACCACCCGGACACCGAATACCTGAACTGGAGCACGAACTGACACCTCCCATCTGATACCGACTTCCGATAACCAAAGAACTTCCAGCCGGAGACAACCGCATGCGCCTTTTCGTTCGGACTTTCATTCAAGCTTCCATTGCCTGCCTCGTGCTCGCCGCCCCCGCATGGGCCGCCTATCCCGAAAAGCCCATTACCCTGGTGGTGCCGTATCCGCCCGGCGGCATGGGCTCGACCTTCGGCAACATGGTGAGCGACGCGCTGGGTCCGGCACTCGGCCAGCGCATCGTCGTGGACTTCAGGCCCGGCGCCAACGGTGCGCTGGGCGCGGGCGTGGTTGCGAAGGCGGCTCCCGACGGCTACACGTTGCTGATGGCGGTGAACAGCACCATGACCATCAACCCCAGCCTGTACGACAAGTTGCCCTTCGATCCGCTGAAGGACTTCTCGCCGGTGTCGATGGTGTTCACCTCCTCCAACGTGCTGGTGGTCAACGCCAACAGCCCGGTGAAGTCGGTCAAGGACCTGATCGAGTTGGCGAAGTCCAAGCCGGGCAAGGTGTTCTACGGCTCGGCCGGCAACGGTTCCACGCCCCATCTTTCGGGCGAGATGTTCAGGCAGCTGACGGGCGTGCCCGTGGTGCATGTGCCCTATCGTGGCAGCGGCCCGGCCGTCGTCGACCTCCTCGGCGGGCAGCTCGATTTCATGTTCGTCGACACGGCCGTCCTGCCGCAGGTGCGCGCCGGGCGCCTGCGCGCCCTCGCCGTCACCGGCAAGGTGCGCCTGGGCGCGGCACCGGACATCCCGACCATGGAGGAGGAAGGCGTCAAGGGCTTCTTCGTGGACACCTGGTACAGCCTGGCCGCACCTGCCGGCACGGCGCCCGAAGCCATCGAGCGGCTGAACGCAGCTGTGGACGCGATGGTCAAAACGCCTTCGATCCGTGCACGGATGAAGGACATCGGCGTCGATCCGCCGGAGGACACCAGTTCGAAGTACATGAACCGGATCGTGGTGAGCGACACCGCGCGCTGGAAGAAGTTCATTGCGGGCACCCGCATCAAGCTGGACTGAGGGCTGCCGGTCGTCTGAAGGATCGCATTCAACTCACGACGCTGGCCGCGGCGAGCCTGTCGATCTCTTCGGGCTCCAGGCCCCATCCCGCCAGCGCCGCCTGCAGGTCGACGCCGGGTTCGACGCCCGGGACCGGCTCGGCAGCCGGAGTCCGGGAGAAGCGCGGCGCCGGCGCCGGCTGCACCATGCCGTCGACCTCGACGAAGGTGCCACGCGCGCGGTTGTGCGGGTGGGCGGCGGCTTCTTCCATGCTGAGGACGGGCGCGAAGCAGGTTTCGCTCGCCTCGAGCCGTGCGCACCACTCGTCACGCGTATGGGCGCGGAACACCTCGGCCAACTGTGCGCGGATGACGGGCCAGTTGGCGCGGTCGCTCCGATCGGGCAGGCCTGCGTTATCGAGCCCGGTCTGGCGCAGCAGCTCGGCGTAGAACTTCGGCTCGGCCGAGCCGATGCTGACGTACTTGCCGTCTCGCGTCTCATACACCGCGTAGAAGGGCGAGCCGCCGCCGGTCACGCTGCGTCCCCTCCCCGGCCAGGCACCGCCCGCGCGATGGCCGAAGAAATAGGTCATGAGCGAGGCCGCGCCGTCGACCATCGCCGCGTCGACGACCTGGCCCTTGCCGGAGCGCCCGACTTCGATCAGCGCGCACGCGATGCCGAAGGCGAGGTACATGCCGCCGCCGCCGAAGTCGCCGACCAGGTTGAGCGGCACGACCGGCGGGCCATCCGCCTCGCCGATCGCCTCCAGTGCGCCGGCGAGCGCGATGTAGTTGATGTCGTGCCCCGGCGCCATGGCCATCGGACCCTCCTGGCCCCACCCCGTCATGCGGCCGTAGACCAGCTTCGGATTGATCGCGAGGCAAGCTTCCGGCCCCAGTCCCAACCGCTCCATCACGCCGGGCCGAAAGCCTTCGATGAGCGCATCCGCCCCGGCCACGAGCCGCCTGACCAACGCAACGCCATCCGGCGACTTGAGGTCGACCGCGATCGAGCGGCGGTTGCGGTCTGTGAAATAGAAGCGCTGCGGCATCGCGCGCGGCGCCGGATCGGGTCGGTCGATGCGAAGCACCTGCGCGCCCATGTCGGCGAGCATCATGGCAGCGAAGGGACCCGGCGCGAGGCCGGCCATCTCCACCACCCTGAGGCCGCTCAGCGGTCCGCCTGCGCGAGTCATCACGCTAGTCCACCGACTCGACGACAGTGCCGGTGCCGTCGACCACGTAGCGCCCTTCACCCACCGGGTCCAGGAAGCCTCCGTTCTCGGTCATCAGCAGATGCCAGGTCTCCTTCCATTCTTCAGGCCGGCCTTCTGCAGCGACGTTGTCGAGCCAGGCATAGCGGGTGACACGGTAAGCGCGGCCGCCAGCGTCCTTCACCTGGAAGACGCGTTCAGGAATGGTCTTGGTCATACGGGTTTCCTTGAATGCTTTCCGCCTTCAACATAAATGGTATTACCATTATACTCTATTGGAACCAAAACCGGAGACATTCCATGCTGCACCGCCGCAACCTGCTCGCATTCACGGCCCTCGCATTCTTCGCCGCCTCGATCCATGCGCAGGGAAGCTGGCCCGACCGGCCGGTGCGCTTCATCGTGCCCGCTGCGGCAGGCGGTACCAACGACGTGCTGGGCCGCCATCTGCAGGAGCCGCTGGCCAGACTGCTGGGCCAGCCCATCGTCATCGAGTACAAGGCCGGCGCCGGCGGTGCCATCGCCTCGCAGTACGTCGCCAGCCAACCGGCGGACGGCTATACCTTCCTGCTGCACGGCAGCGGCCTGGTGACGGTGCCGCTGGTCCAGCGCAAGCCGGCCTACGATGCGCTGAAGGACTTCGTGCCGGTGAGCCTGATCGGCACCTCGCCCATGGTGCTGATGACGAATCCATCGACGCCGGACACGCTGAAGGACTTCGTGCAGTACGCGCGCGCGAACCCGGGCAAGCTGGAATGGGGTGCATCGGCACTCGGAGGCGTCGGGCAGCTGGCCATGGTTGCCTTCCACGATGCGGCCGGCATCAAGGACATGGTCATGGTCCCCTACCCCGGCGCCGGCCCGGCGGCGCAGGCGCTGTTGTCGGGCCAGACGAAGTACATGCTGTCGACGCCATCCTCCGTGACCAGCGGCTTCGTCAAGGAAGGAAAGATGCGCGTGCTGGGCGTATCGACGGCGAAGCGCAGCCCGCTCTTGCCGGACGTGCCGAGCATCAGCGAGGTCGTTCCCGGCTACGACACCGAAACCTGGTTCGGCCTGGTCGCGCGCACCGGCACGCCGCTGCAGGTGATCGCCAGGCTGAGCGAGGCCATCGCGCAGGTCGTCGCCATGCCCGAGATCCAGGAGAAGATCCGCGGCGTCAACGTGGTGCCGACGACGGGCACCCAGGCGCTGGCCGACATCATCCGCAAGGACCACGCGCTATGGGGCAAGGTGGTCAAGGCCAACAACATCACGATGGACTGACTTTCCGCGGGCCGGCCGGCACATCCGGCGCCGTCGGCGCATGCTCCCTGCCTTCATCGGACAGCCAGTTGGGCACCGACGACGGGCCGCGCGCCTCGACTTCGCTGAACTGCTGGTTGTCCGAGACGAAGCGCAGTTCGCAGCCGCCTAGGCGGATGACATCGCCTTCCACAAGCACCTGCGTCTCGACGCGCTCGCCGTTGACGAAGCTGCCGTTCTGGCTGCCGAGATCGGAGAGTGTCGTGAAGGCTGCCTCGACGACGATCGCCGCGTGCTCGCGGCTGGTGAAGAGCGAGTCGAGGACGACATCGTTGCGGCCGCTGCGGCCGAGCGTGTTCCTTCCCGGCTTGAGCGTGAATGCAACGCTTTGGGTCCGCCCTTCCAGCATGGTCAGGATCAGAGTCGGCATGGTTGGCCTTCCTGCTGAGCGGCAGGCAGCGAGGTCAGACTACCCTCCCGGCAGATCCGGCCGTGTAGGAATGAGACGCGCGTGCAAGCACCGATGCAGGAGCATCAGGCCATGGTCATCGATGGCTGCGACCGAGCGGCGGAAAGTTCCGGCGCGCCGTGCTCCGCCATGAACTCGGCCGCCACGAAGCCGAAGGTCATCGCCGGACCGAGCGTGATGCCGCCCCCGGGGTAGCCGCCACCCATGACGCTGGCGCCGTCGTTGCCGGCCGCGAACAGGCCGGGCACCGCGCGGCCCTCGCCGTCGAGCACACGGGCGAATCGGTCGGTCTGGATGCCGGCGAAGGTGCCCAGGTCGCCCATGATGATCTTCACCGCGTAGAACGGCCCCTCCTTCACCGGCGCAACGCAGGGATTGGGCTGATGGGTCTTGTCGCCGAGAAAGCGGTTGTAGACGCGCCAGCCGCGGCGGAACTGGAGGTCCTTGCCTTCTTCCGCGCCGAGGTTGTAGTCGTCCACCGTCTGCTGCAGCGCCGCGCCATCGATGCCGGCCCTGGCGGCGAGCTCGGCCAGCGTCTTCCCGCGCAGCAGATAGCCTGATCGAAGGTGGCCCCCCAGCGGCAGCGGAAACGGCTTGGCAAAGCCGAGCCCATAGCGGCGGATGGTGCGATGGTCCGCGATCAGCCAGGCGGCGACTTCGGGCCCGTCGGCGCAGTGCTTCTGCATCGCCATGCCCATGTCGTGGTACGAGTCGGATTCGTTGGTGAAGCGCCTGCCCGCGCGGTTGACGGCGATGATGCCGGGCTTGTAGCGGTCGATCAGGTGCGGGAAGACGCCCGTCTCGCCATTGGCGCGCTGCACCTTCGACACCGGAATCCACGCCGCCGCGTTCGGCAGGTTGGCGCTGACCCGGCCGCCGACCGACTCGGCCAGGCGCAGGCCGTCGCCGGTATTCCCGGGCGGCGCGGGCGAAAGGTGTTCGCGGCCAGTGGGTGCATGCGGAAAAAGCCTCTTCCTGCGCTCGACGTCCTGCGGGAACCCGCCCGCCGCCAGCACCACCCCGCGCCGAGCGCCCACGCGCACGCTGCTGCCGTCGCCCCTGCCGACGACGACGCCGCTGACCCGGTCGCCGTCACGCACGAGCGACGTAGCGGGCGATTCGAGCCACATCGGGATGCCGAGATCGAAGGCCGACTTCGCCAGCCGCGCCGCGAGCGCGTTGCCGTTGGTCAGCCGCATCGCGCGGCCGTGGAACATCATCTCGATCGCATGCGTCGCGAGGCGCTTCGCGACATACGCCGCCGACTTGAACGAACGCGTGACGTTGAAGAAGTGTCCGACCTCCGCGCTCGAATTGAACATCATGCCGACAAAGGTGATCTCCTTGAGCGGAGGCCGCAGCGAGCGGATGTGCTCGCCGAGCTCGCGGCCGTCGAGCGGAGCGGCCATGATCGAACGTCCCGCCATCCGGCCGCCCGGACTCTCGGCGTGGTAGTCCGGGTATTCGGGCAGCGCGATCAGCTTCACCGCCGTCTGGCGCACGAAGAAATCGACCATGCGCGGGCCGTTGGCGAGGAAGGCCTCGACGCGCTCGCTGTCGTAGAAATCGCCGCACTCGTACTTCAGGTAGCTTCGCGCGTCGTCCATCGAATCGGGCTCGGGCTTGAAGGTGGAGATCGGATTGTTCGGAATCCACAGCACGCCGCCGGAGCGCGCGGTCGTGCCGCCGTACAGCGGCTCTTTCTCGAGCAGCAGCACCTCCAGGCCCTTCTTGCGTGCGGCCACCGCAGCCGCCATCCCGCCGGCACCCGTGCCAACCACCACCACGTCGACCATCTGATCGAAAGCCTCGTTCCTCGTGCTCATCTCGCGTCCTTCGGTTGCAGACCTTGCGGCACCAGCGGCCCCTGCGCGTACATGCGCATCGGGGTTGCCAGCCCACCCAGCGTGTAGCCCTGAGCGATCTGCATGCGGAAGAACGATGCGACCAGTCCCGTCACCGGCATGGCGCTTCCGGTGAGGCGGCTCATGTCCAGGATGATGTCGATGTCCTTCATCGCTGTCAGCGTGTTGCCCTTGTAGCTGCCTTCCGCCATCAACCTGCCGTAGTGGCGCAGCACGTTGGAGTCGGCAAATCCGCCGGCCACCGCCTCCGGGATCAGTAGCGGATCGATGCCGAAGCGGGCTGCGAAGTTCAGCGTCTCGGCGACCACCGCACCGGTGCCATAGTTCAGCATCTGGTTGCACGCCTTGGTCGCCATGCCGCATCCGACCGGGCCCATGTGCGTGACGCGGCCGGCGAAGCTCATGAGTATCGGACGCACGCGCTCCACATCCTCGGCGCTGCCGCCCGCCATCACGGCCAGCGTGCCGGCGCGCGCGCCGACGGAACCACCCGACACCGGCGCGTCGACCCAGCCCATCGCTTTCTCGGCCGCGAGCCGCTGCGCCATCTCCTGCGTCCTCACCGGATGGATGGTCGACAGGTCCACGATCAGTTGGCCCGCGCGCCCGCCCTGTGCGATGCCCTCCTCGCCGAAGACCACCCGCTCAACCGCCCCCGTATCGCTGACGCAGAGGAAGACGATGTCGCAATCGCTCGCCAGCTCGGCGGCAGTGCCGGCGACCGATGCGCCGCGCGCGCGGAAGGGCTGTGCCTTGGATGCGGTTCGGTTGTAGACCGCGAGCGCATGGCCCGCATCGAGGATGCGCATTGCCATCGGCGCACCGATGTCGCCCAGGCCCACGAAGCCGATCCGCTGTGTGCTCACCTGATCACCTTGCCCTGGACCAGGATCGTGCTCACCCGCTCATTGAGCTCGCGCCCGTCGTCCCTGAGCGGCAATCGGGCCTCGGAACCATAGCTCGTGTTCATGGCCTCCTCGTCGGCAAAGCACACCTCGGCGATGCCGTCGATCGGCAGCTCTTCGTAGCCGAGTGGCCGGCCGCTCGCGTCGTAGCGTGCCGACACGAGGTTCTGCACATAGCCGTCGAGCAGCGGCAGATGCCTCACCAGGCTGGCGTGGCGGCCGAACCAGGCATCGCGGAAGGCCTCCCGGGTCGTGGCCTTGCGCGTCAGCAGCAGCCAGCGTCGGAACCCGCCGTCGACGGCGCCGCTGCGCAACGCAACCGGCACGTTGGGCTCGCTGTCCAGGACGAAGAGCAGCCGGCCGACACCCTGAATGCCTTCGGTCAGCGCCGCCCCCGCCGGGGACGACGTCGCCTGCTGCGCAACCGCGGGGCCGCCGAAATGCAGGTCCATCGACGCGCCGATGGCGTCTGCCTCGGCCACCACGCCGCCAAAGGGCCTGTCGTTCTCGATGTAGTCCGTGGGCACATGGCGCACGACGCGGTTCACCTGCACCTGCTGCAGGCCCGGCATCTCGCGCAGGGCTTGTGCGGCCAGCCGCTCGAGTGCGTCGGCGGCGGCGGAAGTCGGCTGCGAGGCAGCCAGGCATAGCGTCTTGATGAGCATGGAGGTCCCTCGGTCCTGGATTGACTATATTATATGGTCTTACCATTGAGTCAATAAGGAGCAAACATGAAAGCCATCGTCTGCCGGGCATTCGCGCCGGTCGATCAGTTGCGCCACGAAGACCTGCCCTCGAGGCCGCTGGCCGCTGGCGAGGTGCGCGTGGCAATCCGGGCGGCGGGCGTGAACTTTCCCGATTCGTTGAAGGCCGAAGGACAGCACCAGATCAAGCCGCCGCTGCCCTGGGTTCCCGGCAGCGAGACCGCGGGCGTGGTGACGGAGACTGCGCCGGGCGCCGCACGCTTCCGGATCGGCGACCGGGTGATGGGTGTCTCGCGCGCGGACGGCGGAGGATTCGCAGAGGAGATCGTGCTGCCGGAAGAACGCATCTTTGCCCTTCCCGCATCCGTCAGCTTCCAGGAAGCGGCCGCCATTCCGGTGGTCTACGGTACCTCGCTCTACGCACTCAGGCAGCGCGCCAGGATGCAGGCCGGCGAGACACTGCTGGTGCTGGGCGCGGCCGGCGGCGTCGGCCTCGCGACCGTGCAACTGGGCAAGGCGATGGGCGCGCGCGTGATCGCGGCGGCGAGCACGCCCGCCAAGCGTGAACTCACGCTTCGGCACGGCGCGGAACACGCCATCGACTACACGCAGCCGGACTGGCGCGAAGAGGTCAAGGCACTGACCGGGGGCAAGGGCGTGGACGTGGTCTACGACCCGGTGGGCGGCGATGCGTTCGACGAGGCCGTGCGCGCCATCGGCTGGATGGGCCGCTACCTCGTCATCGGCTTTACCGCCGGCCGTATCCCGACGCTCAAGGTCAACATGCCGCTGGTGAAGGGCTACGACGTGATCGGTGTGCGCTACGACGTATGGCGCGACGGCTGGTGGAGCGAAGCGCGCGCCAACCTCGAACAGGTGCTCGCCTGGTGCGACGAAGGCCGCGTCAGGCCGCTCGTTTCCGCGAGCTACCCGCTCGCCAGCGCGGTACAGGCCATGCGCAGCATCACCAGTCGGCAGGTCACCGGCAAGGTGGTCCTGGAGATGGCCTGATCCGCATCCGGCTGCTCTCGCCACGGATTGCCATGAGTTGTGTTATCAACTAAACTATGGTCCTACCATTCATAGACCGGGTCGATTGACGCCACGCTGCGCGTCGGCCCGCGCAGCGACCGAACTCGGACGGGAAGACAGCCATGACGAAATCTCTGGACTTGGTGATTCGCGGCGGTGCCATCGCTGATGGCTTGGGCGCCGCCCTCGTCGAGGCCGACGTGGCGATCACGGACGGCCGCATCGTTCAGATCGGCAAGGTCGAAGGGACCGGCCGCGAGGAGATCGATGCGCGCGATTGCATCGTCGCGCCCGGCTTCGTCGACATCCACACCCACTACGACGGCCAGGCAGTCTGGGACCAGTGCTTCGCGCCGTCGAGCTGGCACGGCGTGACCACGGCGGTGATGGGCAACTGCGGCGTCGGCTTCGCGCCCGTGCGCCCGCAGGACCGCGAGCGGCTGATCGAGCTGATGGAAGGCGTCGAGGACATTCCGGGCGTGGCACTGCATGAAGGACTCGACTGGGCCTGGGAAAGCTTCGCGGACTACCTCGATGCGCTGGAGCGCAAGCCGCACGACATCGACTACGGTGCCCAGCTGCCGCATGCCGCGCTGCGCGTCTACGTGATGGGCGAGCGCGCCTCGCGGCTGGAGATGGCCACCGCCGCCGACCGCGCCGAGATGCGCAGACTCGCGGCCGATGCGATGCGCGCGGGGGCGATCGGTTTCTCTACTTCGCGCTCGATCAACCACAAGTCGGTGAAGGGCACGCCTACGCCTACTCTGAAGGCGGCCGAAGAAGAGCTGATGGCCATCGCCATGGGCGTGAAGGACGCCGGCAGCGGCGTGCTGCAGATGATCACCGACTTCGACGGGGAGGACGTGGACGGCGAATTCCAGCTGATGCGGCGACTGGTGGAAGCCTCGGGACGGCCGCTGTCCTTCTCGCTGATGCAGAAGCACAAGAATCCGCGCGGCTGGACGCGCATCCTCGAGCTCACGCAGCAGGCCAACAGCGAGGGTCTGCGGATGGTGGCGCAGGTGGCGCCGCGCGGCGTCGGCGTGCTGCTGGGACTGCAAGGCAGCCGCAACGTGTTCTCCGAATGCCCGAGCTACCAGGTGCTCGCCGAGCTGCCGCTCGAGCGGCGCGTCGCGCTGATGCGCGAGCCCGGCCGGCGTGCAGCGCTGCTGCGCGAGATCCAGGACAACGCCACCACGCCGCTCGGGGAGCGGCTGGTCGAGTTCGAGAACATCTTCGCGTTCGGCAATCCGCCGAACTACGACCCGGGCCCGGAGTCGTCGGTCGCCGCGATCGCTGCGCGCGAAGGTCGTGCGCCGGGCGAGGTCGCCTACGAGCTGATGATGGCCGACGGCGGCCATGGAATGCTGTACTCGCCCTTCGCCAATTATGCCGATCGCAGCCTCGAAGCCTGCGGGGACATGATCGCCGACCCGAACACCGTGATCGGCCTCGGCGACGGCGGCGCGCACGTCGGCCTGATCAGCGATTCGAGCTTTCAGACCTTCATGCTGAGCCACTGGGGCAACGCGACCGGACGCTTCGACCTGTCATGGCTGATCAAGCGCCAGACCTCGGACACCGCCCGCGCCGTGGGCCTGTACGACCGCGGCGTGATCGCGCCGGGCATGAAGGCCGACATCAACGTGATCGATCCCGACGCACTGGGCATGGCTGCGCCGCACATGCAGTTCGACCTGCCTGCCGGCGGTCGGCGCCTGCTGCAGCGCGCCAACGGCTACGTGGCGACCGTGGTCTCGGGCACGCCGATCTATCGGGCCGGCGAACCCAGCGGCGCCCTGCCCGGCCGGCTGGTGCGCGGACCGCAGCGCGCACCCGGCTGAACGCCGGGCCTTGCACAGATCGAAGGAGACACACATGAGTTTCGGAATGCAGCGACGTACGGCTCTCAAGACCCTCGCAGCCGCGGCCGTGGCGGCGCAGGCGCCCGCCTTCGCGGCCGACTACCCCGACAAGCAGATCCGCATGCTGTGGCCCTTCGCCACCGGCGGGCTGGGGGCCAACCTCGCGCGCGTGCTGGCCGAGGGCCTTTCGCAGCGGCTGGGGCAGACGGTCTACGTTGACGCCAGGCCGGGCGGCGGCGGGGTCGTCGGCTTCCAGGCGCTGAAAGCCGCGGTGCCGGACGGCTACACCATCATGCTCGGCACCAACAGCACGTCGACGCTGCTGCCATCGATGATGAAGGGACTGCCCTTCGATCCCATCAAGGACTTCGAACACGTGGCCATGGTCTACACCAGCGGCAACGTCATCGTGGTCAAGGCCGACAGCCCGATCAAGGACTTCGCCGACTTGCGTGCACAGGCCAGGGCGAACCCGGGCAAGCTGACCTACGGCTCGGCGGGCAACGGCTCGACGTATCACCTCATGCCGGCGCTGTTCGACCAGCTCAACGGCTCGAAGATGGTCCATGTGCCCTACAAGGGGGGCAGCCCTGCCTACATGGGCCTGCTGGGCGGCGAGACCTCGGTGGTGTTCGGCGACCTGTCCGCCTTGCCACACGTGCAGGCCGGCAAGATGCGCGCGCTCGGCGTGCTGAGCAGAAAGCGCGTGGCGGCCGCGCCGGACATCCCCACCACGGCCGAACTCGGCATGCCCGACCTCGTCATGGAATCGTTCTATGGACTGTTCGCTCCGAAGGGCACGCCACGGGAGATCCTGGCCAGGCTGAACAAGGAAACCGCCGCGACTCTGGCCGAACCGATCGTTCAGGCGCAGTTGAAGACGCTGTCCACCCAGGCGGCGCCGGACACGAGTTCGAAGTACTTCGTCGACCAGATCACGAAGGAGACGGCGCGCTGGCGCCCTGTCATCGAAGCCGGCGGAATCGTCGCGGAATGAAGGAGCACAAGGGCATGAGATCCGAGTTCGACCTGGTGATCCGCAACGGCCAGGTGGTCGACGGCAGCGGCGCGCCCGCATTCGGCGCCGACGTCGCGGTGAAGGACGGGAGGATCGCGGTCGTCGGCAAGGTCGAAGGTTGCGGTTCGCAGGAGATCGATGCGCGCGGCAAGCTGGTAACGCCCGGCTTCATCGACATCCACACCCACTACGACGGCCAGGCCATCTGGGACACCCAGCTCGCACCCAGCTCGTGGCATGGCGTGACCACGGTGGTGATGGGCAACTGCGGCGTCGGCTTCGCGCCCGTGCGTCCGGCCGACCGCGATGCGCTGATCGAGCTCATGGAAGGCGTCGAGGACATTCCCGGCCCTTGCCTGTCCGAAGGACTGCGCTGGAACTGGGAGAGCTTTTCCGACTACCTGGATGCACTGGAGGCGCAGCCGCGCGACATCGACGTCTGCGCGCAGCTGCCGCACGGACCGTTGCGCGTGTATGTGATGGGCGAGCGCGCCCTGCGCCTGGAGGACGCGACCGAAGCCGACATCGCACAGATGCGCGAGCTCACCGCCGACGCGATGCGAGCCGGTGCCTTCGGCTTCACCACCTCGCGCACCGTGAGCCACAAGACGGTGAATGGCGACCCGACGCCGATGCTCCGCGCGCAGGAAGAGGAGCTCACCGGCATCGCGATGGGGCTCGCCGACGCGGGCCACGGGCAGATCGAGTTCGTCTCGGACTGGGATCAACCGACACCCGCCGCCGAGTTCGGCATGCTGCGCCGGCTGGTCGAACGCTCCGGCCGCAGTTGCGTGTTCTCGCTCAACCAGCGCCACGGCGAACGCAACGAAGTGTGGCGCGAGCTGCTCGACCTGTCGGATCAGGCGGCCGCCGAAGGCCTGCGCATGCGACCGGTCACCGCGCCGCGTCCGATCGGCTCGCTGTTCGGCCTCACCGGCACGCAGAATCCCTTCGCCGGCACGCCGAGCTACCGCGCCATCGCGCACCTGCCGTTGGCCGAGCGCGTGGCACGGATGCGCGACCCCGAGGTGCGACGCCGCATCCTGAGCGAAGACCCGTACAAGGAAAGCACCTTCCCCCTATTCGAGCGCATGGGCTTCGAGGAGATGTACGAGCACATGTTCCTGCTGGGCGACCCTCCCAGCTACGAGCCGCCGAGGGAATCGTCGATTGCCTCCATCGCCAGGCGCGAAGGCCGCAACGGCGCTGAGGTGGCGTACGACATGCTGCTCGACGATGAAGGCAGCGGTTTCCTCTACGCGACTTTCACCGGCTTCAACGAGTTCGTCTGCGAACCCACTCGTGAGATGCTCAACCACCCCAACGCCATGATCGGCCTCGGCGATGGCGGCGCGCACGTCGGCTTCATCACCGACGCCTGCTTTCCCACCTACCTGCTCACTCACTGGGGACGCGACCGTGCGAGCGGACGCCAGGCGGTCGAGGAGCTCGTGCGCCGCTATACCAGCGACCCGGCCGGCACCGTCGGATTGAACGACCGCGGCCTGGTGCGCGCCGGCATGAAGGCCGATCTGAACGTGATCGACTTCGATCGGCTCGCGCTCGGCAAGCCCTACGTGGTGGACGACCTGCCTGCCGGCGGCAAGCGGTTGCTGCAGAAGGCCAGCGGCTATAGCGCGACCATCCTGTCGGGCGTGCTCACCTATGTCGATGGCGAGTCGACCGGCGCCTCGCCGGGCCGCCTGGTGCGCGGGCCGCAGAAAGCAGCCTGAAAGCAAGTCGGCCGGCGGCTCAGGCAAATACCGCCGGCTGCACGTTCATCAGCGCGGTGCGCATGAAGCCGCCGTCGACGATGATGTCCTGGCCGTTCATGTAAGAGGCCGCGTCGCTCACGAGAAACGCGACCGCGTCCGCAATGTCGTCGGCCCGCCCGATGCGGCCCGTAGGTACCGCCTTGATGCGGCCCTGGTGCAGCTTCTCGTTCTGATAGAAATGCTCGGACATCGGCGTGCGGATCATGCCCGGACTGACCGAGTTGGCGCGGATGCCGCGCGAGCCCCATTCCACCGCCATCTGGTGAGTGAGGCCAAGCACGCCGGCCTTGCTAGGGCCGTAGGGGCCGATGTCGTTCGGAACGCGCGCCCCGATGGACGCGAGATTGACGATGGCACCCGCGCCTTGCGCGAGCATCATGCGCGCGAGATGCTTGCCGCACAGGAAGGAGCCCCGCAGGTTCACGTTCATGACCCGGTCCCACACCTCGGCCGGCAGTTCTTCGAGCGGGATGACGGGCGCCATGATGCCGGCGTTGTTCACCAGGATGTCGCAACGGCCGAACCTGGTCTTGACTGCGTCGGCCATGGCTTCGATCGCCGCTTCGTCTGTGATGTCGCAGGCGAGCGAGAGCGCGGCCAGTGGGTTCTCCGGAGCCTGCAGATCGACGGCGACCACGCGGGCACCCATCGCCGCGAGCCGCGCAACCATCGCGCCGCCCAATCCGCCGCTCGCGCCCGTGATCACCGCGACGCGCTCCTTCAGGGCGTCGACACCGAAAGTAGTCTGCTGCTGGCTCATCGTTCGTTCTCCATGAAGGTCGGAAAGTGGCGGTCGAAAAAGCGTTGCGCCGCTTCCGCGGCGTGCCGCGCCCGCTGCGCTGGCGGCAGTCTCTCGTGCGCGACGACCGGCGTCTCCAGTTCGAGCTCTGCATCGGCCGGGAGCGCATTCACCACGGCCGCGAGGTCGAGCCCGCCGTCGCCGAGATACAGCCGCCCCGACATCGCCTCGTCGAACAGCGTGCTGCCGGCGTCCAGCTGTGCGGGCGCATCGCTGAGCTGCGTCAGGTAGATGCTGGCGGGGTCCAGCGCGGCGATATCGGCGGCCGTGGCCCCGGAGCGCGCGAGGTGCAACGTATCGACCAGGATGCCGACGTTGGCCGCGCCGCTGGCCGCGATGACCGTGCGCGTCTGCTCGATGGTCTTCAGCCCGCTCATCGGCATGAACTCGAGCGCGATCCGGATGCCCGCATCGGCAGCGGCGGCTGCATAGTCGCGCAGCAACTCGGCGACGCGGGCATGATCCGCCTCGAAGCAGCCCTGCAGGATCATCGGCGCGCCCACTGCTCTGGCCGCCTCGACATTCGCCCTCAGGTGCGAGGGCCGCACCTGCGGCGAGAGGTAGTAGCCGCTGATGCTCGAGACGCGAATGGATTTTTCGGCAGCGGCCTCGCGGATCTTCGCGAATGCCGAAGGATCGGCATCGACCGACGGCCAGGCATCGCCCGGATAGCGCCCGCTGACGCGCGGTCCCGCGGCGCCGTAGCCGGCCTGCGCGGCGGCGTCGATGATGTCCAGCGGCGCGGCCTGCGCGCCCAGGGTCAGGAAGCCCAGCGTCAGGTTCGCGGTCTTGCGGTGTCGCGCGTTCATCGCGGAATCACCTTGTGTTCCTGCAACTCGCGCAGACGTTGCACAAAGACGCGATCGGTCTCGAGGCATTCATGGAACCCGGCGCGCCGGATCTTGCCGGTTTCGAGCAGCACGTCGTGCGACATCCGCAGCATGTAGTCCACCCATGCCCAATTGACGATCTTCGCGATGTCGATGCTGCGCAGGCCGTGCCGTTGCGCAATGCGATCCCACACGGCCTGCTGGTCGGGCATGACGTCCGCCAGGGGCATGGTCTTGGGCTCGGCCGCTTCCATGCCCAGACCCGCAGCGATCACCGGCCAGGTATTGCGCCAGCGCGCGGCATCGCCGTTCGCGACGTTGTAGGCCTGGTTGGCCGCCGCGTCGGCCTTCGCGGCCCAGCTTGCGGCCGCGCCGATCTGGTGGGCATCGGCGATCTGGTGCAAGGCATCGTAGGCACCTGCGCTGCCGGGAAATCGCAACGGCAGCGCCAGCTCCTTGCAGACGGCAGCGTAGATGCCGACGCCCAGCACCAGATTCATCGGATTGCCGACCGCGAAGCCGGAGACGAACGGAGGTATCAGATTGACCCAGGACCATTCCTGCCCACGCTGCGCCTGGCGCAGGAAGTCCTCCTGGTCGTAGTAGAAATTGGGCGGCAGTTGCCGCGCATCCGTCTCGCGGCACGGCGTTTGCACAGCGCCCCACTGGATGCCGTAGAACTTGGCGCCGGTGACGAGCACCACCTTTTGCAGGTCCGATGCCGCGGCGCTCGCGGCCTCGACAAGGTTGCGAAGCATGCCGAGATTGGGTGCGACTTCGGCCGACCGGCTCTCTGCCTGCTGGTAGGCGGCGTAGAAGACATGACTGATGGCCGCGTGCGGCGAAAGCGCCTTCCGGCAGGCCTGTGGATCCATCAGGTCGACCGCGATGCCCTCGGTCCCGGGTATGTCGCCGCCTCCCGAGCGTGAGGCGCAGAGAACGCGCCAGCCGTCGGCTACGAGCCGCTGCGCGATGCCCGTCCCCACGATCCCGCTGGCACCTGCGACCAGCGCGACGGGTTGTTTGGATTGCAAGAAGATCTCCGATCGGACAGCAAATATGAATGGTTATACCATTTCTAAAATCAATTGACGACAGGACTTCAGCCGTGGACAATTGGTAGGACCAAACCGGTCAACCAGAACGCAAGAGAACCATGCTCACTCACGAAGACAACGAAACACTGGTGCGCGTCTCGGCAGGCACCGCGATGGGGCAGTTGATGCGCCTCTACTGGATTCCGTTCCTGCCCTCGAAGGACCTTTCGCCCAACGGGCAGCCGCAGCGCGTGCGCCTGCTCGGCGAGGAACTGCTCGCCTTTCGCGACAGCGAGAACAGGGTCGGGCTGATCGATCACGCCTGCCCGCACCGCGGTGCCCCCCTGGTGTTCGGCCGCAACGAGGATTGCGGCGTGCGCTGCATCTATCACGGTTGGAAGTTCGACGTCGAGGGCCACGTCGTCGACACGCCTGCCGAACCGCCGCAGAGTCGGCTGAAGGAGACGGTGCGCATCAAGAACTACCCCTGCCGCGAGCGCAACGGCATCGTCTGGACCTACATGGGTCCGGACCGCGACCATCTGCCGCCTCTGCCCGACATGGAATGGAACCTCGTTCCGGAGGAAAACGTCTATGTGAGCTTTCGCGTCCAGGAGTGCAACTGGCTGCAGGCGGTCGAAGGCGAGATCGATTCGGCGCACGCAGCCATCCTGCACGGCCGCATCGACTCGCAGGGCGCCATCAGCGATTGGGTGGCGAAGAAGGACCTGCGTCCCACCTTCGAATGCAAGCGCCAGGATTTCGGCATGAGCATCGCCTCCCGCCGCGTGCTCGACGTGAATACGCATTACTGGCGGGTCAACCAGTTCCTGCTGCCCTTCTATACGCTGGTGCCCCCGCAATCGCAGTACCCGGAACTGAGCGGCCACGCGTGGGTCCCCATCGACGACCACCACACGCTGTGCATCATGTTCTCCTACCATCCGACGCAGAAGTTCTACGAGAAGACCCGCAAGCTGTTTGACAGCGGGCACGCGGGCCGGGAGACCGGGCATCCGAGCGCCAACGCCTATGCGCCGCGCCCCGCCACCGAGCCCTACGCGAAGTACTGGACCCGGTTCAACCTGCAGAGCGCTTTCCTGTTCGACTACGACGCGCAGATCAAGACCTGGTTTTCGGGCCTGCCGGGACTGTGGGTGCAGGATGCCGCCTGCCAGTCGGGCGTTGCACCGATCTACGACCGCTCCAAAGAGCACCTCGGCATGAGCGATACCGGCATCGCGATGACGCGCCGCCTGCTGCTGGAGACGGCGCGCAACCTCACGGCGCGCCAGCAGCGCCCGCCGCGCATCGACGACCCCGCCCTTGCGATGGTGCGCGCCGTATCGCTGACGGTGCCGGCAGGCGAGTCGTGGAGCGAGTCCGGACGCGAACTGATGGTCGCGAAGCTGGGCGCCGACTTCGGCTACACCCCCTGACATGAACGCGCCCCTGATCGACGTCCGCCTGCGGCAGATACGGCTGGAAGCGCAGGGCATCGCGTCCTACGAGTTGGTGTCCGCCACGGATGCGCCCCTGCCGCAGTTCACCGCCGGTTCGCACATCGACCTGCATCTCGCGCACGACATGGTGCGCAGCTACTCCCTCGCCAATGCCCCATCGGACACGGATCGCTACCTGATCGCAGTGCAGCGCGAAGCCGAAAGCCGCGGCGGCTCGACCTGGATGCATTCGACGCCGCGGGTGGGTGACGTGTTGCGCACCAGCCCGCCCGGAAACGACTTTCCCCTGGCGGAGGATGCGCCGCAATCCATCTTCATCGCCGGCGGCATCGGCATCACGCCGGTGATGTCGATGCTGCGCCGGCTCGATGCGCTCGGCCGCCGCTGGCGCCTTCACTATGCGAGCCGATCGCCGGCCGAAACCGCTTTCGTCGATGAACTCAGGGTGATGGGCAGCGGTACCGGCGAAGTCGACTTCTGCTTCGGTTCCTCGCGCATCGACCGCGTCGACATCGCGGCAATCGTCCGGGATGCACCTTCCGACTGTCACCTGTACTGCTGCGGCCCGGCCCGCATGATCGACGCCTTCCTCGACGCCTGTGCATGCCGGCCCGCGCACACCGTGCATTTCGAGCGCTTCGCCGCCAGCAGCGAAGCCGCGACCGAGGGCGGCTACGACGTGATCCTGAAGCGCAGCGGCGAGCGCCTCACGGTGGCGCCGGGCAAAACGATTCTCGACACCCTGCTCGACCATTCGATCGACGTACCCTATGCGTGCACCGCAGGCGTCTGCGGGACGTGCCGCACGGCGGTACTGGAGGGCGAACCCGATCACCGCGACGACTTCCTCAGCGACGAGGAAAGGCGTTCCAACCAGTCGATGATGATCTGCTGCTCCGGCGCGCGTTCGAAGACGCTGGTGCTCGATCTCTGACGAGGAACAGGCGCGATGGCCAACCGGATCGAACCACCCGCCGGCGAATCGCGCGAGAACAGCGGCAGCACCGTGATCGCCGGCATCCTCTCGTACCTGCAGGATCGGCGGTTGCAGCCAGGCGACCGCCTGCCCTCGGAGCGGGATCTGGCCGACCGGCTCGGTGTCGGCCGCAACGCGGTGCGCGAGGCGCTGGCGACGCTGGCGGCGCTGCGCATCGTCGAATCGCGTCCGAACTCGGGCATCTACCTGCGTCATGTGGCGCGCGAAGGCAGCTTCGAGGCCCTGATCCTGCTGACCGAACTCGGCGGCTCGCCGACAGCGACCGAGGTTGCCGAGACGATGGAAGTCCGGGCGCATCTCGAGACGCTGGCGGTCGGCCTGGCCTGCAAGCGGCGCACCGATGAAGACCTCGAGCGAATGGCCGACGTGCTGAGCCGTACACAGGAGGTGCTCGCGCATGGCGGCAATATGGCTTCGGACGACACCGATTTCCATGTCGCACTGGTCGGTGCGACCCACAACTCGGTACTGGTGCGCGTTCTCAATGCGTTCTACCGCTTCACCGGGCAGCGCAGGGAACTCATGTTCGAGGATCTTTTCCAGGCAGAGGCTTCGCTGAGCGAACACCGCCGCCTGTTGGAACACGTTGCGGCGCGAGATTCCGCCAAAGGGCAGCTGCTGATCCTGCGCCACATGGACCGCGCGCGCAGCTACTGGTCGACGGTGCTTGGCCGTACTGGGTCATCCTCGTGACGATCTTCGCGCTTCTGTCGGCAGTCGCGGCCCCGTCGTTCGGGTAAGTAATAACAACTATTGATTGGTCCACCCATTAAACTAATTCGGTCAAACCGCCCTGCAGAAGGAAAGCCATGACCGACCGCCTATTCGTCAGCCGCAGAACCGCCATCATCTCGGGCGGCCTGGCCGCCGCCTCGCTTGCAGCCATGCCGCTGACCGGCCTGGCGCAGGGAAGCTATCCGGAGAAGCCGATCACCCTCGTCTCGCCTTTCGGTGGTGCAGTCGACTTCCTGGCGCGTCTTATCGTCGTGCAACTCAACAACCGGCTGAACGGCAACGTCATCGTGGATCTGAAGCTCGGCGGTTCGGGCACCATCGGCTTGGCTCACGTCGCCAGGGCTGCGCCGGACGGCTACACCATCGGCATGGGCACGAGCACGGCGCTGACCTCGGCGCCGCACCTGATCAAGAGCCCCGGCTACGAGGTCGAGCGTTCGTTCACCTACCTGGGCCTGATCCAGACTTCGCGTCAGGTCCTCGTGGTCTCGCCGCAGCTCGGAGTCAGCACGCTGGCCGAGTTCGTCGCCCTTGCGAAGTCCAGGCCCGGTGCGCTCAACTTCGGTTCCTCGGGCATCGGCAACAGCATTCACCTGGCGGCCGAGGAATTCAATTCGGCGGTGGGCATCAAAGCAGTTCACATTCCGTTCAAGACCGGTCCCGAGACCGACGCGGCGATCATGGGCGGTGAAGTGCAATACACCTTCGCATCCGTACCCACGTCGCTGGGGCTGATCAACGGCGGAAAGCTCAGACCGCTGGTCGTGACCGGCGACAGCCGAGACCCGTCGCTGCCCACCGTCCCTTCGCTCAAGGAGGCCGGATCTCCTGCAGCGCTACCGGATCAGCTCTTTGGCATGGTCGGCCCGGCCAACATGTCGCCCGCCGTTTTGGCCAAGCTCGGCAAGGCGATTCAGGACATGCAGGCGGATTCCGCGTTTCAGGATGCCGTGCGCAAGGGCGGCGGGATCCCATCGCAAATCTATGGCGACGACTTCCGCAAGCTGGTGCTGGCGGACAGCAGGCGCTGGGGGGACCTGATCAAGCGGCTGGGCATCACGCCGAGCTGAGGCACTGCGTCACGTTCGGGCGAGGCTGCAGCATCAGTCGAGCCGGATGTTCTTCTCTCGAACGACCTTCGACCACAGCTGGTGATCACCGCGAAGCAGCTCGGCGAGCTCGTTTCTACCGGGTCTGGCCACGACGTTGACGGCCCGGTACTTGTCGATGATGTCGGGTTGCGAGATCACGCTGGCGATTGCATCGGCCAGCCTGGCAACGACGGCGGGAGGCGTGCCCGCCCGTGCGAGGAGGCCGAACCAGACCTCGACTGCGAAGCCCGGGGCCACTTCCGAGATGCTTGGAAGGTTCGGAAGCAGCGGACTGCGCGCCGCAGACGATACGCCCAGGAAGCGCAGGCGCCCCTCCTGCACCAGGCCGGCCGTGGCGGCCGTCGGCGTGGACAACAGGTACTTGATCTGCCCTGCAACCAGGGCCTGGGTTGCAGGGGCCGAGCCCGAGAAGGCCACCTTGACCATCCCCTTGATGCCCGTTGCGTCGTGGAAAACCTCCGTTGCCAGATGACCCACGCCGCCCAGCGCAGCCGTTCCCCACTCGAGCTTGCCGGGATTCGCGCGCGCATGCGCGACGAACTCTGCCAATGTAGGCGGCATGGAGGGATGCGCGATCAGGATCAGCGGGCTGGTGCCTTGCAGGGAAAGCGGCACGAAGTCCTTGAGTGCGTCGTAATTGGCATTGGCACTGACCAGCGGCGCCGTGATGAAACCGTTGTGGTGCGTCAGGATCGTGTAGCCGTCTGCAGGTTGCTGGGCGACGAACTGCGTGCCGATCACCCCACCCGCGCCAGCCTTGGATTCGAGGATGACCGGTTGGCCGAGCAGCTTGCCAAGCGGCTCCAGGAGGTGCCGCGTCAGGACGTCATTGGTTCCTCCCGCGGCGCCGGGGTTGACGGCGCGGATCGACCTCGCCGGCCACGGGTCCTGTGCGAAGGCCCGCAGCGGAAGCGCCGCGGACGCGCCGAGCGAAAGAAGGTGTCGACGGTTCAGCATGAGCGTGTCTCCTGATGCAGATGGTCGTGTCCGGACGGTCGAAGCGGGCACGATGTCACAGCTTGCACAGCGGCGACGGTGCAGGCGTAAGCGAAGGGTCGAAGCGCTGCTCGATCTCCGGCCGCAGCACGCCGTCCGCGACCTTGGCACGCGCCGAATAGGTCGGCAGCACAAGCTGGTTGTCCTGGGCGCGCTTGGTGGCCGGGCCATAGAGCGTCTCGAGCGTCATGCCGCGCACGGCCTTCGCGACGTCCGCGGGCTTCACGCTGCCGGACTTCTTCACGCACTCGAACATGACCAGCATCGCGTTATACGACTGCCCTTCGTTGTCCGTGGGCAGGCGGTTGAACTTCGCCTTCCATGCGGTCGCAAAGGTCTTGTTCAGCGGCACGTCGACGCCCATCTTGTGCGAAGCCAGTTCGACCTCCTTGCGAACAGGCATCTGCAGCACGCGGCAAGGCAGAGGCGCTCCCAGCGGAACGCGGCGTAACGATGCGCAATGCGCGAAGTTGATCACGCGGCGCAGGCCGTAAATGAGTGCCAGGCCCGAGCACATGATGATCAGCAGCGCGCCGTAGACGACGCCATTGAAGAGATGGATCAGCATGGCGGCTCCAGAGGGCATGGACGTGGCGGCCCCGCAAGGTCGGTGGGCGGTCGGAACGGGTCACGAGAAAACTCATGTGCCGTGCTTTGAGTCGAGCACAGTGGTCTCGCGGCACTGGAATTTCTATTTAAATGGTTCGACCATTATAAGCGACTTGAGCTCATAGATCCAACCCCGCTCCTCCAGGTCGCTCGTCCAGGAGCATTGGGAAAGCCCTCGTAGTTGGATCATGGGCATCCAGGCCTGGCGTCTTCCTACAAAGCCCCTGTCAGGCAAATGCGCCAATTACCTGCATGAAGAGCCGAGACGACAGGGTCAGAGTCATTCAGGATTTGTCGGCGCTCGAGCGGCGCTGGCAACCCGACCCAGTCGACTGGCTGAAGGAGCAAGACAACATGGCAGACGACAAGACCAAGGTGGGCGGCCAGGACCGCACCCGCATCAACGTCAATGAAGACTACGAGGTCAGGGACTGGACCAGGTCGCTCGGTGTCACGGAGGAAGAGCTGCGCAAGGCAGTCGCCGCGGTGAGCAACCAGGCGGACAAGGTGCGCGAGTATCTGAAGGCGAAGTGAGGACAGCATGCCTGCCGGGAAAGTTGGGCTGGGAGTGTCTGCCGACCGGCAGAAGCGGTTCGAGGAAGACGCGGCCCGACCACTGGCGCCGCTCGGGCGGGCACGATCCTTGGGCCTACCTCAACGACGTCCTCACCCGGCTTCCGATGCAAGCAAACCGCCGGATCGAGAAGCTGCTACCTCATCGCTGGCTGCCTACAGCTCAATGCTCCGTTTAGCCACATCGGCAGCCGACGGATGCCAAGAGGATTCGCTTCGCCACTCATGGGGAGCAAGATGAATGCTTATCGACGTTTTGCTGCGATGGTCGCTGTGTCGACAGTGGTCATGTTCGGCTTGATGTACTTGAATACCTATGAATTGGATCACGTGTTCTTCAGCGAGACGCGTGCTTACATGGCGCTGTTGATGGGCGCCGTCATGGCCATCATCATGTTGGCGTTCATGACGCACATGCTTCAGAACCGCACCGCCAATTTGCTCATCGCTGTCGGTGGCGTGGTGGTCTTTGTCGCATCGTTGTGGTTGGTTCGGAGCCAAGCAACGGTGGACGAGGTTTCCTATATGAAGGCGATGATTCCACACCATTCGATAGCCATCATGACTAGCAGGCGGGCACACATCACGGATCCGCGTGTGCGCAAGCTCGCAGACGGAATCATCGACGCGCAAGTGCGTGAGATCGCGGAAATGAAGCAGCTCATCAAGGACATCAAGGATCGGCGCTGACCGGCGCCTCGCGAAGCCGGCGGTGAATGCGGCAACTTGCGCAAGAGGATTCGGCAACGAGCGCCGGTCTCGATGATTCGGCGGGTCAATCCGCCGCAAGCAGGCGGATGTCTCGCGGCGCCAGGCCGCCCTCGGCCACCACGTCCTGCCAACGATCGAACTCGCGCCGAACGCGTTCTTGCAGCGCAGAGGGAGGACCGGCCTCGACGCTCGCGCCTTGGCGTTCGAATCGAGCGACGACTTGCGGATTGGCAAGAACCTCGTTCAGGGCCCGGTTGATCTGTGCGATGACTGCGGGCGAGGTGCGTGCCGGGGCAAACAGGCCGTACCACTGCGAGACATCGACCCCTTCGATGCCTGCTTCCGAGAGCGTTGGCACGGAAGGCAGTGCTTGGAGACGCGCCGGGGCTGCGACGGCAAGGGCGCGCAGCCGGCCGTCGAGGATGAAGGGATGGGCCGTGAACAGGCTCGGGAACATGACCTGCGCGCGACCGTGCAGCGTGTCCACGATGGCAGGCGCTGCACCCTCGTAGCTTCTGCCTTCCATCTTCGTGCCCGTGTTGAGCTGGAACAACTCCGCCGCGAAGTGTGGCGGCGTACCGTCACCGGCCGACGCATAGGTGATCGTGCCCGGCTCGCTGCGCAGGCGCTGCAGAAGGCTGCGCACGTCGTCGAAGCCGGCGTGCCGGTTGGCCACCATCAAGGTCGGAGACGAGCCGATCAAGCCGACCGGTTCGAAGTCCTTGACAGGGTGATAGCCCAGCTTCTGGAGTGCGGGGTTCATGGCGTGGGTGCCCACGTAGCCGAACATGAGGGTGTGGCCGTCCGGTTCCGCCCCAGCCACAAACTCGCTCGCGATGGCACCATTTGCGCCGGCCCGGTTGTCCACGAGAACTTCCTGGCCGAGCAGGGGCTTCAGTTCGGCCGCGATGATCCTGGCCATCGCGTCGTTGCCGCCGCCGGCACGCGTCGGCACGATGATCGTGACGGGTTTGCACGGGAACGTGGCCGATCGACGTGCAACGGGTTCAGGCCGCGTGAAGACATAGTCGGGCAACTGCATCTCGCCCTGCATGATCTTTCTGGCGGTACGCACCAGCGCCGCCGATTTCACCGTTGCTTTGTCCGCTCGGCCTTCAAGCTCGACCTCCACGTCGATCTGCCCTGCGGGGTGCAGAAGAACCAGGTTGTGACGACCTGGCTCGCGAGCAGCTGCGCTTGCGACGGTGCCCGGAAGCGCAAAGGCGCTGAGAACACCGATGGCACCCGTGACCGCATGCGAAGCATGGCAGCGCAGCGGAGTGAAGTAGCGCGAGGTAATGCTGTCCGGCGAGTCTCCCGCACTGACCAGCACCGGCTTGGGAATGACGCTACCTGATACATCCCCGAGTCCCATCAAGTGGCCAGCCTGCAGGCGCAGGTTTTCAAGCCGCTCCAGCAATCCCGCATTCGAATCAAGGGCTGCCGGCTTTTCGCCGCCGCTGACGCCGAGGTCATGCGCGCGCACGATCATGAGCGGCATCGCTGCATCGATGCACGTCACCTCGACGCCGTCGATCGTGTCGATGCGCCGGCCGGTCGGAAAGACCTTGCCTGTCACCGCGCCCCAGGCATCCAGGAAGTTCAGGAGGATCGGTGCTGCCGTGCCGGCCACGCCATCGATGCGTGCGTCTCCCTCGTACGTGACGCGCCTGCCGGGCGTCCTGACGGTGACATCGATGCGCGATCGCGTGTTGACGTTGAAGATGCGTACCCGCGTGACGCCGTCCTGCACCTCGACCAGCCCCTGCTCGATCGCGAAGGGCGCGACGCCCGACAGCATGTTGCCGCAGTTCGGCCGGGTGTCGACCGAACGGTGTCCGACCCCCACCTGCGCGAACAGGTAGTCCAGATCGCAGCCCGGTTCCCTTGACCTGGAAACGATGGCGACCTTGCTGTTGAGGCTGCTGCCGCCGCCGACGCCGTCGAGCTGCAGCGGATCGGAGGCCCCGATGGCGCCGATCAGCGCCTGGTCGCGCTCCTCGTCGCTTTCAGGCAGCCACTCCCGCAGGAAGAAGGGGCCGCGCGAAGTACCCGCACGCATCAGCACGCAGGGAATGGTCCTGCTCATCTCAGTCGGCCGAAAGCTTTGCAGCCTGGACCACCTTCTTCCACTTGACCTGCTCCTGCTGCACATAGGTGCGCATTTGCTCGGTGGTCATGATTTCCACCTCGGCGCCGTGGTCCTCCAGTTTCTTGATGACGCCCTTGTCAGCCAGAGCCGCATTGAGCACCTTGTTGAGTTGCTCGATCACGGGCTTCGGGGTCTTGGCCGGCGCGAAGATGCCGTACCACTGCGAGACATCCACGTTGTCGATGCCCTGCTCCCTGAGCGTCGGCACGTCCGGCATCTGCGGCGAACGCTTGGCGCCGGCCACGCCGATCGCCTTCAGCTTGCCGGCCTTCACATACGGCATGGCAGTGAAGAGACTCGGGAACATGATCTGTGTCTGGCCACCGATGGTGTCGGTGATCGCAGGGGCCGATCCCTTGTAGGGCACATGAAGCATGCTGG
The DNA here is from genome assembly GCF_901827155.1 of Variovorax sp. PBL-H6. Classification (NCBI taxonomy): domain Bacteria; kingdom Pseudomonadati; phylum Pseudomonadota; class Betaproteobacteria; order Burkholderiales; family Comamonadaceae; genus Variovorax; species Variovorax sp. PBL-H6. The sequence continues at coordinate 3,979,326 of NZ_LR594659.1, forward strand.
TGCCGGTCGAGAGCTTGAACATCTCGGCGGCGAAGTGCGGTGCGGTGCCGTTGCCGGCGGATGCATAGCTCGTCTTGTCGGGTGCGGCCTTGAGCGCGGCGACGAGTTCCTTCGCGTTGGTCGCCCGGACGGAAGGAGTCGCGACCATCAGCGTCGCGGACGTGCCGACCATGGCCACGGGCTCGAAATCCTTCACCGGGTCGTAGCGCAACTTCTGCAGCGCGGGATTCATCGCATGCGTGGCGACGTAGCCCAGCATCAGCGTGTAGCCGTCCGGCGCCGCGCGCATCACGAACTCGCTGGCAATCGCTCCATTGGCGCCGGCCTTGTTGTCGATGATCACCGGTTGCTTGAGCGCAGCCGACATCGCCTGGCCGATGACGCGCGCCATCGCGTCGTTGGCGCCTCCGGCGGCAGTCGGGACGACGATGGTGATCGGCTTCTCGGGATAGGCGGCGAAGGCGCTGCTGCAGGCGAGCGCGGCGGCCAAGGCCACGCCACACAGGAAGGGTGCGTTGCGAAATTCCATGATGTCTCCGATTTGTTGAAGGATTGGTTCAAGGTCGCTTCCTTGGCCCTGGACGCATGGTCCTCCCTTCGACGATTGCTGTGAATTGCATGTTTAGGATCGATTGATGCACACTGTCGATCAGTCAACCGAACTGCAGGACGGCACGATGGCGATCAACTTCAACCTCAACGACCTGCAGGCGTTCCGCGCCGTCGCGGAGCTGAGCAGTTTCCGCAAGGCAGCCGATGCGCTGCACGTCTCGCAGCCGGCTTTCAGCAGGCGCATCGAGAAGCTGGAAGAAGCGCTCGGAGTACGGCTGCTGGAGCGGACCACGCGGCGGGTGAGCCTGACGGCGGTCGGGCGCGATTTCGACCGGAAGGTGCAGCAGTTGCTCGACGATCTGGACCTCACGCTGCTGGGCATCCGCGGCGTGGCGGCGACGCGCATGGGCGAGGTCACCATCGCCTGTGTGCCGTCGACGGTCTACTATTTCGTCTCGCAGGTGATCTCGCGCTACCACGAGCGCTACCCGAAGGTTCGGGTCAAGGTGTTCGATGCGAGTGCGAACGAGGTGCTGGCCGCGGTCTCGCGCGGAGAAGCGGATTTCGGACTGAACTTCATCGGAGGCCAGGAGCCCGACATCGAGTTCCAGCCGCTCATGGAAGAGCGCTTCGTCGCCGCCTGCCGCCGCGACCATGCTCTCGCAGGCAAACGGAAGGTGAGATGGGCGGAACTGGCGCAGTACGACTACATCTCGGTGAGCAAGGCCTCCGGGAATCGCCTGCTGCTGGACCAGGCGCTTTCAGGTTTGCCAGGGCGCCCGCAGGCGATCTACGAGGCGCAGCACGTCACGACGATGCTGGGGTTGGTCGAAGCCGGGCTCGGCGTCGCGGCGGTTCCGTCGATCGCGATGCCGGGGGCCGACCACCCGCTATTGGTCAGCGTGCCGCTGGTCGAACCGATCGTCAGTCGCAAGGTGGGCCTGATCCGGCGCAAGGGCCGCACCCTCTCACCGGCGGCGCTGCAGTTCTTCGAGTTCTTTTCCGAGATGAAGGGCCGCCGCGGCCAGGCCGGCAAAAAACGCAGCTCGGCGTGAAGAGTCGGCAACCCGCTGCCGGCAGCCGCTCGACATCGCGCCTGCCATTCCGGGTCGGTCCTGGGCAGGGTTGTACAGCCCTGTCAAGCCGCCCAATCTTCAGTGTGCCGTGCCGGGGTGGCCGAGCGGCAACGCCAAGTCACCCGTCGGCCCTTCGAGTTCGTGCTCGGTGCTGGCGTAGTTCGCCACCAGTTCGCGCCGCAGCACGTCTCGGTCGCAAGCGTTTTCCCAGATCGAGACCACGATGCAGGCCACTGCGTTGCTGATGGTGCTGGTGAGCGCCCGTGCTTCGGACATGAAGCGATCGATCCCGACGATCAGTGCAACGCCGGCCACCGGCAGATCAGGCATGACCGTGAGCGTGGCCACCAATGCGACGAAGCCACTGCCCGTCACCCCAGCCGCGCCCTTCGAGGTCAGCAGCATGATGCCCAGCATCGAGCCGATCTGTACCCACGACAGATGGATGTCGCAGGCCTGGGCGATGAACATCGACGCCAGCGTCAGGTAGATGGCCGTCCCGTCGAGATTGAATGAATAGCCGGTCGGAAGCACCAGCCCGACGACGCCCTTCTTGCAACCGAGCCTTTCGAGCTTGAGCAGCAGACGGGGGAGCACCGGTTCGCTGGACGACGTACCGAGCACCACGAGCAGTTCTTCCTTGATGTAGCGCATCAGCTGCCACAGCTTGAACCCGTGCAGGCGCGACAGCACGCCCAGCACCACCACGACAAAGAAGATGCAGGCCACATAGAAGGTCCCGATCAGCAGCCCGAGTGATCCGATCGACTTGATGCCGTAGCGCCCGACGGTGAACGCCATCGCCCCGAAGGCGCCGATCGGCGCCAGTCGCATGATGATGCCGAAGGCCGCGAAGAGCATGTGCGAGAAGCCTTCGATGCCCTCGAGCACCGGCTTGGCGGCCGTCCCGATCTTCGTCAGGCCGAATCCGCAAAGGACCGCAAGCAGCAGCACCGGCAACACCTCGCCATCGGCAAAGGCGCCGACGAACGCGTTCGGGATGATGTGCATGACGAAGTCGGTGAAGCCATGAATGTGCACCTGGTTCGCGAAGCGCGTCGCCACGGAGGCGTCGAGGTTCTTCGGATCGATGTGCATGCCGGCGCCCGGCTGGATCACCAAGACGGTGACCAGGCCCGTGATGAGCGCCAGAATCGTCAGCGCGTAGAAGAGCCCCATCGCCTTGAGCAGGGTCTTGCCGATCTCCTTCGAATCGCCGAGCGATGTGATGCCGCTCACAATGGTGCAGAACACCACCGGCGCGATCATCATCTTGACGAGCTTGACGAAGCCGTCGCCGAGCGGCTTGAGGGCGGCGCCGAATTCGGGCCAGTAGTGGCCCACGGTGATGCCCAGGACGAGGCCTATCAGGACCTGCACATAGAGCAGCTTCAGAAGTTTACGGATGTTCATGACGTTGTCTCCAGATTGAGGGCGCACAGATGCGAACCGGTCTTCGCCGGTTGAGTCGATGGTGAACGGCCGGGCTCGGACTAGCGTCGCGCTTCGAGTACGCGATCGACCATCACGCCGGCCTGGCCAAGGTTGTTGGCGGGGTCACACATCGCATCGAGCTGGGCTCGCGAGACGTGCTTGCTGATCTCGGGGTGGGCGGCCAGGATCTCGATCAAGGGCCGGTTGTCGGCGATTGCCTGGCGGCACAGGTCGTAGACCAGGTCGTGGGCGTATTCGCGGCCGATGCAAGGGCCCAATCCCATCATCACGGCCTCGGACATCACGAGTCCATGGGTGATGTCGATGTTGGCGCGCATGCGGCTGGCGTCCACTTCCAGCCCCTTGAGGATGAACTTGGTCTGCTTCAACGCGCCGGACATGAGACAGAAGATCTCGGGGAGGGACACCCACTCGATCTCCCACGGCCCGGTCGAGCGCTCGTGGTCCGCCACCATCGCATCCATCAACGCAGCCGCATGCTGGCGCGCCACCGAGATGTTGGCGTGGATGTACAGGCAGGAGATCGGGTTGCGCTTTTGCGGCATGGTCGACGACGAGCCGCGGCCCGGCGTGAAGGGCTCGAAGACCTCCGCCACTTCGGTCTGCATCATCAGCTTGACGTCCATCGCGATTTTGCCGAGCGAGCCTCCGACGAGTCCGAGGAAGGCTCCGACCTCCGCGATGGTGTCGCGCACCGTGTGCCACGAGATCAGCGGCTGGGCCAATCCCAGTTCCTTCATCAGTCCGGCCTGGGTTTCCATGGCGCCCTTCTCCAGCGAGGACAAGGTGCCCGACGCACCGCCGAATTCGCCCATCAGGACGCGCGGCTTGAGCTGTTGCAGGCGCTCGCGGTGTCGATCGATGCCGGCCAGGATGCTCGCCATCTTGTAGCCGAAGGTGATCGGCGTGGCTTGCTGGAGATTGGAGCGGCCGATGACGGGCGTGTCGCGGTACTTCTTCGCGAGGGCGGCCAACGCATCCCCGATCTCGTCGAGATCCTGCTCGACCAGCGCGAGGCCTTCGCGCATCTGCAGAACGGCGGCCGTGTCGGTGATGTCCTGCGTGGTCGCGCCCCAGTGGCAATACTCGCCGAGCTTGTCTCGGCAATTCGCATTGATCTGGTTGACCACGGCGATGATCGGATATCCGATCTGCTCGGTCTTGGCCTTCAGCTTGGCCCAGTCGATCTGCGACAGGTTGCAGTTGCGGACGATCTCATCCGCCGCTTCCTTCGGGATGATGCCGAGTTCACCCTGCACCTTCGCGAGGGCGCGCTCGATGTCCAGGTATTTGGCGGTGCGGTTCTCGTCGGACCAGACGTCGCGCATGCGCGCGTCGCTGAACATGTCGCCGAAGACGCGCGAGTCGATGATGGTAGAGGCCATGTTGCTTGTCTCTTTCTGCGATGGAAGAAGTGGTTAGGTTCAATCGCGGGCCAGGGCCAGCGTGCGTTGCGCCTGCAGGACCACGGGCCGGTCGACCATGCGTCCGTCGAGCCGGGCGGCGCCGGGTGATGCGGCATCGGCAATCAGGACGCGCCGGGCCCAATCCAGCGCCTGCGCGCTTGGACGCAGCGCCGCGTGGATCGGCTGCACCTGGCGTGGGTGGATGCACAGCTTGGCACCGAAGCCCAGCCTGAGCGCATCGGCAAGATCGGACAGCAAACGTGCCTCGTCGTCGAGTTGCGGTGTGACGCCTGCGACCGGTGCCGGCAGGCTCGCCAGGCGCGAGGCGATCGCGATGCGGCTGGCTGCATAGGAGAGGCCGGAGGCGTCCGTCGAGATGTCGATGTCCAGGTCGAGTGCGAAATCGAGCGTGCCGAACACCAGCCGCTGCGCGCCGGCGGCCGCGATGCGGTTCGCTTCCGACACACCGCGTGCACTTTCGATGAGCGCGAGGATGCCCGCATCGGGCAATGCCGCCCGGACGTCGGCGATCTGCGCGGCCCACTCGGCCTTGGGCAAGAGCACGCTGATCCCGTGCGCGTCGCCGAAGGCCGCAAGGTCGGCGGCAAACCAGGACGAATTGGCATCGTTGATGCGCACCACGATGCGCGACCGGTCCTCGGGCGTTGCGCCCGCCAGCCAGGTCGCGACAGCGCTGCGTGCATCGGCCTTGTCGCTGGGGGCGACGGCGTCCTCGAGGTCGAGCACGACCTTGTCGGCGCCGCTGGCCAGTGCCTTCTCGAAACGTTCCGGTCGCGTGCCGGGCACGAAGAGGTAGGTGCGCGCAGGAAGCAGCGGTTCGGTGGGCATGACGGCGACCTCAGACGGCTCTGGATGTGTGCAGCCCGGCGATCTCGGCCGCGCTGTAGCCGAGCTCGGCCAGGATGGCGTCCGTGTGCTCGCCGAGCGCGGGCACCGGGTCCATGCGGGGGCCGGTATCCCAGGTGCCGGGCGGCAGCATGGCGGGCACCGGTCCCACGGCCGTCCCCACCTCGGTCCAGCGCCCGCGTGCTTCGAGCTGCGGATGGGCCCAGACTTCCTTCATGGTGTTGACCTGGGCATTGGCGATCTGTGCCAGCTCGAGGCGCTCGACCACCTGCCTGCCGGTCAACGGCTCGAAGGCGTCCACGATGATCTGGCGCAATGCAGCCCTTTCCGCCACGCGCTTGAAGTTGGCGGTGAACCGCGGATCCTTCGCGAGATCGGGTTGCTCCAGCACCTTGTCGCAGAAGCTGAGCCATTCGCGCTCGTTCTGCAGGCCCAGCATCACGGTGGCCCCGTCACCGGCCGGGAACGGGCCGTACGGATAGATCGTCGCGTGGCTGGCGCCGGTGCGCGGGGGCGGCGCGGCACCTTCGAAGGCGTAGTAAAGGGGGTAGCTGGTCCACTCGGCCAGCGATTCGAGCATCGAGATGTCGATGCGTTGGCCCTTGCCGGTCTGGCCGCGCTGCAGCAGCGCCGCGAGGATGCTGCTGTAGGCGTACATGCCGGCGGCGATGTCCGCGATCGAGGGGCCGGCCTTGCAGGGCTCTTCGGGCGTGCCCGTGACGGAGACGAAGCCGGCCTCGCTCTGGATCAACAGGTCGTAGGCCTTCTTGTCGCGGTACGGGCCGGGATGGTGCGGGTCGTCGCCGTAGCCCGAGATGTCGCAGACGATCAAGCCCGGCTTGGCGCCGGAGAGCTTGTCGTAGCCCAGGCCGAGGCGCGTTGCAGCGCCCGGTGCCAGGTTCTGCACGACGACGTCGGCCTTTTCCAAGACCAGCCGCTCGAGCACCCGCGCTGCCTCCGGGTGCTTCACATCGAGCGTGAGGCTTTCCTTGGAGCGGTTGGTCCAGACGAAGTGCGATGCAAGGCCGCGTACGCGTTCGTCGTAGCCGCGGGCGAAGTCGCCCGAACCGGGACGCTCGATCTTGATGACGCGGGCGCCGAGGTCCGCCAGTTGGCGAGTGGCGAAAGGCGCGGCAATGGCGTGCTCCAGCGTGACGACGGTGATGCCCTTGAGTGGCTGCATGGTCTGTCTCTCTTGATGTCGTGTTTGGGGGGTCAGCGCAGCACTGCGATGGCGTCCATCGTCAGCCAGCCCTCGTGGTCCGAAGCCCAGAGGCGGATCGTCTTGCCGTCGGCCTGCGGCTGGCCGCTGACATGGAAAGCGTTCAGGTCGAAAGTCGGACGGACCGCCTTGAAGCGAAAGCTCGCCACGTCGGCTTCGGGCAACTGGCGGCGCAGGAGGTCCATCAGCAACGTCGCGATCAGCGGACCGTGCACGATCAGGCCTGGATACCCTTCGACCTGCGTCACATACCGTCGGTCGTAGTGGATGCGGTGGCCATTGAAGGTCAGCGCCGAGTAACGGAACAGCAGCACGTCGTCAGGCAGGATCCGGCGGTGCCAGGCGGCCTCGCCGGGTGCGGCCTGGGGCGGCGGCACGACATCGTTCGGTCCCTGGGCTTCGCGATACACGATGTCGTGGAACTCGACCAGGGCCGGCTCGGTGGCCTCGTTGCATCGCACCTCGTGGCGCACCTTCACGAACACGAGCTTGCCGGTGCGGCCTTCCTTGGTGGTGACCTCATCGATGGTCGACGTTCGCGCGACGCGGTCACCTACGCGGATCGGGGTGCGGAACTCGAACTGGCTGCCGGCCCACATGCGCCGAGGTAGCGGGACAGGCGGAAGGAAGCCGCCGCGCTTGGCATGGCCGTCCGCGCCGATTTCGCTCTGCCGGTGCATCGGCAGGAAGTAGAGCCAATGCCAGAGCGGGGGAAGCGTGGTGCCCGCAACCACCGGCGTCGCCGGATGGTCCAGAGTCGCCGTCAGGGCGACCACGGGGGTGGGGTTGATGACGTCGTCGATTCTCTCGCTGCGTCCGATCCACGATTGCAGCTGATCTTGCTGTGCGTCCAATGTCGTCTCCTTTGCTGACTGCACCACGCGGAAGCAGTTCTGGGGAGCAAGTGTGCAACGCCGGCTTCGTTAGGAGAATTGCAACGTTTGGTCCTATTGATGCACGCAGAGCAATAACGGGCGTGTTCCCGATTGGAACCCTGGGTTCGCCTTGCGCTTCCTAGTCGCGGAGCTCCACCCAGACCGGAGCGTGGTCGCTCGGCTTCTCGCGGCCGCGCTGTTCCCCATCGACGCCCGACGCTTGAAGACGGCGGCCGAGACTGGGGCTGAGCAGAAGGAAGTCCATCCGGAATCCGGCGTTCCGGCGGAATGCGTGGTCGTTGACCCAGAACGTGTACAACTCTCCACGCCCCTTCGGGTTCAGGAAGCGCGCACTGTCGATCCAGCCTTGGGCGAGCAGCCGCTGGTACGCGTCTCTCGTCTGGGGCTGCAGCACGGCGTCGAACCGCCAGGATCCAGCGTTGTAGATGTCCTCGTTGGCAGGAACCACATTGAAGTCTCCGCACAGGACGACGTCGCTTCCCACCAGCGTGTTCGCGTGCGCGTTGAAGCGTTCGAACCACCTCAGCTTGTAGTCGAAGTTGTTGCTCGGAACCGGATTCCCGTTTGGCAAATAGACGGACGCCACTCGCACAGGGCCGACATCGGCCTCGAGATATCTCGCCTGGCCATCCGCGTCATCGTCGGGAAGCCCCCGTCGAACTTCTGCCGGCTCGACGGTGCGAGACAGGATGGCCACGCCGTGGTGCCGCGGCTGGCCGTGCCAGATGACGTGGTAGCCCGCTGCCACCAGTGATTCGTGCGGAAAGGTCACGTCGCCCGTCTTGATCTCCTGCAGACAGGCGATGTCCGGCTCGGCTTCGTGGAGCCACTCGAGAAGACGTGGCATCCGCCCCTTGATGCCGTTGACGTTGAATGTCGCGACCTTCATGGCTGTTTCAGCCCCAGGCACAGCGGCAAAGCGAAGCCGGACAACAGCGCCATCAGCAGGAAGCCGCTGGCTCCGAGGCGTGCGTACAGCATTCCGGATGACAGTGTCAGAAGCGCTGTCACCAGTCCTGGTCCGAGTGCATAGAGGGCTTGGCCGGTAGCGGCAAGGTGCCGAGGCACGGTGGCGCCCATGAGGCGCATACAGGCGAGATGCAGAAGCGCGAATGTCAGTCCATGCAGGGGCTGTACGAGTGCGAGCGCTACGGGATCGCTCGAGCACGCCACCACGAGCCATCGCACGACAGCCGCCAGGGATGCCATCGCGGCTGCACCGGCCGGGCCGAGTGAATCGACCCATCGAGGTCCGACAAGGACGAACACCAACACCTCCGCAACAACGGCCTCCGACCACAAGATGCTGATCGTGGTCTGGCTCACGCCGGCCGCGTTCCATCGGATGACTGCGAATGCGTCATGCATCGCATGGCTGCCGTAAACCAGGGCCGCGACGAGGAGCATGCGCCGGAAGACGACAAGCTGCATGAGTTCCCCGATGGCCCTGACGGATGATCGTTCGGGGGCGGCGCAGGTCCTGGCACCCGCCGCAGGCAGCAGCATGGTGCTTGCTGCTGCGGCCAGAAGCAGGGCGCCATGCATCCACGCGATCGATGTGAGCGCCGTCCAGCCGATCACTTGGCCAGCGGCCAGCGTTCCAATCACGAAGGCAGCCGATGCCGAACCTCGTACCCAGCCATATTCGAAGCTCATTCCAGACGAGGGGGCCGACCTGGAAGCATCCAGCGCCAAGGCGTCGGCAAGCGACGTGGTCGGTGTAAGGGCGGCCTCCTGGCACAGGCGGACGATCAGGAAGATCCAGAACCCGCCGATCCAGGGAAGGCCAAATGCAAGGCAGGCAGCAAGGGCGGCAGCGGCGGCCAGTACATGACGCAATCGCTGCAAACGATCTGCGAGGCGTGCTGCAACGGGTCCGGCGATCAGCCGTACGACCGTCCCCAGTCCCAGCAGAAGCCCGATCTGCTCGGGTGACATCCCCCGCGTCTCGAAAAACCGAGGCCAGAAGGGAGACGCCACGCCGAATGACGCGTACAGCAACACATAGAGAAGGATGAAAGATCGCAACGCGTCTGGCTGAGGCATTCGCATGGTCGCATGTATACGCCTCAGGTGCGGATCGTCATAGAGCGCGCAGATCGCAGGGGAGTCGATGTGGACGGAGGGAACTGGACCCACGCGGTCGGCCGATGGACACCGCAACCATACCCGAGGCACTGCAGCAATGCGACGACGAGTCTTGCGCAGGTTGGACCCAGCACCGAACCGAGGCTCAGCGAATCGCCAGTTCGTCTATCAGATAGGCGGTGGCGTGCCTGAACTGTGCCGACAAGGTGGAGCAGAGCACTCCCTGGTCGAACGCGCCATGCGCCGAAGCCACGCAGGCGAACCACAGCACGAGAAAGCCGTCTGGCGGGGAAGGCTCGGTCCACAGCCGTTCTCGGCGCGCGGTGGATGCGGTCCAGTTCAGCGCGAACTTCGAACCTGTCTCACTGGCATATCGCTGGATGGCAGTGGCCACCATGTCCTTCGAACAGGACCCCAGCAGGAATGGCACGATCACCTTCACGGGCGCAGCGACCGAAGTGCCCTCCTCGCCTTCGGTGTCGACAATGCAGAGCGTCCATCCCCTGAGGAATTCTGGTTCGTCCGCGGGGATGTGGCGCTGGCCGATGCTCGAAGCCTGCGCGACGCGCATCGCTTCGTCGTCCTTGAAGTAAAGTTCAACGATGCCGTCAACATTGAAGCGCGGTGCATCGCCGGTGGTCCACAGGACCTTTTCCACCCGGTTCTGGCTGTACTTCGAAATGCCGCCCATGCCCAATGCCAAAGCCGCGTGCGGCCCCGCCCAGTAGCTCCTGAAGTCGGCTGTCGACAGGCCGTCCTTCTTCGCCAGCAGCGTCATGCGTTTCTTCATTGTTGCCTTGTTGCGCGTCAGACGATCCGGCGTTCGGCCACGAGAAAGGCAGTGATATCGCCCAGGAAGGTCTTGGCATGTGCCATCGTGGTCTGCCCGGCCGAAGAGGCGAATGCATCCTGCAGAGTCTGCGCATCCCTGAACCACAGTTCGACAATGCCATCGATGGGCAAGCTGTCGTAGTCGCATGCCCTTCCCTTTTCCCGTTCCCGCGCCACCACCACGTTCTGCCGGTAGGCACTGACGCCCGGCATCTTTCGCACCAGATCGCCGTGCACACGCCATTCGCGGCGAAAGTCTTCCTCGCTCAATGTCGGCTGCCGTTTGATGATGGACATGCGTTTCAGCAGCCGGGCACGTTCGTTCTCGTCAGGAAGGGGAATCACGACCGACTGCTCTGCAGTGACAATGTGAAGGCCGCCAAGGAAGTGGTTTTCGTCCTCGACCAGCGCGGTGGCCAGATCGCCGTTGCTGAAAGCACTTTTGGATCGGCCCAGGTCGTCGAACCACAGTTGAGAGAAGCCATCGAAGTCCCAGGGACCCCGGGCAAAATCGATCCCTCGTTGCACGCGATCGACCACCAGGTTCTGCCAATACTCGCGAAGATGGGGCGCGTGCGCGGCCAAGGCACCATGCTTGCCTTTCCAGTAAGCATTGAAATCCTCAAACGTCCAATCCGCTTTCTTGCGAATCAGGCCCATTCGTACATTCATGAACAGCTCCTTGGTACCTATTTGAGACTTGAGATGAGAGCGTCCGCCGCCTGCGCACGTGCGCGTGCCAAGCCAGGCGCACGCTTCGCGAGCCAGACGCCATGCCGGACGGGCCAGTGCTGATAGCCTGGGTCCACGCCCAAGGCCAGCGCCGCGTGATGGGCCCAATAGGGGTCAAACAAGGCCTCGCGGCCCAGCGCGATCAGGTCGGCCTTTCCTTCGGCAAGCACTGCTTCCGCCTGGCTTGCATCGACGATCATTCCCACCGCTTGAGTCCTGACTTTGGCTTCATTGCGGATTCTTTCCGAGAAGGGAACCTGGAATCCCAGGCCGCGCGGTACCGGCAATGCACGAGTCTCTTCGGTCAAGCCGCCGGAGGAGCAGTCGATGACGTCGACGCCGCACCTTGCAAGCTCGCGCGAAAGCTCGATCGAATCCTCGAGACTCCAGCCGTCCACGGTGCCGTCGACCGCCGAAAGGCGACAAAAGAGCGGCTTGCCTTCCGGCCATGCCGCACGCACCTTGCGCGCGATCTCGAGCGCCAACCGCATGCGTCCTGCCAGGTCACCACCCCACTCGTCCAGTCGATGGTTTGAATTGGGAGACAGAAAACTCGCGACCAGGTAGCCGTGGCCGAAATGCAGTTCAACCACGTCGAAACCGGCCTTGTCGGCACGTACGGTTGCATCGACGAAGCTTTGCACGACTTCGGCGATCCCATGCGCGTCAAGGGCGAGTGGCGCGGACCACCCCGGACCTGCCGCCAGGGCGCTGGGCCCGAGTCGCGCCCAGGGCTCTGCGTCGGCCGCGAGACGCGATTCGGACAGTGCTGCGCCGCCCTCCCACAAGGGCTGGCTGCCAGACTTGCGGCCTGCATGGGCCAGTTGCACGCCGATGGCTGTGCCGTTGGCATGCACGAAATCGACTACATCCTTCAGCGGCTTGATGTGGCTGTCCTTCCAAAGGCCCAGGTCGGCGGTTCCGATGCGCCCCCGGGGATCGACGGCCGTGCTCTCGGTCAGGATCAGGCCCGCGCCACCCAGCGCGAACTTCCCGAGGTGCACCAGATGCCATGGAGTCGCATGGCCTGCCTCGGCCGCGTGCTGGCACATGGGCGAGATCACGACCCGGTTCCTCAACTCGAGCTCCCGAAGCTGGATCGGTTGAAAAAGCAGGGGAGATTCATGAGACTTCATGAAGGCATTCCAATCAAGGAGAGAGGGTTGCCGCAGTCGACGATTTGCGCGTACCCACATAGGTGCCGCCCATGACTGCGAGGAATCCGAAGAGGTGCCAGAAGGTCAAGGGCTCGCCGAGAAGCATGGCCGCGAACGCAACGCCGAACACGGGAACCCAGTAGAGAAAAACGGCCGTCCGCGCCACGCCGATGCGTGCGATCGCACGATTCCAGACGAGGTTCGAGACCGCCGTGGCGAGGACCCCGGAGAACAAGATGAACGCCCAAGGACGCCAGCCGGGAAACAGGGCATTCGCGTCGAGTGCTGGCGCCTCGACCGCTGCGTGCAGGGCCAGCAGCAGCGATCCGACCAGATAAATCGCCCAGCTGATGGTCAATGCATGCATCCGGCGGGCCAGACGCTGGATGATGGCGCCGCCCGCAGCAAAACTCACCACAGCGGCGACCAGCATCAGATCCCCGGTGCCCGCGGCCGAGAGACCGGCACCTGGGTGGCTAAGAACGACCGCTGCAACACCTGCGAAGCCAAGGACGACCCCGACGAAGCGCGACAGCGTCAGCCGTTCACCAAAGACCACGGCGGCCAACAGGGCGGACACCAGCGGACTCAATGCCATGATGAGCGCGCCGTTGGTGGCTGTTGACCGGAGCAAGCCCTCGGCGAACAAGATCTGGTTGAGGTACACCATCAGCACCGCGCAGACGACGATGGCCGCGCCCTGGCGCAGCGTTAGCAACGGCAGGCCGCAACGCTTCCACAGCACGATCGCGGACAACGCGGCACACGCCACCAGCATCCGCAGTGCGGCCAGCATGGTTGGCTCGAAGACACCTGTCAGCACCTTGACCACTGGCACATTCAATCCCCAGATCGCCATTGCGGCTATCAACGTCGACTGGACGGCCGTCGGACTCTTTTCAGCGTTGGACATCAGGCCTCCTTCCCAGACCTGTGGCGCTGTCCGAGCAGAAACGCGAATCCGCCTCCAAGCAGGAGAAGTCCCAAGGCAGGAGCCGCGAAAGCCATCGATGAGGAGAACCTGTCGACCAACCACGCGGCGAGCAGGATGCCAAGCGACTGACCCAGGAACAGGATGCATGCGAACAGCGAAACTGCGGTGCCGCGCGCAGCAGGTGCCATCTGGGTTGCGTTGGTTTGCAGCGTGTTGTGCAGCGCATAGAAGCCGAATCCGGCCATGAGGCAAGCCGGCAGTGCCCAGAGCCAAGCGGGTGCAAACGCGACCGTTGCGAACGCGATGCCCATACACGTTCCTCCGAGGGTCGCAAGTCCTGCTTCCCCGAAGCGACGCAACAATAGGCGGGCGCAACGGCTATACAGCAGACCGCCTACGCCATAGAGCGCGACGATGGCGCCAGTCGCAGGCGTCGTCAAATGGAAGGTCGCCTGCAGATGGGAAGGGATGAAGGCTAGTGCGCTGAGCGCCAACGCTCCCTCGATGCAGGTGATGACCAACACGACCCTTGCCCACGGTCTGGAAAGGACATCGAGCACACGGCGCCCGGTGCTCCCGGCATCTGCAGTCCTGAAGTGCGAAAGCGCCCCGGCCCTTCTCGTCAGCATGGTTCCGCCAACCAGGAACAACAGTGCGAGGACGGCGAACGCCGATCGCCAGCCGAACAGTTCGCAGAGGAGTCCGCCAAACCACTGACCGCAGATCATTCCAAGCACTGTTGCGCCCAGGAACTTGGCCAGCACTTCCTGGCGAGCCTCGTAGGCAACGCTGTCACCGATCCACGCCATGGTCAACGGAATGATCCCGGCCGCCGCCATGCCCGTCAGGACCCGGCCACCAATCAACCAACCCAGGCTCGGCGACAACGCCGCCGCTACGCATCCAACCATGCAGGCCAAGGTCGCAAAGCCAGCCACGCGAGCCTTTCCATGACGGTCTCCCAAGGGACCGTAGAAAAGCTGAAGCGCACCGTAGGCAAACGCAAAACCCGAGATGGTCCGAGCAGCCTGCCCCGTCGTCGTCGAGAACGCCTCCGCCAGCGAAGGAAGCATGGCATCGCATACGCGCAGGGAGGTCATGCTCGCGAATGCGCAGAGGCTCAGCAGCGCAAGCGTCCTCGAGTCAATGGGAGGATGGGTCATGGCGACATCAGCCTCGATTGCCGAGTCGCGGATGTCGTTCAAGGCAGTCAAGAGGGGCTCGCAATTCCTGAGTCGACGCTCATTCCGCCGCTGTGACGAGGCTGCCGTCGGTCAGCTCCGGCACGCAACGGCTGTCAGCCTTCGAGCGTCTTCCACATCTCGATGTCACGCTCGGCCGTCCAGATCCGCGGATCGGCGTACTTGGTTGCCTCGTCGTAGCAGCGCGTAACGTCGAAGGGCATGCAGTGGTCGAAGATCACCCAGTGGCCGTACTTTGGCTTGAGCGCGGCAAAGGTGTCCTTGTAGATCGCGTTGAGGTCTTTGCCCGTCGAGACGCCCTTCTCGACGTTGGCATACACGTCGGAGATGAAGTCGCGCGTCTCCGCCAGGCCCTTGGCCACATCCTCGGGCGTGGTCAGAGCGGCGCCGCGGCCCGGCACCAGGGCCTTGGGCTTGAGCGCGGCGAGGTTGTTCAGCGTCTGGGGCCAATCCTTGAAGTAGGCGTCGCCGGCATAGGGCGTTGCACCGAATTCCACGAGGTCGCCGGACAGAAGTGCCTTTTCCCCGGGCAGCCAGACCACGGTGTCGCCCTTGGTGTGGCCGCGGCCGAGCTGCAGCAATTGCACCTCGAGCTTGCCGAGCCAAAGGGTCATCTTGCCGGTGAAGGTCATCGTCGGCCACGTCATGCCAGGAGGTACCGTCTCGACGCCCGCAAACAGGCGCGGGAAGCGGCCGATCTCGCTGGCCTTGTCCTGCTCGCCACGCTCGACGATGAGGTCGTACGTGTCCTGGCTCGCGAGGATGTGTTGTGCCCCGTATGCGCTGGCACCGAGCACACGCACCGCGTGGTAGTGCGTCAGCACGACATACTTGATCGGCTTGTCGGTCACCTCGCGGATGCGACGGATCACGTCGGCCGCCATCGCGGGCGTGGCCTGGGTGTCGGCCACGAGCACGGCGTCGTCGCCAATGATGATGCCGGTGTTGGGGTCGCCCTCGGCGGTGTAGGCCCAGGCGTGTTCGGAGATCTGGCTGAAGGTGATCTTCTTTTCTTCGAGGTCGGCCTGGCTCGCGAACTTCTTGGTTTGGGTCATGGGGTACTCCTGGTAGGGTCGGTTGGAAGTGTCAATGCGTGCCGAGGTAGGCCGCCTTGACCTTGGGATCGTTCAGGAGCGCACGGCCTGTGCCCTCCGCGGTGATGTGGCCTGTTTCCAGCACGTAGGCTCGATCCGCCACGCCCAGTGCCTGTTTGGCCATCTGCTCGACGAGCAAGATCGTCAGGCCGGCCTCGCGCAACTGCCGAATCGCATTGAAGATGTCCTTGATGATCAAGGGCGCCAATCCGAGCGACGGCTCGTCGAGCAGCAGCAAGCGGGGTTCGCTCATCAAGGCGCGCGAGATCGCGAGCATCTGCTG
Organism: Variovorax sp. PBL-H6; assembly: GCF_901827155.1. Taxonomy (NCBI): domain Bacteria; kingdom Pseudomonadati; phylum Pseudomonadota; class Betaproteobacteria; order Burkholderiales; family Comamonadaceae; genus Variovorax; species Variovorax sp. PBL-H6. The sequence goes on from NZ_LR594659.1 coordinate 3,995,121, forward strand.
TTCGCCGCCCGACAGGGTTCCAGACGACTGGTCCTGCCGCTCGCGCAGGCGCGGGAAACGCTTGAACTCGCGCTCGACTGCCGCCGCCGTCGCAGCGACGTCCTTCCTGCGCGAGTACGCGCCGAGCATCAGGTTCTCGCGAACGGTCTGGTCCGCAAAGACACCCCGCCCTTCCGGGGACATGGCCACGCCAAGTCCAACCCGCTCATGCGCCTTGACGTTCGTGATGTCCTTGCCGTCGAGCTGGATGCTGCCTTCGGCCACCGGCTCCAGCCCGCAAATGCTCTTGAGCAAGGTGCTCTTGCCTGCGCCATTGGCGCCGATGATCGTGACCACCTCGCCCTTGCGGACTTCCAGGCTCACGCCCTTGACGGCCTGGATGGCACCGTAGGCAACCTTGACTGATTCGAGTTTCAACATGCGAGTGCTCCGGTTCAGGCTGCGAGCGCTTCTTCGGGCTCGTCGACGCCAAGATAGGCCTCGACGACCCGGGGATTCGCCTGCACGTCGGCGGGCTTCCCTTCCGCGATCTTGATGCCGTAGTCCAACACGATGACGTGATCCGAGATGGACATCACGAGGTCCATGTGGTGCTCGACCATCAGGATGCTCACCCCGCATTTGCCTATCCGAACCAACAGCTGGCCCAGCTCGGCCGTCTCCTGCGGATTCAGACCAGCGGCAGGTTCATCCAGCAGCAGGAGTTGCGGCTCGGTCGCCAGTGCGCGTGCAAGCTCGACACGCCTCTGCAGGCCGTAGGGCAGGCTTCCTGCCGCGTGATGGGCAAGGTGCAGCAGGCCCACCAGGTCCAGCAGCTGCAGCGCGCGGGCCCGCGTTGCGGCCTCCTGCTTCCTCGCGCCGGGTAGCGCGAGCAACGATGCGAAGAAGCCGTTCGTCATGCGGCTATGGCGACCCAGCATGACGTTGTCGAGCACTGAAAGGTCGGCAAACAGTCGCAGGTTCTGGAAAGTCCGCCCCATCCCCATGCAGCAGATCGAGTGCACCGGCCGTCCGGAGACTTCCTGGCCGAGAAACTGGATCGAACCTTCGGTCGGATCGATCAGGCCGGTCAGCATGTTGATCATCGTGCTCTTGCCGGCGCCGTTCGGCCCGATCAGCGCATGAATGTGCCCGCGCTGCAGCCGGAACGAGACGTCCTGGGCCGGCTTCACGCCACCGAAGTTCTTGGTAACGCCCTTCACGACCAGCAGCTCGCCCGTGCCCTCGGGACCGATGCGGGTGGGCGCCGCTGCCGCATCCGGCTTCTCGGGTGCTTCGGCCGATCGGCGGAACCACTTCGAAAGCAGACCGGTCACACCGCCCGGCATGACATAGAGCGCGAAGAGCAGGAGGAAGCCATAGAGGAAGTGCTGCGCTGAAGGCCACCGAGCCAGGGCCGCGTCGATCACCGTGAGAACGACGGTGCCGACCAACGGCCCGTACTGCGATCCGGCGCCACCAAACAGCACCAGCAGCAGGATGAAAATCGACAGGTGGAAGGTGATGAAGTCGGAGTTGATGTACTGGTTCTGCTGCGCCACCAATGCACCGGCAATGCCACAGGTGACAGCCGCGACGACGAACGCGATGACCTTGGCGCGATAGACGCGGACACCGACCGAGGACGACGCGATCTCGTCAGCCTGCAGCGAAAGGAGCGCTCGACCGAAGCGCCCATTCAGCAGGTTGCGCAGCAGCAGGTGCGTCAAGGCGCAGAGGACGATCCCCAGCCAGACCCATTGTTCAGACGTCAGCGGCTGCCCCTTCCACGTCAAGGCCTTGATGCCGTAGATCCCTTGGGCACCACCGAAAACATCGGTCCATTCGCCCACGAGCTTTTCCACGACGATGCCGAAGGCCAGCGTCACCATGGCAAGGTACGGTCCCTTGACTCGCAGCGACGGCAAGGCGATCAGCACCCCGCAGACGGCGGAGATTGCGGCGGCCATCACGAGCGCGAGCCACGGGTTCATTTCGGTGCGCGTCGTCAGCAGTGCGACCGCATAGGCACCGGCTGCGAAAAGACCTGCCTGGCCAAGAGACTTCTGTCCGGCATAGCCCACCAGCACATTCATGCCGGCCGCACAGAGGTAGTAGACGCACATCATGAAGACGATGCGCAGGTAGTAGTCGTTCCCGAAGAGAGAGGTGATGCCGACCAGTGCGGCGGCGACCAGGACGACGCCCAGGAGATGTTGACCGCGCTTCATACCTTCTCCACCAGCTTCTTGCCGAACAGTCCGGTCGGACGGAAGGCGAGTACCAGGATCACAAGCGCGAAGACGGCAACCTCGCGCCACTGTGCCTGCCACAGGTTCACGAGCGACTCGAGGACGCCCAGAACAAAGCCGCCGATCACGCAGCCCCGTGGGTTGCTCAGGCCGCCGATCATGGCGCCCGAGAAGCCCTTCAGGCCCACGGTCAGGCCCATGAAGAGGGAGGCCTGCGCAATCGGCGCGAGAAGGAAGCCTGAGAGGCCTGCAAGCGCCGAGCTGATGACGAAGGCGCCGATCATCACGGCGTTGGTGTTGATGCCCATGAGGCTCGCGACGTTGCCGTTGGCCGCGACGGCGCGCATGGCCTTGCCCACCATTGTCTTGTTCATCACGAAGTCGAACCCGATCATGATGACCACCGCAACAACCAGCGTCAGGAGTTCCTGGGGACGAACGCCCACGCCCATCAGCCGGATCACCGAATCACCGAGCGGTCCGGGCACGACCACCGGCTTGGGTCCCCAGATGGCCAATCCGATGCTTTGCAGGATGACCCCGAAACCGAGCGTGCTCATGACCCATGCCATGCCCGGCCGTCCGGCGAATGGCCTTACGCCAACCGCATAGAGCAGCCAGCCAAGCAGTCCCATCACGCCGAGTGCCGCCAGAAGTGCAAGCAACTGGGCGCCGGCGCCGGGGAGTGCCTGACCGAAGGTGGTCGAGGTCACGGGAAGGCCCAGAACCAGAAAGAGCGCGCTCATGCCGATGAATGCACCCGCAGACACGAACTCGCCGTGCGAGAAGTTCAGGGTCTTGGTGGTGGTGAACGTGATGCTGAAACCCAGAGCGACCAGCGCGTAGGCGCCGCCCACGGCCAAGCCACTGAGAATCGCCTGCAAGAGCGCCTCTGTCATAGTTGCCTCCGAGATGACTGGCGGGCCGCAGGATGCGGCCCGGATATGCGAGATCCGTTCTTGTTATTGCTTGAAGTCCGCGCCCTTCAGTGAGCCGATGATCGGGTCCGTGTACGGCATCAGCTTGCCATCCTTCCAGCGAATCCACACAAGATCCTTGGCCGTCAGGGCTTCGTGATTGGTCTTGCTGAACGGCTTGTCGTAGGTCTTGAGCACACCCTGGACAGGGGTCTTCAGGTCTTCCAGGGCAACGCGAACGGCCGAGCCGTCAATACTGTTGGCCTGCTTGACCGCGGCAGCGTAGAGCAGCACCGAGTCATAGCCATGGAGCGCGAACGAGAACGAGCCCGGTGCCTTGAGCTTGGGACCCACGCGGTCAAACAGCTTTTGCTGTGCAGGGGTGCGCGTCTCGCCGACGGTGCGCATGAAGATCGGCTTCTCGGCCAGCGTCTTGCCCGCTGCGTCGTAGAAAGTGATGTTGTCGGCGGCCCAGGAGGTCAGCACCAGCGGGAAGTAGTTGATCTTCTCCATGCTGCGCACCAGCTGCGCGATCGGCGTGCCTTGTGCCCACACAACCACGGTGTCGACGCCGGCAGACTTCATCTTGCTGAGCTGGGAGGTCATGTCGGTGTCGCCGACGCCGAAGCGTTCGGTCGCGGCGATCTTGATGTCCTGCACCTTGGCGAGCTCTTCCATGTCCTTCAGGCCACCCTGGCCATAGCCCGTGGTTTCCGCCATCAGGCCGACCACCTTCGACTGGGCGGTGTTCTTCTTCACGTAGGCCATCAGAGCTGCCACCTGTTCGCGGTCGACCATTGACACCCGGAACATGTAGTTGTCGGCGCCGGGGCTCATGGGCTTGGTGATGTCAGTGCCCGAGCCCACATTGCCGATGACGGGAATCTTCTTCTGGTTCGCAATGTGCTTCCACGCCATGGCGTTGCCTGAATTCGTCGGGCCGAACACCGCCGAGACCTTTTCGCTGTCGACCAACTCGCTCATGTTCTGAATCGACTTCGGGGGCGCTGACGTGTCGTCCCGGGTCACGAGCGAAAGCTTCTTGCCGAGCACGCCGCCGGCAGCGTTGATGTCCGCGATCGCGGCTTCCATGCCCAGCACGGCGGCTTGGCCGCTCTGCGCGGAAGGCGACGCGGACAGATCGCCGTTGTAGCCCAGCTTGATGTCCTGGGCACTTGCAGCAGTTGCCGCAACAAGGCTGGCGGTCAGAACGGCCCGCTTGAAGAACGTTGGGATGCTCATGGCTGTCTCCTCTTTGGTTTTTGAACTCTGCGAGTTCTGGGGTTGCAAACTAGGAAAGAAACGATCGTTGGAAATCAGGAGGCAAGGAAGCCTCCGTCGATGGGGAGCGTCACGCCCGTCACATAGGTGGCCATGCTCGATGCAAGAAAGACCACCGGGCCCACCAACTCCTCAGGTTGTCCGACGCGACCCATCGGCGTGCGCAACATGAATTTGTCGAGACGCTCCGGCGCTTCGCGCGTGTAGGAAGTCATGGGCGTATCGATGACCCCGGGTGCAATCGCGTTCACGCGGACGCCGTCTTTCGCCAACTCGACTGCCAACGCTTGCGTCATCAGCTTGACCGCGCCCTTGGAGGGAGAGTAGCCCACGACGTTGGGAATGCCCGTACTCGAGGCGATCGACCCCACGTTGATGATCACGCCCCTGGTCTCTTTGAGCGCGCCCAACCACGCATGAGTTGGAAGGAAGGTGCCCATCACGTTCACGTTCAGGGTGCGCTCGAGGTTCGAGGCGGCCTCCGGGCTGTCCAGGCCTTCGCGGATGATGATGCCGGCGTTGTTCACCAGGATGTCGATGTTTCCGACTTCGCTTGCAACAGTGAGCGCCAGTGCCTGGCAAGCATCCCGTGAGGTCACGTCCAGCTTGTACGCAGCAGCCTTTCCGCCGTCAGCGTTGATTTCGGCTGCAACTGCCTTCGCGTTTTCATGGATCAAGTCCGTGACGACTACGACGGCTCCCGCCTTTGCAAGGCCCCTGGCGATGGCCTTGCCGTTGCCCTGCCCCGCTCCGGTCACGAGTGCGATTCGACCGCCGAGCACCTTGGGCGCCATGAGTTGAGAGATTTCCATGTGTCTGTCCTGCGTTGTGGGTCTGCAGATCAGGCCGCGTGCGCGCGCTGGCGCGGACTGGCGAACTGAACGACCTCTGCGTCGGGTCGATTCCCCTGCTGCGCAAGCGCCTGACCCACGACGTAGCCGAAGGTCAGTGCCGGGCCCAGAGTAATGCCCGCACCAGGGTAGTTCCCACCCATGATGCTGGCGGCGTCGTTGCCGATGGCAAACAGGCCGGGAATCGGACGACGGTCTTTGGTCAGGACCTGGCACGACTCATCGGTTGCGAGGCCGGCGAACGTGCCGATCTCTCCGACGACGATCCTGATCGCATAGAAGGGGCCCTGACGAATGGGCGCCATGCACGGGTTGGGCTGGACCAGGGAGTCGCCCTGGAAGCGGTTGTAGGCGGTGCTGCCCTTGGCGAACCTGGTGTCGACGCCGGATGAGCAATCGCGATTGAAGGTTTGCACTTCTTCTTGAAGACTGGCGTAAGGAACGCCGATGACCTGGGCCAGTTCCTGAAGGCTCTTGCCCTTCTTGAGGTAGCCGTTCTTCAGATGCTTGCCGATGGGCAAAGGGAAAGGAGCGACGGCGCCCAACCCATATTCACGCAGGTGCTTGTGATCGCAAATCAGCCAGCAAGTGACTTCAGGCGAGCCCTTGCAAGCCTCGACCAGTTCTTGAATGAAATCGTGATAGGACATTGCCTCGTTCGTGAAGCGGCGCCCCTTGGGAGTGACCGCGATCACGCCCGGTTTGGCACGGTCGATGAAATGAGGCATGACGCCCTCGGAGCCATCCTTGCGCTTGGTCACCGATGTCGGGCACCAGGCGGCGGCGTTCGGAATCGTCGGATCGACCCATCCTCCGACGGATTCACCCAGGCGCAGCCCATCGCCGGTATTGAGCGCAGGTGAAGGCGTGAAGTGTTCACGGCCGGTCGGCGCATGAGGGAACAACTGCTTGCGACGCTCGATGTCGTAGGGAAATCCCCCGCAGGCCAGCACCACGCCGCGTCGCACGCGGATCTCGACCGGCGCGCCATCACGCACGACCGTCGCTCCGACCACCGCATCGCCTTCGACGACGAGTTGCTTGACTGGCGAGTTCAGCCAGACGGGGACGTTCAGGTCCATTGCAGCCTTGGCGAGCCGACCGGCCAGCGCGTTGCCATTGGTCAGCGTCATGCCCCGGCCGTGCTTCACGACATCCAGAAGATGTCCGCCGAACCGCTTCGCGACGTACCAGAAGGATTCGAGCGACTTGAAGGCACGCAGGAAATGCCACAGTTCCTTGCCGGAACCGAGCATCATCCCGAAGACGGTCAGCTCGGGAACGGGCGGCGCCAATTGGGCGATGCGCTTGCCGAGTTCTCGAGCGTCGAACGGACGGGTGACCATGGAGCGGCCGCCAGGCTGACCCCCAGGCGCTTCGGCGTGATAGTCGGGGAACACCGGCGGCATGTCGAACTGCACGCAGGTGTTCTCGGTGAAGAAATCAATGGCTTTCGGGCCATTCTCGATGAAGGCGTCCACCCGTGCGGCATCGAAATGCGTGGTGGCCTCGTGCTGGAGGTACGCCCGAGCGGCACCTGGCGGTTCGTCGAGGCCCTGCTCCTTGGCGAGCTTGGTGCCCGGAATCCACAGCCATCCGCCCGACCTGGCCGTCGTGCCGCCGTAGACCGGCGCCTTGTCCACGACCAGAACCTCGAGACCCTGGTAGGCCGCAGTCACTGCCGCCGACATGCCAGACGCGCCGGTGCCGACTACCAAGACGTCGTACTCCGCTTCGTGCTTGCTCATTGACCATCACTCCTTGAAGTAGGGGCCGCTCGTGGCGACCTGATATCGTTAGTGTAAGGCTAACGCATATTTTCAAGACTAATGGTTTACCCCTCGTGAATGACATTGTTAAAATCAAATTCTTAGGAGAATCCCATGGCAGAGGCCAGCAATGGAAGTAGCGATTCGAACTCTGAGAAGGAGCGTCGGGGCATCCAGTCCATCGAGGCGGGTGGCCAGCTGCTGCTCGCGCTTGGCGCTCAGGGACGTCCCATGCCTCTGCGGGAACTCGCCAAGGCCGCTGACATGGCACCCGGGAAGGCACACCCTTACCTGGTGAGCTTCGCCAAGCTGGGCCTTGTCACGCAGGAGGCTTCGACCGGGCACTACTGGCTCGGTCCGACGGCCATGCAGCTTGGTTTGGTGACCCTCAGGATGCTCAATCCAGTTCGGGAAGCCACGCCTTTCGCGGAAGCCCTGGCCAGGGAGACCGGACATAGCGTGGCCCTTTCGGTCTGGGGCAATCACGGACCAACGATCGTGTTCCTTTTCGATGCGATCTATCCGCTTCACACCAACATCAGGACGGGGACGGTCATGTCGCTGGCCGGCACCGCCACGGGCCGCTTGTTCGCGGCGTATCTTCCCGCCAAGCTGATCGAGGAATCGCTGCTCGAGGATGAACGGCGGCTGGGTCCGGACATCGCCAAGCCTATCGACCAGGACGAACTGCAAGGCATGGTGAACGAAGTCCGCAAACATGGCCTGTCTCGCACGGTGAACAACCCGACGCCCGGCGTCTGTTCGTTCGCCGCACCCGTCTTCGACTATTCCGGAAACATCGTGCTCGGTGTGACGCTCATGGGTCGCTCTCGATCGTTTGACACGGACTGGGCGGGTCCGCAAGCCAAGGCGGTGAAGGCATGTGGCGTTGAGATCTCCAGGCGTCTCGGCCAAACCGTGCGCCTCAGCTAACACCTCCGACACGTCCTCCTGCGAGGGCATCGCTTCCTGGAACCGATGCTCACGCGCCAAGGCGGCTGCGCGGCCTGCCGCAAAGTGGCGCCCTGGCTCCAGGACAGACGGGCGCTACCTACGCTTGCGCGGCGTCTTCGCCTGCCTGGCGGCAGGCGCCACCTGCCGCTGCACCGAGGCGCAATTCGTCTGCAGTCCCGGCCCGGTTTCCAGCAGCGGCACCAGCGCGGCGAGCGGCGCCGCGGCGGCAAGCGCGATGGCGCCGCCCGCGCGTGCAACGAGCGGGCCCTTCTCGAGCGCGAAGTCCGGCTGCTTGAAAGTCCCAAAGACACGCACGGGCGTGCGCAGCGACAGGATGCCGGGTTGTTTGGGCTTGGGGGCCACGGTGATGTCGAAGGTCTCTCGCGCCAGGTCGAAGCCGCCACCGCCCAGGATCTGGGTCTGCTCGGTGTCGACGACCAGCAAGCTGGAGGCACCGCGGCCCTGCTTCACATCGAAGACCACCCCGCCGCAATTCACGTCGATCTCGCGGTCGCCGCCGACCAGCAGCCGAAGCACCTTGCCGCCTTGCAGGCTGCTGGCCGCATCGATCAGATTGGAGACGCGGCCGTTGGCGATGGTGAACACGATGCGGCCGTCGGCCTTGGCCGCCGCGTCCGCGATGGAGTTGCCGGTGCCCTTGAGCTGCAGGGTCCCCCCCAGGAAGCCAGCCGCCTGCGCAATGCGCTTCTGCTTCGGCATCAGTTCGTCCAGGCGCACCCTCTGCAGGTTGACGTGCACGTCGGACCGGATCGTGGGCTCCCTTGCGTCGAGCCGGACCTGCGAGACGATCGCGCCGCCGGCAAAGCCGAACTCCACGGGCTTGAGCTCGAGGATCGCGTCGTACAGGCGCAGCGAGGCCCGCAGGCTCTCCAGCGGCAAGGCCTCGGGAACGATGAGCTTGGTCGCGTCCAGCGTCACTTCGGCATCGATCTTCTGCAACCGGCTTCCGTCGAAGGAGCCCGCCGGAAGAATATGGTTCGGATCGACCGCCCGGTCCTTGGCCGCGGCCGCCGGACGCGAGCTGGTCTCGGACTGCGACAGCCGCGGCTTGCCGCCCGAGGCCTGGGTCTGGATGCCGATCAACGGCCCGAGGTCCGCCATGTTCAGCAGCTTGCTGTGCAGCCTGGCCGTCAGCAGCGGGCGCGGCTCCTTCTCGACGTAGGCGCCCTCGCCCGTGACGTCGGTCGAGCCGATCTTTCCGCGGAGGTCGTCCATGGTGTAGCGGTTGCCCTTGAGGATCAGGTGGCCTTGCAACTGGTACGGCGGTGAGGCCGGCAGCGGCAGCAACAGGAAGGGGTACAGGTTGGCGAGCGTCTGCCCTTCGATGCGAAGCCGGGTGTCGATCGCAGAGATGTCGGCCGCGTCGGCAACCGTGCCTTCCACCTCGAGTCTGGTCGTTCCCGCAACGAGCGTGCCCTTGACCGGGAACGGAACGCCGGACTCCTGGAAGCTCAGCACCTCGCCGGTCAGCGCGGTTCCGGAAAAGGCCGCGCCGTGGTAGTTGCCCTTGAATGCGTACTCCGTGCTGTAGCGGGAGTTGCTCGGCGGCGCGTCGGCATCCTTGACCTTGGGCTGGCTCGCCGGGTCGAACGTGCTGCCCTGGATCTCGATCTGGAAGGGCTCGCCGTGGTCGATGTAGCGCAGGCGCCCCCGGTCGACCGACAGCGTGCTGATTCGCAGCTTGCTCGGCGAGGTGTCCGTCGGGTCGCCGAGCTTCCAGTTCTTGCGATCGTCCTTCAGGCGCTCGAAGACCAGGTCCGGGCGAGTGAGCGCGACACGCGGCACCAGGATCTTGTCCGGCAGGTCGCGCAGCGAGACGGAGAACTCCAGCTTCTCGATGCGGGCCATGGCTTCCTCATCGGACCAGCCGGGATTGCCGAAGAAGACATCGCGCATGCGAATGGTGGGCGTGAGGCCCGGCGAGACGTCCAGGTCGGAGATGCGAAAGACGCGCTCCGTTCTGGCGGAGATGTAGCGCTCGAGCGGCGCGCGCAACCAGTTCCAGTCGAACAGCACGAACAGTACGGCCAAGGCGAGCAGCGCGAGCACGGTCACCATCCAGACTGGATGTCTGCGCGGGAACCCCTGCAGACCTGACGTCGTTGTCATGGTGCCTTCCCTTGCGCCGGTCGTGCCGCGCCGGGCTGGGTTCGGCTATCCCGTCGCGCTCTTTCCGAAACGGGCCGCCTGTTCCATCCACTCCTTGTGGAGGACATCGATTTCGCCGAGCTTCCGCTCCATCGCCTCGACATTCAGCGGCGCGCCCGCCATGACGGCGTCCATCATGTCCCGGTGTTGGTCGGAAGCCCGCTTCCAGGCGTCGTAGCACTCGCGGAACTTGTCTGGTGTGGGCATCATGTTTCTCCTGCTCGTGAAGTGGGGGACATCCGGTTGCCGGCGCCGCCGCCATCCCCTGCGTCGCCCTTGTGCAGCAGCAGCGTCACCAAGACGGCGGAGTCGACTCGAGCGCTGAGGGAATGGCGCTGCCGCGCCGGGAGGACGACCATTTGTCCAGGCCCGAGCCGGCGGACACCCCCAGGCATCCTCACCTCCACATCGCCTTCGAGGCACTGGATCGTGCACTCGTCGTCGACGTGATGCTCTGGCTGGTCTCGGCGCGCTGGCAGGACGAGGTGCAGCAATTGCAGGCGCTCTGTCTTCAGCAGGCTGGTGCTGACCGCGTCGTGCACGTCCGCTCCGAGCGGGCCGATGCCGATGACATCGAGGGCTTGAGCATGAGGGAGGGCCATGGTGTTCCTCGAATACGCGGACGGCGGGACAATCACTGCAATCTGGCCGGGCCGCCGAGACGGGTTCGACGGCAAATGGCGGAAGCTTCTGGAAGGCGGGTCCGACAAGGCAGCCGGCAGTTGCGATTCCAACCTACGCGACGGCGGCCGTCCTGCTGCCGTCGAAACAGGCCCGAGGAAGCGACGCTCGGTATTTTGCTCATTTCCTTGACTCCACCATGTCCTCGCAAGCCTCGCAAGCCTCGCAAACCCTGTCCGTTCAGGAAGGTTCGCCTCATCCGCTGGGGTCCACTTTCACCGGAGATGGGGTCAACTTCGCCGTCTTTTCCGCGCACGCCACGCGCGTGGACGTCTGCATCTTCGACGAGGCCGGGTCGACCGAGACCGGATGCGTCACCCTGCCCGAGTACACCGACGAGATCTGGCACGGCTTCGTGCCGGGCCTGCTGCCCGGCACCCGCTACGGCCTGCGCGTCCACGGGCCCTACGAGCCCGGGAACGGGCATCGCTTCAATCACCACAAACTGCTTCTCGACCCCTACGCCAAGGCGCACATGGGGGTGCTCAAGTGGGCACCCGAAGTGTTCGGCTACACGGTGGGTCATCCGGACGGCGACCTCAGCTTCGACGAACGCGACAGCGCGCCGTTCGTGCCCAAGTGCGTGGTGGTCGACTCGCGCTTCGAGTGGACGCAAACGGATCGCCTGCGGGTGCCTTGGCAGGAGACGGTCTTCTACGAAACCCATCTGCGCGGATTCACCATCAAGCATCCGGGCATTCCCGAGCATTTCCGCGGAACGTTCGCGGGCATGGCATGCGACGAGGTCCTGCGCCCGATCCGCGAACTGGGGATCACCAGTGTCGAGCTGCTGCCGGTGCAGATGTTCGTGACCCAGTCCTACCTGGAGGAAAAGGGCCTCGGCAACTACTGGGGCTACGACACGCTCGGCTTCTTCGCCTTGGAACAGCGCTATATGGATGGCCCCCATATCGACGAGTTCAAGCACATGGTCGACCGCTTCCATGCACATGGCCTGGAAGTGATCCTCGACGTCGTCTACAACCATACGCCGGAGGGCAACGAGCTGGGGCCGACGCTGTCCTTCAAGGGCATCGACAACAGGAGCTACTACCGGCTCATGCCCGCTGGCGACGGCCCGGGCCCGCGCTACTACGTGAACGACACCGGCACCGGCAACACGGTGAACCTGAGCCATCCGCGCGTGCTTCAAATGGTCATGGACAGCCTGCGCTACTGGGTCACGGAGATGAAGGTCGATGGTTTCCGCTTCGACCTCGCGACCATCCTTGCACGCGAGCCCGATGGCTTCGACGAAGGCGGCGGCTTTCTCAAGAGCTGCCGCCAGGATCCGGTGCTCTCCAGCGTCAAACTCGTCGCCGAGCCCTGGGACATCGGCCCTGGCGGCTATCAGGTCGGCGGCTTCCCGCCCGGGTGGGCCGAGTGGAACGACCAGTTTCGCGACACCGTTCGCGCGTACTGGAAGGGCGACGAAGGTACTGCCGCCCAGTTGGCCCAGCGGCTGACCGGAAGCGCGGACCGATTCAACAAGCGCGGGCGCCGCCCCTGGGCGAGCGTCAACTTCATCAGTGCCCATGATGGCTTCACGCTCGCCGACACCACGAGCTACAACGACAAGCACAACGAGGCGAACGGCGAGGACAACCGCGACGGCCATTCGGACAACAAGTCGTGGAACTGCGGTGTCGAGGGACCGACCGACGACCCCGCCGTGCTGGAGCTGCGGGCCCGCCAGCAGCGCAACATGCTCGCCACGCTGCTGCTCTCGCAAGGCACCCCCATGCTGCTGGCAGGCGACGAGTTCGGCCGCACGCAGAAAGGCAACAACAACGCCTACTGCCAGGACAACGAGATCTCCTGGTTGGACTGGCAGGCGGCCGAGACTCCGGCCGGCCGCTCTCTGCGAGCTTTTACCGCACGCCTTCTCGCGCTACGTCGAGAACTGCCCGTGCTGCGGCGCAACCGCTTCCTGACGGGCCACTTTTTCGAGGAACTCGCGGCGAAGGATTCGACGTGGCTCACACCCGCGGGCGACGAAATGCAGCCCGCGCACTGGGAGGACAGCCACACCCGCTCGTTTGCGCTGTTGCTGGACGGCCGCGCACCGGTGTCGGCCCTGCCGGTCGCCGCGCACGACGTCAGCGTGCTGGTCCTGCTGAACGGATGGCAGGAGCCGGTTCCCTTCGTGCTTCCGCCTGCCCCAGGCGGGGGAAACTGGCAGCTCAGGATCGACACGACGGACCCGGCACTCGGCAACAGCGGTGACGGCGACAGCAAGGGTGTGATCGACCGCTACGTCGTGACCGGTCGCTCGGTTGTCTTGTTTGCCGCTTGCGGCACCACTTGACGAACCGGTTCGCTAGCCGCTTCTCTCAGGCCATGAGTCCTGAAGCCCTCGGAAAGCGTTTCATCATGCTGCGCCCCAGCGGGGTGATGGCGATGACGGTGGCCGGCGGCTGTTCATAGCCGTCCATGGTCCGCACAGGTCGGGGAATCGTCGCTCTGACGTGGCCGGCCAGGCTCAGTACGCGCAAGGCGTCGACGTCGGCACCGTTGTTGACGGCGATGGGCAGATCGTGTTCTGCCAAACGATGGAGCAAGGAGATGGGCACCACGCGAGTATGCCGGCTCGCCATTGCGACGCCGCGCATGCAACCGCGGCAAGATGCAAAGATGACACGAACCGCACGAAAAAAACAAGGCACGTCTGCTCTTCTCTGGCGCTCTTGCGCAACCTTCGCCTCCTTCGCGCACGAATCCCACTAGGGCTGCGGCGTGAAGTGCGGCGCACGCCGCTCGAGGTTGGCACGCACGGCCTCGGCCTGGTTGGCACTTCCGATCAGCGCCTTCTGCTCGACGGACTCGGCCAGCAGCAGGTCGGCCGCGCTGTGCGCCGTCGCTGCATTCAGCAGCCGCTTGGCGGCGCGGATGGCGTCGGGGCTCTTCTGCGCTATCTCGTGCGCCATCCGCAGGGCATCGGCCAGCGGCTCGTTCGACACGCGCGTCGCGAAACCCAGCGCCACCGCCTCCTCGCCGGTGAAGACGCGGCCGGTGAAGGTGAGCTCGCGCACCACGTCGGTCCGCGCCAGCTCGCGCATCAGCACCATGCCGCCCATGTCGGGCACCAGGCCCCACTTGATCTCCATCACCGACAGCCGGGTGTCCGGCGCGACCAGCCGGATGTCGGCGCCCAGCGCCACCTGCAGCCCGCCGCCGAAGGCCACGCCGTGCACGGCGGCGATCACCGGCACCGGCACCTCGCGCCAGACCATGGCGACCTGCTGCGCCGCGTTGGCGATGCCGTGGGTGCGCACCAGCAGGTCGGGCACGGCATGCCGGCCGATGACGCCGCTGCCGGCGCCTTGCTCCATGCGCTCGAAGGACTGCATGTCCAGCCCCGCGCAAAAGGCCTTGCCGCGGCCGGCAAGCACCACGGCGCGCACGCGCGCGTCCTGGCGCAGTTGCTCGCCGGCGTCGATCAGCGCGTCGAACATCGACGGGTCCAGCGCGTTCATCTTGTCGGCGCGCGCCAGCTGCAGCTCGACCACGCCGTCGGGGTGGCGGATCGTCTCGATGCGTTCGTTCATGCCATGTCTCCAGGTATTTTTTGCGATGCAAGTATCGATGCTCGGCGATGATCGCGCGTGTCGCCCAGCCAGCACCACAGCAGCTTCAGGAGAAGACAGCCATGGCCATCCGAATCGTTCGTCTCGGCAGTGCGCGCGTGCCCGGCGAAGGCTTGCGCATCGGCACCGTGCGCCGCCCGCCGCGTGGCGTGCCGAAGACCGAATTCGCCTCGCAGAACTGGTACGACGTCTGGTACCCCAACCTCGCGCCCTCGGTCGAGACCATGAAGGCGGCCCAGGCCGCCCAAAGCCCGGCACAGTGGACTGCCTTCGGGCGCAAGTTCAAGGCCGAGATGGCCGAGCCCGACGCCAGCCGCAGCCTCGACCTGCTGGCAGCGCTCTCGCACCAGAGCGATTTTTCGATCGGCTGCTATTGCGAGGACGAATCGCATTGCCACCGCTCCTTCCTGCGCGAACTGCTGAAGGCGCGCGGGGCGGAGATCGCGGGCTAGCCGTGGGACCGGCAACCCGAATTCCCTATCTCTGCGCCTTGTCCTTCTGGTTCTGGGCCTCGATGCGCTCGCGCGCTTCCTGCCACTGGGCGTCGCTCCACTCGCGCAGCTCGTAGAAGTTGCCGCCGGTGGCCAGGGCGTGGCCGCCGTCCATCATGATGCTCTGGCCGGTGAGCCAGTCGCACTGGCCGGGCGCCATCAGGAAGGCGGCCAGGTTCTGCAGCTCGCTCATCCGGCCGGTACGCGCCATGGGGTTGCGCAGCTTGCTGCGCGCCCCGGGCTCCTCGCCGGGATTGAGGCGCTTGCTCATGCCCTCGGTCGGGATCTCGCCCGGCCCGACCGCATTGAGCCGGATGCCGTAGCGTGCCCATTCGGTGGCCAGCGACTTGGTCATCACCTCGACGCCGGCCTTGCTCATGGCAGAGGGAACGACGTAGGGGCCGCCGTTGTCGACCCAGGTCACGATGATGCTCATGACGCTGCGGTACGGGTCGCTCGGCTGCCATTGCCCGCCCTTGGCCTCGGCGATCCAGCGCTTGCCCACGGCCTGGGTGACGTAGAAGCTCCCGTGGAAGACGATGTTGGCGACGGCATCGAAGGCGCGCGAAGACAGGCTTTCGGTCGGCGCGACGAAGTTGCCCGCCGCATTGTTGACCAGCCCGGTCAACCCGCCGCTCTGCCAGAGGGCCTCGACCATGTCCTCCACGTTCTGCGCGTTGCGGATGTCGACCCCGAAGGCGTCGACCCTGCGACCAGGAAACTGCGTGCGCCATTGCGCCGCGGTCTCCTCGACCACCGACTGGCGCCGGCCGCAGATCGCGACATCGGCGCCCAGCGCCAGGAATCGCTCGGCCATCGCTTTGCCGAGCCCGGTGCCGCCACCGGTCACGAGAATCCGGCGGCCGGCCATGAGATCGCTTTGGTACATGTGGGTCTCCTCGTTGAAAGAGCTGTGCAGGCACATCGTAGAGCGAGTCGGGCGAGCCGGTAAGCTCCGAAGGTGACAGCAGCGCCCAGGACCGGCGGATCCGGCAGGAGCTGCCGCAGGGCCGACTTTGAATCAGAATTGCGTCTTCCCGACGCGCCTTTTTCATCCGAGGCCACTGCCGTGCAAACCCCACTCTTCAGCTCCGAGCACATCGCGATGATCGACAAGGGCGTTTCGGCCATCGTCGCTTCGCGCAATGCGGCCAACCGCCCCAGCCTGATGCGTGCCGTGGGCGCCGGCATCTCGGCCGACGGCGCCGAGGTCACCGTCTACCTGTCGCGCAGCCAGTCGCGCCAGCTCTTGCAGGACGTTGCAGCGACCGGGCAGATCGCAGTGGTGTTCAGTGAACCGCTGAGCCACCGTACCGTGCAGGTCAAGGCCCGGGCGGCGCGGATGCGCGCGGCGGACGAGAGCGACCTGCCGCTCCTGCGCCGCTACCTGGCCTCGATGGAATACGAGGTGCGCTGTGTCGGCTTCGATGCGCGCTTCGTGCGCGCCATGCTCGCCTGCCCGCTCGAGGACATGGTGGCAATCCATTTCCGTCCCGCCCAGGGCTTCGACCAGACACCCGGTCCGCGCGCCGGCAGCCCCCTGCACGCGCCATGAACGAGGGCGTTTCGCTGTCGGCGATCCGGGCCTGCTTCGAGGGCGCCATCCCCGGCATGATGGCGACCTGCGCCGCCGACGGCACGCCCAACGTGGCGTACATCTCGCAGGTCTACTACGTGGACGAGCGCCATGTTGCACTGTCCTTCCAGTTCTTCAACAAGACGCGCCAGAACATTCTGGCCAATCCGTATGGCACCGTGCTGGTGATGGACCCGGTTACCGCTGCCTTCTACCGGCTGCAGATGCGCTATCTGCGCACCGAGACCGAGGGCCCGCTGTTCGAGGGGATGAAGGCGCAGCTGGCGGGCATCGCCTCCTATTCCGGCATGGCTGGCGTGTTCCGGCTGATCGGCTCGGATGTCTACGAGGTCGAGGCCATCGAGCACCTGGAGGGCGATTGCCTGCCGGCCCCGTCGAAGCCGAGCCTGCTGGCGGGCGTGCGTCGTGCCGCCGAGCGCCTGGCCGCCTGCAGCGCGACTGGCGAGCTGCTCCAGACCGCGCTTGCCGCGCTCAACGACCACCTTGACGTCCGGCATGCGATGGTGCTGATGCTCGATGCGGCCGCGCAGCGGCTCTACACCGTGGCGAGTTGCGGCTACGCGACCTCCGGCGTCGGCTCGGAGATCGAGATGGGCCATGGCGTCATCGGCATGGCCGCCCGCGAGCGCACGCCGGTGCGCATCAGCCACATGACGAGCGCAGCTGCCTACAGCCATGCAGTGCGCAGCAGCCTGCGCGAGAGCCTGCCCGGGCTCGCGCTGGACACCGAAATCCCCTTTCCCGGACTGGCCGAGCCGCACAGTCAGCTCGCGGTCCCCATCGTGTCCACAGGCCGCCTCCTGGGCGCGCTGTTCGTCGAGAGCCCGCACGACATGCGCTTCGGCTTCGAGGACGAGGATGCGCTGGTAGCCATCGCCGGCCACATGGGCGCGGCGCTCGACCTGCTGCATATGGCGGCCGAGCCGGCGCTGCCGGAAGAGCCGGCAGAAGCAAGCGCCCCGTCGGCGAGCGGCACGCCGCTGGCGGTGCGCCACTACCTGGCCAACAACAGCGTCTTCGTCGGGGAGCGCTACCTGATCAAGGGCGTGGCAGGCGCCATCCTCGGCAAGTTGCTGCGCGAGCACGCGCAGCAAGCCCGAAGCGAATTCACCAACCGCGAGCTGCGGCTGGACCCGGCGCTGCGGCTGCCCGACCTCTCGGACAACCTGGAGGCCCGCCTGGTGCTGCTTCAGCGCCGGCTGGCGGAGAACTGCGCCCACATTCGGATCGAGAAAACGGGGCGCGGGCGCTTCCGGCTGTGCCTGGAACGGCCGGTCGCACTCGAGGAAATCCCGGGCTAGGCGTCCAGGCCCAGGCTCGCCGCGAGCCGGGTCCATTCGCGCTCGCCGAGGTGCGGACGCACGACGTCGATTGCGGCTGCGAAGGCCGGCGCAGGTGCATGTGCGCGCATGTCGGCCATCATGGCGGCACGCTCGGCCGGGTTCATGTACGGCACCAGCCACCGCAGCGTGAACATCATTTCCTCGGGCGGGATCGATGCGACGAGGGCGTTGTGGATCTCGACCAGCTCGGCGTCGGTGTAGCGCGCCCACAGCACCGCGTTGTGCGCGGTTTCCTCCACGTGCATGTGCTCGAAGTTGTGCGCGATGAAGAGCGCCAGTGCACGGTAGAGCGCCAGCGTGCCGGCCGCACGCGCCGTCGCATCGCAGTTCAGCAGCGCAGTGGCATGCTCGGCGAGCGCGGCGATCTCCTGCTCGTGCTCCGCATGCTCATGCGCGATCTGGCTGCTGGAGCCGGGGGCACGCGCTTCCATCGCCCGATGCACGAACTCGTTCTCGTGCCGCAGGTGCGAGCGGCAGAAATCCAGCAGCTGGAGCACGCGCTGCGTGGCCTGCGCCAGCTCGAGCGTGTCCTCGTCATCGGCGCGGCCGAGGGCGAGCAGGGTGTCGGCCATCAGCGCGCGCAACGCCTTGTGGATGCCGGCATAGAGATCGACGCGAGGGGCGGCTGCTTGCGCGACCTGGCGGAGTTCATGTGAATCGATGTTCATGGAGGACCTTCTGTTCGAGTGAAACGGCCGGCGCACCGCGCGCCGGCCTCCTGGAGAGAAAGTCTAGGAATCTCGGCCCCGTCGCGCCGCTAAGAATTGCTTACGCAATCCCTCACCGAACCTTAAATTTGACATTGGGAAACTTTGCCGGTCGGGCGCTGGCAGGACGCAACGGTCGGCTCACGGGTGTGCCGAACCGTTAGGCAAGCCTGCCTAGAAGAGCCGCGAGCATCTTGTCCGGCGTCTCCGGGCTCGCTACCCTGGAGCCCGGGGGCGGGATGCTCCCGCCCGGGAGAGCGCCATGTATGAACGCATACTCGTCGCCACCGACGGTTCCGAGCTCTCGGAACTTGCCGTGACCGCCTCGATCGACCTCGCCTTGCTGATGAGCGCGGAGCTGGTCGCGGTCAAGGTGGTCCACCACTACCCCGCCGGCTACTTCGAAGGCTCGCTGCTACTGAGCCAGATGGAGGTGCAGCGCATGCAGCAGCAGGCGGATGCCGAGGCCCAGCGCGTCGTGGATGCGGTCAAGGCCAAGGCCGACGCCCGGGGCGTCAAGAGCACACGCGCCGTGATCATGAAATCGGAGCTGATCTCCGAGGCCATCATCGAAGCCGCCCGCGTTCACAAGAGCGATCTGATCGTCATGGCCTCGCATGGACGCCGCGGCATCCGGCGCCTCTTGATGGGCAGCGAGACACTGCACGTGCTGACGCATTCGCACACGCCGGTGCTGGTGCTGCGCTAAGCGCGCACGCTCGAAAGCGCTAGGGCCTGACGGCGTCGCGCCGCCGGTCGCTGCGCTTGAGCTCGAGGTAGGTCGCGAGATCGACCTCGTGCAGCTGCGCGGGGTATTGCTCGATCTGTTCGAACCAGCGATGCAGCCGCTTCTCGCTGCGCTCCGACGACGGCGTGCCGAGGCCGGCCAGGTAGGCATCCAGCGTGAGGAAGTAGCGCATCGCGTTGCGCTCCATCAGTCCCCGCAGGCCGCGGATGTAGTCGGGGTCGCCGTTCGGCGCCTTGCCGATCACGGTGAAGCCCATCTTGTGGCTGCCGAAGGTCGCGAGGTAGGCCATGGTGGCCAGCCGCGCAACCATGTTGTGGTCGTAGGCGTAGCCGAAATGCAGGAAGGTCTGGCGCTCGCCGAGCGGCACGGCCTCGAGCGTCACACGGTAGTTGCTGGTGCCCAGCGGACCGCTCTCGGCCGACAGCCTGACCTCCAGGTAGTCGCGCGAGGTGCTGGCTACGCGATGCACGAAGGTCAGCTCGAAAGCGTCCTCCACCGGCTTGTCGTAGCGGGGCACCACGCTGAGCGTGAGGGTCTCGCCCCCCGGCTGCCGGCTCACGCGGCAGCGGCGGTTGTTGATGTGCAGCAGCAGCATCTCGCACCACTGCGCGCCATCGCCCAGCGCGGCGCGCACCTGTTCCAGCGGGTGGTCGACCACCGCATAGACATCGCCCTGGAGGCCGTCATCGGTCTCGGCCGATTCCAGGTGAACCGGCCGGCGCAGCGGACTCGTGGCGAGCTGGCCTGCCAGCTTGTGGTACTGCTCGCGCAGGGCAGCGGCCGAGCCGCCGTCCGGCGGGGCCGCCTCGGCCCCGAGCGCGCAGCCCGCAACCAACAAGACCAGCCCCATGCGAGACGCGAGGCGCAGGACGTAGGCTGGGTGCCAGTTCATGCACCACACCATACAGGCAGTGCCCGACCGCCACCTGAACGATCCCGCGGACTGTGCTCAGCGGCTCTTGCGCGCCGGCCTGGCCCGGCCGGCACCGGTCCCGCGCGGGGGCAAGCCGGTGTGCTGCGTGAGGATGCGGCCCTTGGCAGGCTGCACCGGCTGCGAGGCCTGCGGCGTGGAGTTCTTGCGCCGCGCGCTCTGGTAGCTGCCGTCGGTCAGCGGCTGGTAGGTCGGGATCAGGTGGTGCTTGCCGTTGCCGATCAGGTCGGCGCGGCCCATCTTCTTCAGGGCCTCGCGCAGCAGCGGCCAGTTGTTGGCGTCGTGGTAGCGCAGGAAGGCCTTGTGCAGGCGGCGGCGCTTGTCGCCGCGCACGATGTCGACCGTCTCGCTCTCGCGTGTGATCTTGCGCAGCGGGTTCTTGCTGGTGTGGTACATCGCCGTGGCGGTGGCCATGGGCGAAGGGTAGAAGGTCTGGACCTGGTCGGCGCGGAAGCCGTTGCGCTTGAGCCAGAGCGCGAGGTTCATCATGTCCTCGTCGCTGGTGCCCGGATGCGCGGCGATGAAGTACGGGATCAGGTACTGCTTCTTGCCCGCTTCCGCGCTGAACTTCTCGAACATCTGCTTGAAGCGGTCGTAGCTGCCGATGCCGGGCTTCATCATCCTGGTGAGCGGACCCTGCTCGGTGTGCTCGGGCGCGATCTTGAGATAGCCGCCGACATGGTGCTGCACCAGTTCCTTGACGTACTCGGGCGACTGCACCGCCAGGTCGTAGCGCAGGCCGGAGCCGATCAGGATCTTCTTGATGCCCTTGAGCGCACGCGCGCGCCGGTAGATCTTGATCAGCGGATCGTGGCTGGTGTTGAGGTTCGGGCAGATGCCGGGGTACACACAGCTGGGCTTGCGGCATGCGGCCTCGATCTCCGGGCTCTTGCAGCCGATGCGGTACATGTTGGCGGTGGGACCGCCCAGGTCGGAAATGGTGCCGGTGAAGCCCTTGACGCCGTCGCGGATGGCCTCGACCTCCTTGATGATCGAATCCTCCGAGCGGCTCTGGATGATGCGGCCCTCGTGCTCGGTGATCGAACAGAAGGTGCAGCCGCCGAAGCAGCCTCGCATGATGTTCACGCTGAAGCGAATCATCTCCCAGGCCGGGATCTTCGTCGAGCCATCGTGGCTGCCGTGCTCGTCGGCGTAGCGCGGATGCGGGCTGCGCGCGTAGGGCAGGTCGAACACGTGGTCCATCTCCGCCGTTGTGAGCGGGATCGGGGGCGGGTTGATCCAGACGTCGCGGGCGGTTGCGCCCTCGCCATGCGCTTGCACCAGGGCGCGGGCATTGCCAGGGTTGGTCTCCAGGTGAAGCACGCGGTTGGCGTGGGCATAGAGCACGGGATCGGCGCGCACCTGCTCGAAGGAAGGCAGGCGGATCACGGAGCGGTCGCGCGGCGGCGGCTTCACACGGGGACTTGCTCCCTCTCCGGCTTGCGGGAGAGGGCTGGGGCGAGGGTCCGCCACTTTCCTGAGGCTCGGGTTGGGGATGAAGTGGAGCGGCTTCGCCGCGCCCTCACCCCTGCCCTCTCCCGCAGGGAGAGGGAGCGAAGACAGAGTCTCGGCGGCGGCAGCGACGGCTTGCGCTTCTTCTTCCTTCGCGCAAGTCGTTCCGTTCGCCTTCGCCTGATCCGACACCATCAGGTACGGGTTCACATGCGCCTCGACCCGCCCCGGCAGGTCCACCCGGGTCGAGTCGATTTCGAACCAGCCTTCGGGCGTCTCTCGCCGCACGAAGGCCGTGCCGCGCACGTCGGTGATCTGCTGCACCGGCTCGCGCGCCGCCAGCCGGTGCGCGATCTCGACGATGGCGCGCTCGGCATTGCCATACAGCAGCAGGTCGCACTTGGCGTCCACCACGATCGAGCGGCGCACCTTGTCCTGCCAGTAGTCGTAATGGGCGATGCGGCGCAGGGAGCCTTCGATCCCGCCGAGCACGATCGGCACGTCGCTCCACGCTTCCTTGCAGCGCTGCGAATACACGATGGCCGCCCGGTCGGGCCGCTGGCCACCGACATCGCCGGGCGTGTAGGCGTCGTCACTGCGGATCTTCCGGTCTGCCGTGTAGCGGTTGATCATCGAATCCATGTTGCCGGCCGTCACGCCGAAGAACAGGTTCGGCTTGCCCAGGGCCTTGAAAGGATCGGCGCTGTGCCACTCGGGCTGCGCGATGATGCCCACGCGAAAGCCCTGCGCCTCCAGCATGCGGCCGATAACCGCCATGCCGAAGCTGGGGTGGTCGACGTAGGCGTCGCCGGTGACGATCACGATGTCGCAGCTGTCCCAGCCCAGCGCCTCCATCTCGGCGCGCGAAGTGGGCAGGAACCTGGCCGTACCGAAGCGGGCTGCCCAGTACTTGCGGTAGCTGGTCAGCGGCTTGGCGGCGCGCGCGAAGAAGGAGACGTCGACGGGGGCATTCATGTGGGAGGAGCGGCGGCAGGCCGCGGTGGCCCGGTGTCGGGCAACCGGCGATTTTACGGGCTCGAGGCTCACCATGCCCGACAAGAGGCCATGTTGCGTAGCAAAAGGCGGACGCGGTTACTTGCTTCAGTCAACCAATCGATTGACAATGGCACCTATGCCTGTCGATTCCCCTGCCTCGCCAGACGTCGCCGCCGTCAAGGCCGTGCGCCAGTTCAACCGCTTCTACACCCGCCGCATCGGGGCGCTCGACCCCTACCTGGGCAGCGACATGTCCCTTACCGACGTGCGGGTGCTGTACGAGCTGGCGCACCGCGAGCACGCCGTCGCCAGCGAGATCGCGAAAGACCTGGGCCTGGACGGCGGCTATCTCAGCCGGATCCTGCGGCGCTTCGAAAGCGCCGGCTGGCTCGCGCGCGAGACGCACCCACGCGATGCGCGCCAGAGCCTGCTGCGCCTGACCGAGGCGGGCCACGTCGTTTTCGCCCCGCTGCAGCAGAAGTCGCGCGATGAGGCCCATGCCCTGGTCGCTTCGCTCACGGCACCTCAGAAGCGCCAGTTGATCGATGCGATGCACACGGTGCAGGCGCTGATCGAGCCCGAAGCCCATCCGCCGGCCAAGCCGCGCACCGCGGTGCTGCGCGAGCCGCGTCCAGGCGATATCGGCTGGGTGGTGCAGCAGCACGGCGAGCTCTATGCGCGCGAGTACGGCTGGAACAGCGAGTTCGAGGCGCTCGTGGCCGAGATCGCGGGCGAGTTCCTGCGCAAGTTCGAGCCCGAATGGGAGCATTGCTGGATCGCCGAGCTCGACGGCGAGCGCGTGGGCGCCGTGTTCCTGGTGCGCAAGTCGGCGACGGTGGCACAGCTGCGCCTCCTGCTCCTGGCGCCGCGGGCGCGCGGCCTCGGCCTGGGCGCGCGGCTGACCGATGAATGCATTGGGTTCGCGCGCCGCAAGGGCTACAGGAAGATGGTGCTGTGGACCAACAGCTGCCTGCTGGCCGCACGTCACATCTACGCGACGCGTGGCTTCGAGCTGGTGAAATCCGAACCCTACGAGGGCTTCGGCCAGCAGTTGGTGGGCGAGACCTGGGAGCTTAAGCTCCAGCCAAGGCCTATTGCATGAACCAACCGTGGCTCACCACCAGGGACTGTCCGGTGAGCGCATTGGTCGGGAAGGCGGCAAACAGCAGCGCGACGCGCGCCACGTCCTCGGTGGTGGTGAACTCGCCGTCCACCGTCTCCTTGAGCATCACGTTCTTGATCACCTGCTCCTCGGTGATGCCCAGGGTCTTGGCCTGCTCCGGGATCTGCTTCTCGACCAGTGGCGTACGCACGAAGCCAGGGCAGATCACGTTGGCGCGCACGCCGTGCCTGGCGCCCTCCTTCGCCACCGTCTTGGCCAGCCCGATCAGGCCGTGCTTGGCCGTGACATAGGGCGCCTTCAACAGCGAGGCCTCCTTGGAGTGCACCGAGCCCATGTAGATCACGCTGCCGCCGCGGCCCTGCGCGTACATGTGCTTGAGGCACGCCTTGGTGGTGAGGAAGGCGCCATCGAGATGGATGGCGAGCATCTTTTTCCAGTCGGCGAAGCTGAACTCTTCCACCGGGTGCACGATCTGGATGCCTGCATTGCTGATCAGGATGTCGATGCCGCCGAAGGCTCGGGCTGCCTCCTCGACAGCCGCATCGACCTGCTCTTCGCTCGTGACGTCGACGCCGACGCCGATGGCCTGCGCGCCGCGCTCGTTGAGCTCGGCAGCGGTCGCGTCGGCCGCCTGCTTGTTGAGATCGGCGATCACGACCTTGGCGCCTTCCTGCGCGAACACGAGAGCGATCTCCTTGCCGATGCCGCTGGCCGAACCGGTGATGAAGGCGACCTTGTCCTTGAGTTGCATGGGATGTCCTTTGGATGATGGGTAGGGGTGGATGGCACGCGCAAGCGGCCTGCCGGTGACGGAGCGTGGCTCACGAAACTTGGGCCAGGCTGACCACGCCGGTCTCGCAGGCCACTCACTGTGGCGCCGACTGGAGCGCGGGCACTCGCATCGGGTGCCGCACGCGCGGCTTGTCGGCCTCGGTGAGGTCGAAGGTGGTGACGCCATTGACGTGCGCCGCGGCGCGCAGCAGTTCGGGGTGCTCCAGCGTGTTGCGGATGTCGCGCAGGCCGGCCTCCCAATGCTCGTCGACCGAGACGCGGGAGAACTCGTAGTCCTTGGAGTCGAGCTCGTAGGGCTTGTCGCGATAGATCAGGTGCACGATCTCGATCGGCTGGTGCGTCAGTTGCGCGCACACCGCAGCCACGCTGGCGTCTTTGCGCAGGGAAGCCGGCAGCTTGGCGATCAGGTCGGCAACGGCCTGCTGCAGGTTCATGTTCGAGGCCAGCGCGTCGGTGTTCATGCGGGTGCGGCTGGAATAGGTGATGTCCTTCTGCCGTTCCAGGGTCTCGGCCAAGGTGCGAGGCATGATGCCGCGAGCACTGAAGAGATCCACCTGCAGCACCAGCAGCGGCTCGGTGCGCGGATGGGTGTCGAGCACGTACTGCAGCGGCGTGTTGGAAACGATGCCGCCATCCCAGTAGTCCTCGCCGTCGATGTGCACGGGTGCGAAGCCGGGCGGCAGCGCGCCGCTGGCCATGATGTGCTCGGGGCCGATGCGCTGCCGGGTGTTGTCGAAATAGACCGAGTTGCCGCTGCGCACGTTGACCGCGCCGACGCTCAAGCGGATGTCGCAATCGTTGATGCGATCGAAGTCCACCAGCCGTTCGAGCGTGGACTTCAGCGGCGAGGTGTCGTAGTAGCTCAGCACCGGCGCCGCGCCGCCGAGCAGCAGCACGGGGTTGTTCCGCGGCTTGAAGAAGCCCGGTACCCCGAACATCGCCGTCGAGTTGGCGCTCCACTGGTTGAAGAGCGCGCGGTCGCCCCAGCCCGGAGGTAGCCGTTGCGCAGGACCCGAGGACAAGAGGTCCCAGAACTCGCGCAGGCGCGCCACGCGCAGCTCTGGCGGATTGCCGGCGATCAGGGCGGCATTGATCGCGCCGATGGAGACGCCGGCGACCCAGTCCAATGCCTTGTGCTTCTCGCACAGCCCCGCATAGACGCCGGCCTGGTAGGCACCGAGCGCGCCTCCGCCCTGCAGCACCAGCGCCTTCCTGGCCGCGGTGATGTCGACGCGGGGAATGGAACGATGCGAGGGGGAACCGTTGGTCTTCTTGCTGGGCGTGATGGTGCGCATGGGCCGATTGGACACCATGCACCGCCCCTCCCGAACCGCGGCGCCTTTACATCTTGGGCAGCAGTTGTCCCCGGATCTCGCCATTCGGATTGGCGGCGGTATGGATGTTGGCGTACCACCGGCCGGCCATCAGGTCGGCGGCCTGGGCCGGAGTCAGGGTGGCCTGGCCTTCGATCGGGCTTGCAGGATTCGCGAAGGGAAGCACCACGCCCGCGTTCGCGCCGGCAGAGGCGGGACCATGGAAATGCGCCGCCGTGGCCGGGCCGCTCAGTCCGGTGTAGCTGATCTTGTACTTGAGGACATTGGTGTCCTTGTTGAGCCACGCTTCGGCCAGGCCGCTGCCGCGCGTCATGTTGGGAGGCACCTCGCTGGCCGCGTTCATGGTGCCGCTGAAGCTCGCCGTGTCGGACCTCGACATCATGCCGCAGCCCGCGAGAGCGGCAGTGGCCACGCCGGTCACGAGGGCGGCGCGCAAGAGGGTGGCAGTTCGGTTCATGAGCGGATCTCCATAGTTGTAGGAGCGGACAGCATAGGCAACGCAGGCTGCCGCACGTGTCGGCCACGAGCGCGTTTTGGTGGGCCGGCGATGGCATCATCCGGCGCATGACGACTGCTCCCCTCCCCTCCCCGCAGGAGGTCGCCGCTTTTTGGCGCGAGGCCGGCCCCTCCCGCTGGTTCACGAAGGACGAGTCCTTCGATGCCGAGTTCAAGGCGCGCTTCGAAGCAGCGCACCACGCCGCCGGCGCCGGTGCCCTCGACGCCTGGGCCCGAGAGCCCGAAGGCGCACTGGCGCTGCTGGTGTTGCTGGACCAGTTCCCGCGCAACGCCTGGCGCGGCAGCGCCCACATGTTCGCTACCGACGGCAAGGCCCGCGCGATTGCGCGCGCAGCCATCGAAGCCGGGCACGACCGGCAGGTCGACGATGTGCTGCGGCCCTTCTTCTACCTGCCGTTCATGCATTCCGAGTCCATTGAAGACCAGGAGCGCTCGGTCGCGCTGAACGCCGCGCTCGACGCCAACACGCAACGCTTTGCGCTGCTGCATCGCGACATCATCGCGCGCTTCGGGCGCTTTCCGCATCGCAATCCGATGCTCGGGCGCGAGACCACGCCGCAGGAGCAGGCCTTCCTGGACCAGGGCGGCTTCGCCGGCTAGCGGCCATTGCGCACAGCCGGCTCGCGCGTGGGCGAAGGCGGGGCGCCTGGCCGCTGCACGTGGCGCAGCGACCCGTACTTGTGCGCATACACCCAGGTGAACTCCGCCCCCAGCAGGAAGATCTGCGCAGAGTAGTAGACCCACACCAGCACCACCACCAGCGAGCCCGCGGCGCCATAGCCCGAGGCCACGCCCGTCTTGCCGATGTACAAGCCGATGAGATGCTTGCCGACCGTGAAGAGAAGCGCCGTCACTGCAGCGCCCACCCACACGTCGCGCCATTGCACCCGCACGCGCGGCATGATCTTGTAGATCAGCGCGAAGGCCACCGTCACCATGACGAAGCTGAAGAGGAAGTTGACCGCCTGCGCCAGGGCGGCCCAGCCGCCGAAGACCGGCGCCCACCACTTGCCCAGCGCCGCCAGTGCCGCGCTCGCCACCAGCGAGACCATCAGCAGGAAGCCGATGCCCATGATCATGCTGAAGGACAGGAGCCGCACGCGCAGCAGATTGAACAAGCCCTTGCCGGTGTCGTGCGCCGGCGCGCGCCAGATGCGGTCGAGCGCATCCTGCAGTTCGCCGAACACGGTGCTCGCGCCGAGCAGCAGCAGCGCGAGGCCGACGACCGTCGCGAAGATGCCTTCCTTCGGCTTGTTGACGGCCTCCAGCATGCCTTGCACCGCCCGCGCGCCCTGCTCGCCCATGAGGCCCGACAGCTGGTTCATGATCTCGCCGCGGGCGGCCTCCTGGCCGAACACCAGGCCCGCGACGGAGATCACGATCAGCAGGAGGGGTGCCACCGAGAACACCGTGTAGTAGGCGAGCGCTGCGCCCATGCTCGGGGCGTAGTCGGCCTTCCATGAAAGAACCGCCTGCTTGAAGAGATCGAGGAGTGCGCGCACCTGCATGCCCGCCAGTGTCGCAGCATGCGCGCGCGAGCGCGTCAGCGCCGTTCCAGCGCTTCCGCCGGACCGGGCTGCGACCATAATCGGGCGCGATGCATCCGGCTCCTCCTCTCGCGGCGCAATTTGATCGACCGCAGCCCCGTTCCGTTGGCGACTTGTTCTTTTCCTTCACCTGGCTGGCGCTGCAGGGCTTCGGCGGCGTGCTTGCCGTCGTGCAGCGCGAGATGGTCGAGAAGAAGCGCTGGCTCACGCCTGACGAGTTCCTCGAGGACTGGGCCGTGGCCCAGGTGCTGCCTGGGCCGAACGTGATCAACCTTGCCCTGATGATCGGTGACCGGCATTTCGGACTGCGCGGCGCGATTGCCGCCGTCGCCGGCATGCTGGCCGTGCCGCTCGGCGTCATCCTGATGCTGGCGCTGCTCTACGCGAACTATGCCGGGAACCCGCAGGTTGCCGGGGCACTGCGCGGCATGGGGGCGGTGGCGGGGGGGCTGATCGCGGCCACCGGCATCAAGCTCATGCCGGCGCTGAAGCGGCATCCGCTGGGCATCGGCGTGTGCCTCGGCATCGTGGCGCTGGTCTTCGGCGCAATCGCGCTCATGCGCATCCCCCTGGGCTGGGTGCTGCTGGTGGTCGGCGGCGCCGCGTGCGTCTGGACCTGGAAGAGGATTGCACCATGAGCATCGCCGGGCCGGGACCCTCATGACCATCGTGATGCACTGGCACGACTGGCTAGGCTTGTTCGGGCAGTACCTGATGCTGTCGATGATGTCGATCAGCGGCGCCATCACGACCGTGCCCGACATGCACCGCTACCTCGTCGACCGGCACGGCTGGCTGACGGACGCGCAGTTCAGCTCCTCGGTCGCGATCGCCCAGGCGGCACCGGGCCCCAACGTGCTCTTCGTCGCGCTGATGGGATGGAACGTCGGCATCAACGCCGGCGGCGGCATCGGCGCCGGCCCTCGGGCCTGGGCGCTGGGCCTGCTCGGCCTCGCCATCACCATGCTCGGCATCATGGTGCCGAGCACCACCCTGACCTATGTCGCAACCCGCTGGGGCCACCGCAACCGCGAGCGGCGCGGGGTCCGTGCCTTCAAGCAGGGCATGGCACCGGTGGTCGTCGGCCTGCTGGTCGCCACCGGCTGGGTGCTGGCGGCAGGTAACCATGGCGGCAACGCGCCCGCGTGGCACCTCTGGCTGCTGAGCGGCGCGGTGGCGTTTATCGTTTGGCGCACCCGCATCCACCTGCTGTGGCTGCTGGCGGCCGGGGCCCTGCTCGGCGCCTTTGGCATCGTCTGATTTCCCTGGAAGAACTCCCATGCAACTTCGCCCACTCGGCCGCTCCGGCCTCGATGTCTCGCCCCTGGCTTTCGGCGGCAATGTCTTCGGCTGGACGGCGGACGAGAAGGTCTCGTTCCGCCTGCTCGATGCCTGGCTCGATGCCGG
This sequence comes from Variovorax sp. PBL-H6, assembly GCF_901827155.1. NCBI lineage: Bacteria > Pseudomonadati > Pseudomonadota > Betaproteobacteria > Burkholderiales > Comamonadaceae > Variovorax > Variovorax sp. PBL-H6. The sequence continues at coordinate 4,024,545 of NZ_LR594659.1, forward strand.
ATTCAACTTCGTCGACACCGCCGACGTCTACTCGCACTGGGTGCCGGGCCACAGCGGTGGCGAGTCGGAAACGATCATCGGCAAGTGGCTCCGCCAGGGCGGCAAGCGCAACCGGGTGGTGCTGGCGACCAAGGTCGGCATGCGCATGGGCGAGGGCAGAAAAGGTCTGTCGCCCGCCTACATCCGCCAGGCCGTGGACGCCTCGCTCAAGCGCCTGCAGACCGACCACATCGACCTCTACCAGTCGCACGAGGACGACGCCGACACGCCGCTGGCCGACACACTGGGTGCCTTCGCCGAGCTGATCAAGGCCGGCAAGGTGCGCGCCATTGGCGCCTCGAACTACAGCGCGCCGCGGCTGGCCGAGGCATTGGACGTGGCCGAGCGCGAGGGCCTGCCGCGCTACGAAAGCCTGCAGCCGCTCTACAACCTGTACGACCGCGCGGTCTTCGAGGAGGCGCTGGAGCCGTTGTGCCTCGAGCGCGGCGTCGGCGTGATCAACTTCTACGCGCTCGCGGCCGGTTTCCTCACCGGCAAGTACCGCAGCGAGGCCGATGCCGCCAAGAGCGCGCGCGGCGCCAGCACGACGAAGAAGTACCTGAACCCGCGCGGGCTGCGCATCCTGGCCGCGCTCGACGAGGTGGCCGCGATGCACCGCGCGACGCCGGGCCAGGTGGCGCTCGCGTGGCAGATCGCCCGGCCGTCCATCACGGCACCGATCGCGAGCGCCACGTCGTTGCAGCAGCTCGAAGAACTGGTCGGCGCGGCGCAGTTGACGCTCGACCCCGAGGCGATCGCGTTGCTCGGAGAAGCGAGCGCCGAAACCGCACGGCACGGGTAGGCGCGCGCCGACACGCGTTGGCGACGCCGCCCCCTGCATTGCCTGCCGACGGATGCGGAGACTGTTTCGATCTTCAACACGGAGAAACAAAACATGTCCTTCGCGCTCTACATGATCGGTTTTCTACTCTTCCTGGCTGGCGTGGCATGGGGCGCTTCGGTCGCCGGCGTCCCGACGCTCTATATCGGAATCGGCGCCCTGATCCTGCTGGGCATCGGCATCTTCAGCGCGGTCGGGCGCACGCGCAGCAAGGATCCTTCCTAGCCTCCTCGCATCGCCGGCGCGGCGAGAGAGAACGCCACGGGCCTGGCTCATGGCTCGCCGTGCCCTGCCCCATCGTCCATCGCCCACCCCCATCGCCTTGGCCCCTCGCCTTCCGCACCACGAACGCGGACGCGGCCCCTTGAAATCCCTCGCAGGCGCTCCTAATTCCTCCCCCGGAAGCGCCGGAAGCGTCTCCGGCGCTCCATCTGGTTCAACCGAATGGAGGTTTTCGCCATGTATCGATCCTTGTTTCCACGCGACCTGTTCGCCGAGATGGATCGCCTGCAACGCGAAATGCAGCAGGCCTTCGATCTGTCACCCAGCATCCGGGGTCTGGGACGCGGCGGGTTCCCCGCACTGAATGTCGGCGGCACGCCGCAGACGATCGAGATCTACGCCTTCGCCCCTGGCCTCGATCCGGCCAAGATCGACATCCAGCTCGACCGCGGTCTCTTGACGGTGTCCGGCGAGCGCCCGTCCACCCTGCCGTCGTCGGAGGACTCGAAGTCCACCGTGCACATCAACGAGCGCTTCGCAGGCAGTTTCCGGCGCATGCTGACCCTGCCGGACGATGCCGACCCGGAGGCGATCAAGGCCGACTATCGCGATGGCGTCCTGCACGTCACCGTCCAGCGGCGTGCGTCCGCGCAGCCGCGCCGCATCACGATCCAATGAAAGGAGCAGCGACATGAACGACGTTGACACTGTTCGCTCGAACACCCCCTCCACCGACGCCCGGAAAGACAGGCCGGGCTACGGCCAAGCGGCGCTGACGCCGCCCGTCGACGTGGTGGAGGACGCCACCGGCATCACGCTGTATGCAGACCTTCCCGGCGTTTCGAAGGAGAAGCTCCATCTGCAGGTGGAGTCCGACACGCTCACCATCGATGCAGAATCGAATCTGAGCGTGCCGGAGAAGCTGCAGTCGAGCCACACGGAGGTCGGCCTCGCGCGCTTTCACCGAGTCTTCACCTTGAGCAAGGAGCTCGACACCGGGAAGGTTTCGGCCGAGCTGGCACGCGGTGTGCTGAGCCTGCGCATCCCCAAGGTGGCCCAGGCACAGCCGAGGCGCATCGAGGTCGAAGTGAACTGACGGGCGGGGCTTCGCTCCCTCCGGGCGCAAGGACCACCCGGAGGGAGCCCCCGAGGGTTAAGCTGTCGTCCGGATCCGTGGTCAGAAAAAAGCGGAGCGAGGAATGCAGGCAATGAACGATGACGGCGAGGTCAAGCGCTTCGTTTACGAGGCGTGGGAGGTCCGCGTGTGGCTGAACGAAGTAAAAGTCGAAGGGCAGTCCTCCGGCCACGCGGATCTGTGGCGCGATGGAGAGCACAAGTGCCGCGTTGCCTTGACCGGCCGCTTTGACGACGCCGCGAGTGCCTCCGACGCGCTGGAGCGCAAGGCGAAGGCCTGGGTCGACGACTGGAAGGCACGCGATCACTCGGGCGAGACCGGCTTCGCCAGCCTGTGATCAGCCCGCGCTGCGCTGCCGCATTGCCTCGTAGAGGCACACACCGCTCGCCACCGAGACGTTGAGGCTTTCGACTGCCCCCGCCATCGGGATGCGCACCAGTTCATCGCAGGTCTTGCGGGTGAGCTGGCGCATGCCCTCGCCCTCGGCGCCCAGCACCAGCGCCAGGGGCCGCCGGAAATCGCTCTGGTAGAGCGTCCTGGGCGCATCGTCGCTGGTGCCCACGCACCAGATGTTGCGCTCCTTCAGCTCGTTCAGTGTGCGCGCCAGGTTGGTCACCATGAAGTAGGGCACGGTCTCGGCGGCGCCGCTCGCAACCTTGGCCACGGTGGCGTTGATGCCCGCGGCATGGTCCTTGGGGGCGACCACCGCATGCACGCCGGCGCCGTCGGCGACGCGCAGGCAGGCACCGAGGTTGTGCGGATCGGTGACGCCGTCGAGCACCAGCAGCAGCGGCATCGTGCCGCCAGCCTCTAGGTCTTCGAGCAGTTCATCGAGAGAACGCGTCTGGGCGATCGGCTGTACCCGCGCCGCGACGCCCTGGTGGCCATGGCTGCCGCTGAGCTTGGCGAGGCGCAAGCCGTCGGCCTCGATCAGGCGCACGCCGGCCTCCTGCGCGCGAGTGACGAACTGGCGCATGCGCGCATCGCGCCGGCTGGCGTCGAACAACACTTCGATCACCGATTGCGGCGCGGTCTTGATGCGCACGCCCACGGCGTGGAAGCCGAAGATCACTTTGGGAGAAGACATGGCGGGGATTATCGAGCCCGCCCCGCGGGCGGTCCTAGACGCCCTGGTCGTCGAAGCCCACGCGCCCTGCCTCGATGGTGATGCGCCGCTCGCACCGGTCGGCGATCCCGCGGTCGTGCGTGACCAGCACGAGCGTGGTGCCGAGTTCGCGGTTGAGGTCGAACATCAAGCGCATCACCTGCTCGCCGGTGGCAAAGTCCAGGCTTCCGGTGGGCTCGTCCGCCAGCAGCAGCGCTGGCTGGACCACGAAGGCGCGGGCCAGCGCAACGCGCTGTTGCTCGCCGCCGGACAGGACCTTGGGGTAGTGGTTGAGGCGCTGGGCGAGGCCGACGCGCCCCAGCATTTCGGTCGCGGCCTTGCGCGCGTCGCGACGGTCGGCCAGCTCGAGCGGCAGCATCACGTTCTCGAGGGCGCTGAGATTGCCCAGCAGCTGGAAGCTCTGGAACACGAAGCCGACCTTGCGGGCCCTGAGTGCGGCACGCTCGTCTTCGTCGATGGCGAACAGGTCCTCGCCGGCCAGCTTGACGGTGCCTCGCGTCGGCGTGTCCAGTCCGGCGACGATCGACAGCAGCGTGCTCTTGCCCGAGCCGGAGGCGCCGACGATGGCCGCGGTCTCGCGCTCGCCCAATGTGAAGTCGATGTCCTGCAGAATATCCAGCGTGCCGGCGGAGTCGGTGACCGACTTGAAAACATGTTCGACGGCGACAATGGCTGCGGGTGGGATCGAGGACATTGAAAAGGGTTTGCGCGTGGTGAATCGACGTCACTTTATCTTGACCGGCACCATGGCCGGTTTCGCGGGGCATTGGCCGATCGCCCAGGCCCAGTCCCATGCCGGCCGCAAGGCGGTGATCCTGGTCGTCGGGGACTCGCTTTCCGCCGAGTACGGCCTCAAGCGCGGCGAGGGCTGGGTCCCCTTGCTCGAGAAGCGGCTGGCCGAACAGAAGATCGACGCCACGGTCGTCAATGCCAGCATCAGCGGCGACACCACGGCCGGCGGCCGGGCGCGATTGGCGGGGCTGCTGTCGCAGCACAAGCCGACCCACGTGGTGCTCGAGCTGGGTGGCAACGATGCTCTGCGCGGGCTGCCGCTCGCGGGTACCGAGGACAACCTCACCCAGATGACCAAGGCGGCACACGCCGCCGGTGCCCAGGTGCTGATCGTCGGCATCCAGGTGCCTCCGAACTATGGCAGCGACTACACGCGGCGCTTCGAAGCCATCTTCGCCAAGGTGGCCAGCAACACCAAGGCGGCGTTGGCACCCTTTCTGCTGAAAGGCGTGGCCGATGGTGCCGATGCGGCGACGCTGTTCCAGCCCGATCGCATCCATCCCACCGCCGCTGCTCAGCCACGCATGCTGGACAACGTGTGGCCGGCGCTGCGCAAGCTGCTTTCGCTGAAGTGAGAGTCAAGCGACGGCCATGAAAAAAGCCGCTGCAGGCATCGCTTGCGGCGGCTTTTTTCCACTGATCGGGGTGCCGAGCGGTGTCGGAGCGGCTCAGCCGTCCTTGGTTGGCAGATCCGGCACGGTAGGCGGATCGCGTTCCAGCGAGGCGACATCGGTCTCGGGGTCGCCCGGCGCGAGGCCTTCGCTGCTGGGGTTCAGCTTGCGAGCTGCCTTTTCGCGCGCCTTTTCTTCTTTCTTCTTCCTCTTGGCCAACTCCTTCTGACGCTTCTCGTAGCCGTAGTTCGGTGTTGCCACGTTTACTCCTTCCTGAAAGGCAGTCCCGGTGACTGCGCGTTCCCCACTGTACGCGATAACCGGGCGGTTTCAGAGCGCCGCGAGTGCCTGCTCCAGGTCGGCGCGCAGGTCCTCGGCCTCCTCGAGTCCGACCGAGCAGCGCACCAGCGTGCCCTTGTGCGGCCAGTGCGAGACGCCGGAGTCGCGCATCAGGCCGATGTCGTAGGGCACGACCAGGCTGATCGGTCCGCCCCAGGAATAGCCGAGGCGAAAGAGCTTCAGGCTGTCGCAGAAACGGTCGACCTGCGCTGCGCTGTAGCGATCGTCGAACACCACCGAGAACAGGCCGGCCGCCAGGTCGGTGGCGCCGCACAGCCGCAGCCAGTGCGCATGGCCCGGCGAGCTTTCGAGCGCGGGATGCAGCACCTGCGCGATCTCGGCGCGGTCAGCGAGCCAGCGGGCCAGCTCGCGTGCACTGCGGTCGTGCGCCTCGTACCGCAGCGCGATGGTGGGCAGCGAGCGAAGCAGCGTCTCCACGTCGCCGACACCGACGCCGAAGCCCATGCGCATGTGGCTGAGCTTGAGGGCGCGGTGCAGCCGATCGTCGCGGGTGACGACACTGCCCATCAGCAGGTCGCCGCCGCCGCTCGGATACTTGGTGAGCGCCTGGATCGAGATATCGACGCCCTGCCCGCTGCCGTGGAAGTCGAAAGGGGCGAAGGCAAGGCCCGCGCCCCAGGTGTTGTCCAGGGCCGTGAGCACGCCGCGGGCGCGGCAGGCCGCCACCAGCGCCGGAAGGTCCGGGAACTCCATCGTGACCGAGCCTGCCGCCTCCAACCACACGAGCCGGGTTCGCTCGGAAAGCTTGGCCGCGAGATCGCCCGGATTCATCGGGTCGTAGAGTCGGTGCGTGATGCCGAAGTTGGCGAGCTCGCCGGTGCATAGCGCCTTGCTCGGGCCATAGGCGTTGTCGGGCAGGAGCACCTCGTCGCCGGTCTTCAGGAAGGCGAATGCCACGAGCGCAATCGCCGCCAGGCCGCTGGGTGCCAACAGGCATTCGGTGCCGCCTTCCAGCGTGGCCAGCCGCTCCTCGAGCGTGAAGGTGGTCGGCGTGCCGTGCAGGCCGTAGGTGTAGCCGGCCTTGGTCTTCCAGTCGCGGGCGCGCATGGCCGCGACATCGGCGAAGAACACAGTCGACGCCTTGTAGACGCCTGGCTGCGGCGCGGCGAAATTCGCAGGGGGCTTGTAGGGGTGGTGGATCAGGTCGGTGATGGACTTGGGCATGCCGCCATGCTAGTCGACGCCTGCCCGCCGCACGCGCCCCACGATCAAGCGGCGAGACCTTGGCGTCTTCAGACCGACCACTTCTCGATCAGCTTCTCTGCACCGAGCGAGTCATAGCCCTCGAAGGGCTGGTGGATCCAGGGATTGGTGGGCAGGTACTCGACCGAGTAGTCGGGCGTGAAGGTCGACAGCGCCTTGGTCCAGATGACGGCGCTGCGCAGCTCGGTGATCGGCGAGTAGTTGCTCTTGAGCATCTCCACCACCGCGTGCAGCGTATGGCCGGAGTCCGCCAGGTCGTCCACCAGCAGTACGCGGCCGGCGATCTCGCCCTTGGGCGTCGTGATGTAGCGCGCGATGTCGAGGTGGCCCTGGATCGTGCCGGCATCCGCCCGGTAGGAACTGGTCGACATGATGGCCAGCGGCTTGTCGAAGATGCGCGACAGCACGTCGCCAGGCCGCATGCCGCCGCGCGCCAGGCACAGGATGGTATCGAACTGCCAGCCCGACTGGTGCACCTTGATCGCGAGCTTTTCGATCAGGTTGTGGTACTCGTCATAGCTCACGTAAAGGTGTTTGCCGTCTTCAGTCAGCATGGGAAGCGATCTCCTCTGGGTCGGTCGTTCGTTGTTCAATCTGCAAGGTACGGGTGCCGCATCATGATCGTGTGATCGCGGTCCGGGCTCGTCGACACCATGTGGATCGGCACGCCGGTGACCTGCTCGATGCGCTGCAGGTAGAGCCGGGCGTTGACCGGCAGCTTGTCGTACTGCGTGACGCCGACGGTGCTCTCGGTCCAGCCTTCGAGCTTTTCGTAGATGGGGGTGCAGCGCTCGATCTCGTCGGCGCCCAGCGGCAGGATGTCGGTGTACTCGCCGTCCAGCTCGTAGCCGGTGCACAGCTGCAGCTCCTTCAGGCCGTCCAGCACGTCCAGCTTGGTGATGCACAGGCCGGAGAGCCCGTTGACCTGCGCTGAGCGCTTGAGCAGCGCGGCGTCGAACCAGCCGCAGCGGCGGCTGCGGCCGGTGGTCACGCCCTTCTCGGCGCCGACGGTGCTCAGGTGGTAGCCGACGGTGCCGGGCTTGTCCCATTCGAGCTCGGTCGGGAAGGGCCCGCCGCCGACGCGCGTGCAGTACGCCTTGGTGATGCCGAGGATGTAGTGCAGCATGCCGGGACCGACACCCGCGCCGGCCGCTGCGTTGCCGGCAACGCAATTGCTGGAGGTCACGTAGGGGTAGGTGCCATGGTCCACATCCAGCAATGTGCCCTGCGCGCCTTCGAACAGAAGGTTGGCGCCCGCGCGATGAGCGTCGTTGAGCTCGCGCGAGACGTCGGCCATCATGGGTTTGAGCAGCTCTGCGTGGCGCATCGCCTCGTCATAGACGGGATCGAACTCGATCGCGGGCGCACCCAGCACCTGGGTGAGTACGTGGTTGTGCAGCTCGAGCAGCACGCGCAGCTTGGCAGCGAAGCGCTCCGGGTGCTTGAGGTCCTGCACGCGCAGGGCACGCCGAGCGATCTTGTCCTCGTACGCCGGGCCGATGCCGCGGCCGGTGGTGCCGATCTTCTCGATGCCGCCCTTCTCGCGGTAGGCTTCGCGCGCAATGTCCAGCGCCGCATGCACGGGCAGGATCAGCGGGCAGGCCTCGCTGATGCGCAGGCGCGAACGGACCTCGACACCCGCTTTCTCCAGCCCCGCGATCTCCTCGAAGAGCTTGGCCGGCGACAGCACCACGCCATTGCCGATGTAGCACTTGACACCGGGCCTCATGATGCCGCTGGGGATCAGGTGCAGCGCCGTCTTCACGCCGTTGATGACCAGCGTGTGGCCCGCGTTGTGACCGCCCTGGAAACGCACGACCCCCTGCGCGCTCTCGGTCAGCCAGTCGACCAGTTTGCCCTTGCCTTCATCGCCCCATTGGGTGCCGACGACGACGACGTTTCGTCCGGTGGTAACGCTCATGATGCTTCGCTTTTCAGATTCAGATGGCTTGGACTTTCCACTGCCCGGCGCGCTCGATCAGCTCGCGGTCGCAGTGGAATTCGTCGATCTCGCTCTCGTGACCGGGCAGAACGCAGACCACGGTCTCGCCCCGGCTGCGCAGGGCCGCGATGGTCTCGCCGAGGCCCGGGGCGTCGCTCCATGGCGCGCGGATCGCGGCGCGAAGGGGCCGGACGGGCAGCACGCCCACCAGCCCACGCACGTCGAGGCTGAAGCCGACGGCCGGGCGATTGCGCCCGAACACCGCGCCCACCTCGTCGTAGCGCCCGCCACGTACCAGCGCGTCGCTCGCGCCCTCGGTGTAAATGCCGAAACGCATGCCGCTGTAGTAGGCATAACCGCGCAGGTCGGCCAGGTCGAAGCTCACGCGGGCGCCATCCAGCCGCCGTGCCAGTTGCTTGAGGTCGGCGAGTGCCTGGCGCATGCCGGCCGTGTCGGGCAGGGTCTTGGCCGCTTCGTCGAGCACCGCGGCATCGCCATAAAGATGCACCAGCGCGAGCAGGCCCTCCCGCGAGACGGCAGGAAAGCCCGCGGTGAGCTCGCGCAGGCTGCTCGCGTCCTTGGCGGCCAGGGCGGCATGGACGCGCGCAATGGCGTCCGAGTCGACCGGCACGCCGGCGAGCAGCGCACGCACGATGCGCGCATCGGCCAGGTCGACGATGACGGAATTCCTGACGTCGGCCGCACGAAGGCAGTCGAGCGCGAGGCGCAGCACCTCGGTGTCGGCTTCGAGCCCGCCATGGCCGTAGATCTCAGCGCCGAACTGGAGCGGCTCGCGGGTCGCGTGCGGACGGTCGGGCCGGGTGTGCACCACCGGCCCGCAATAGCAGAGGCGGGCCACGCCGTGGCGATTGAGCAGGTGGGCGTCGATACGCGCGACCTGCGGCGTTGTGTCGGCACGCAGACCCATGCTGCGCCCGGAGAGCTGATCGACCAGCTTGAAGGTCTGCAGGTCCAGCGCCTCTCCGGTGCCGGACAGCAGGGATTCCAGGTGCTCGAGGAGCGGCGGCATCACGAGTTCGTAGCCGTAGCCACGGGCCGTGTCGAGCAACTGGCGTCGAAGTTCTTCGATGTGACGCGCCTCGGAGGGCAGCACATCGGCAATGTGATCCGGGAGGACCCAGGCGGACATGGGGAGCGGGGGCGTGGTTAAAACCGGATTCTACCGGGCCACCGGAGCCCGTTCGCCCGCGGAGGACCGGGGACTCAGGCCAGGACCCAGAGCAGGAAGAGCCCCAGCAAGATGCTGCACAAGCCGAAGAAGCGCAGCTGCCCGTCCCGCAGCTGCATGAGCTGGCCAAAGCCGCGCCGCCAGCCGCCGGGCGACACGAAGGGCAGGAGCCCCTCGATCACCAGCACGAGTGCCAGTGCGCTCCAGAACGTCTCTGCGCTCACGCCCGAACGCTGCGCCTAGCGCCGCCCCGCCGCCGCTGCTGTGCCACCCGAGCTCTGCATCGCCCGGAAGAAGTCCGACGAGGGGTCCAGGACCATCACGTCGCTCTTCTTGTTGAAGCTCTGCTTGTAGGCATCGAGGCTGCGGTAGAACTGCGCGAACTGCGGGTCGCGGCCGAAGGCCTCGGCATAGGCCGACGCGGCGCGGGCATCGCCCTCGCCCTTGATCTTCTGGGCGTCGCGGTAGGCATTGGCAACGATCACCTCGCGCTGCCGGTCGGCGTCAGCGCGGATCTTCTCGCCTTCGGCGAAGCCGGTCGAGCGCAGTTCGTTCGCCACGCGCTTGCGCTCGGCCTCCATGCGGCGGTAGACCGATTCGGTGATCGCCTCGACATAGTCGACACGCGTGACGCGCACATCGATGATGTCGATGCCCCAGGGCTTCGCGCCCTTCACCACCGCGAGCATCTCGCGCTGCACGTCGTTCATGAGGGCCTCACGCCGGGTGGAGATCAGGTCGCGCACCGTGCGCTTGTTGACGTTCTCCTGGAAGGCGTTGCGCACCACGCGGTTGAGTTGCACGGCGCCCGCGTTCTCGTCGAGGCCGACGTTGCGGATGTATTCCGAAGGGTTGGTGATGCGCCAGCGCACGTACCAGTCGACCACCACGCGCTGCTTCTCGAGCGTGAGCATGGGCTCGGGATCGAGGCTGGACAGGGTGAGCAGGCGCTTGTCGATGTACGACACGTTCTGGAAAGGCGGCGGCAGCTTGAAATTCAAGCCGGGCTCGGTGATCACTTCCTTGATCTGGCCGAGGGCATAGACGACGCCGAACTGGCGTTGGTCGACCACGAAGAGCGTGGAGCTCAGGAGCGCCAGCGCCACAAGGATCGACGATACGATGAAGCCTAGTCTGTTCATGCTGTGTTGCTCCTCAGCGCACGTCGCGGTCGCGCGAGCGGCCATCGCGTGCACGCGCATCGCCCGGGGGGACGACGGGGATCACCGAGGACTGGGGCGGCGCCGTGCCGGCCACGTTCGGGTTGGCGCCATCGGCGGGCGCGCCGGCCCCGCTCTGGCCGGACATCTGCATCAGCTTGTCGATCGGCAGGTAGAGGAGGTTCGATCCCTGCTTGGAATCGACCAGCACCTTGGTCGTATTGCTGTAGATCTGCTGCATGGCATCGGTGTACATGCGGTCGCGCGTGACCTGGGGCGCCCGCTGGTACTCGGCGAGCACCGAGCTGAAGCGCTGCGCGTCGCCCTGCGCCTGCGCGATGATCCGCGCCTTGTACGCTTCCGACTCCTCCTTCAGCCGCGAGGCGGTACCGGTGGCGCGCGGCACCACATCGTTGGCATAGGCCTGCGCCTCGTTCTTGGCGCGCTCGCGTTCCTGGCCAGCCTTGAGCACGTCGTCGAAGGCGGCTTGCACCTGTTCCGGTGGACGCAGCCCGCCCTGCTGCAGGTTGATGCCCACCACCTCGATGCCCACCTTGTAGCGGTCCAGGATGGTCTGCATCAGTGTGCGCACGCGTGGGGCGATCTGGTCGCGTTCCTCGGCGAGCGCCGCATCCATCTTCATCTTGCCGACCACCTCGCGAACCGCGGTCTCGGCCACCTGCACCACGGTGTCGGTCGGCGTCTTGCTCTCGTAAAGGTATGCACGGGCGTCGCTCAGGCGGTACTGCACGGCGAACTTGATCTCGACGATGTTCTCGTCTTCGGTCAGCATGGCCGACTCGCGCAGACCGGTCGAGCGCACGATCGAGTCACGGCCGACGTCGATCGAGCGGATTTGCGTCACGACCACGATCTCGTGGCGCTGGATCGGGTATGGCAGCCGCCAGTTGAAGCCCGCGCCCACGGTGGTCTTGTAGCGGCCGAACTGCGTGATCACGGCCTGCTGGCCTTCATTGACGATGAAGAAGCCGGTGCCCAGCCAGATCAGCACGGCGACCGCCGCTACCAGGCCCAGGCCGACCCCGGCATTCTTCATGTCGGGCTTGAGGCCGTTGCCGCCATTGCCCCCGTTCGGACGGCCGCCGTTGCCGCCGCGCCCGCCGCCGAACAGGCCACCGAGCTTGCGGTTGAAGTCGCGCCAGAGCTCGTCGAGGTCAGGCGGGCCCTGATTGGGCCCCTGGCCGCGCGGTCGGTTGCTATTGCCGGAAGATCCGGAGTCGTCGTCGGGACGATTGGCATTGGGACGATCCCCGTTCGAGGACGGCTCGTCGCCGCGGCCCCAACGTCCATCATTCAGGTTGAACATGTCCTGAAATCGTCTCCACACTGGCTTTGCATTCATTCGGTCTCTTCTCTGGTCAGTGAGGCGATTGTGCCAAGCCGTCGGGAGGACCGTGCAATTCGGCGTCCGACTCTGGGGTCATGGCCCCGCTCACCGAAGGCGCGCGCCGCCCGAGCTCGGCCCGCAGCGCTGCCACGCCCTCGCCCGTGTGGGCGCTCAGGAACATGCGCGGCACCTGCACGCCATCGACTTCGATCTCGTCAACGAGCGACAGGGGCCGTTGCGTGTCGTCGAGGGCATCGAGCTTGTTGAAGACCAGGAGCTGCGGCACCGTGTCGGCGCCGATCTCCCGCAGCACCGACTGCACCTCGCCCATCTGCTCCGGATGGTGCGGGTTGGAAGCATCCACCACGTGCAGCAGCAGATCGGCATCGACGGCTTCCTGCAAGGTGGCCTTGAAGGCGTCGATCAGCCCGTGCGGCAGCTCGCGGATGAAGCCCACCGTGTCGGAGATCGACACCTTTCGCCGTGCATCGCCGAGATACAGGTGCCGTGTCGTGGTGTCGAGCGTGGCGAACAGCTGGTCGGCTGCATAGGCGCGCGCCTTCACCAACGCATTGAACAGCGAGGACTTGCCGGCGTTGGTGTAGCCGACCAGCGAGATGTTGAAGGTGTCGCGCCGCTCACGCTGGCGGCGCTGGGTGCCGCGCTGGCGCTGCACTTTGGCGAGCCGTTCGCGGGTGCGCCGGATGGCATCGCCGATCATGCGGCGGTCGAGCTCGATCTGGGTCTCGCCCGGACCACCGCGCGCACCGATGCCGCCACGCTGGCGCTCCAGGTGAGACCAGCGGCGCACCAGGTGCGTGCTGAGGTATTGCAACCGCGCCAGCTCGACCTGCAGCTTGCCCTCGTGGGAGCGCGCGCGCTGGGCGAAGATCTCGAGAATCAGGAAGGTGCGGTCGTACACCGCCACGCCGAGCTGACGCTCGAGGTTGCGTTGCTGCGCCGGGCTCAGTGCCTGATCGAAGATCACCTCGCTGGCGCCGTGCAGTTCGGCCAACTCGCGGATCTCGGTGGCCTTGCCGCTGCCGACGAACAGGGCCGCATCGGGGGCCCGGCGCTTGGCGACCAGGCGCGCGACCGGCGCAAGGCCCGCTGTTTGCGCGAGCAGTCCGAGTTCCTCGAGTTCACCGTCGAAATGGGGCAACCCGAAATCGACGCCGACGAGGATGACGGCGCCGTCTTTCCGGGAATTCAGTTCAGACAAGCGGAATCAACTGGGAAAAAGCGCGGCGGGCGAGCCGCCGCGCTCCGTGCACTCAGGCAGCAGCTTCGTCGTTCTCGGTCGCCGAGAAGTTGACTGCCCGACCTGGCACGATGGTAGAGATGGCATGCTTGTAGACCATCTGGGTCACCGTATTGCGAAGCAACACGACGTATTGATCGAAAGACTCGATCTGCCCTTGCAGCTTGATGCCGTTGACCAAATAGATGGAAACCGGCACGTGCTCTCGACGCAAGGTATTCAGAAAGGGGTCTTGTAGAAGTTGCCCTTTATTGCTCACGATATTCTCCGTGTTCAAGAGTAGTTGTTGGAGCGGTCACCTTAACACAGCACTTCCGCACTGCAGCACGAAACCTGAATGGCCCGCGAAAAATAACGGCACTGGAGGAAAGACGGAACTTCGGCCGGCCGCACGGCTCGTGCCGCCCGGCACGCCCCGAAATGCAGCACGCGCGACGCCACCCGCGGGCACTCAGCCTTCCTTGTCGGCATACGGATTGTGGGAGGTCTTGAACTCGATGCGCAACGGCGTGCCGACCAGATCGAACTCCTTGCGGAAGCGTCCCTCGAGAAAGCGCCGGTAGGCCTCGGTGACATGCTCCAGCGAGTTGCCATGAATGACGATCACCGGCGGATTCATGCCCCCCTGGTGGGCATAGCGCAGCTTGGGCCGGAACATGCCGGCCTTCTTCGGTGTCTGGAACTGCACGGCCTCGAGCAGCAACCGCGTGAGCACCGGCGTCGACATCTTGCGAGTGGCCGACTTGTGCGCCTGTGCGATGGCCTGCCACAGCGGGCCCAGCCCCTGGCGCCGGGTGGCCGAGATGAAGTGCAGGGAGGCGAACTTCAGGAAGGCCAGCCGGGTTTCGATCTGGCGCTGGATCTGCTCGCGCTGGTAGCTGTCGACCGCATCCCACTTGTTGATCGCGATCACCACCGCGCGGCCGCTCTCCAGGATATAGCCGGCGATGTGGGCGTCCTGGTCGGTAACGCCCTCGGTGGCGTCGATCAGGAGCAGCACGACATTGGCGGACTCGATGGCCTGCAGGGTCTTGACCACCGAGAACTTCTCGATCGCCTCGAACACTCTGCCCTTTCGCCTGAGGCCTGCGGTGTCGATGAGTTCGAAGCGCTGTCCGTTGCGCTCGAACGGCACGGAGATCGCGTCGCGCGTGGTGCCGGGCAGATCGAAGGCGACCAGCCGCTCCTCGCCGAGCCAGGTGTTGATCAGGGTGGACTTGCCAGCGTTGGGCCGGCCCGCGACGGCCAGCTTGATCGGCTTGTTGACGTCTTCTTCCTCGTCCTCGTCGTCCGCCTCGGGCAGCGCCAACGGGTCGAGCGCGAGCTCGACCAGCCCGCGGATGCCCTGACCATGCGCGGCCGAGACGCCATGCACCTCGCCGAAGCCCAGTTCGTAGAACTCGGCGAGGCGCGCATTGTCCTTCATGCCTTCGGCCTTGTTGGCCGCCAGCACGCAAGGCTTGCCGAGGCGGCGCAGCTCGTTGGCGATGTCGTGGTCCTGCGCCGACACCCCCTCGCGCGCATCGACCACGAAAATCACCACGTCGGCCTCGGCCACCGCCTGTCGCGTCTGCTTGGCCATTTCCTTGTAGATGCCGCTGCCCGCGTCGGGCTCGAAGCCGCCCGTGTCGATGACGATGAACTCGTACCTGCCCTGGCGGCCGTTGCCGTAGTGGCGGTCTCGCGTGAGGCCGGCAAAGTCGGCAACGATGGCGTCGCGCGTCTGGGTCAGGCGATTGAACAGCGTCGATTTGCCGACGTTGGGGCGCCCGACCAATGCAATGACGGGTTTCATGGTCGAGCGCCTGCCGTTCTACGTTCTACTCAGGCCGGTAGCCGAAGACGCCGCCGTTGCGGGTCACGACCACGACCGTATTGCCCGAGAGCACAGGTGCCGCTGCGATCGGGGAGCCGTCGGGCGTGAGCCGATTGAGCAGCGCGCCGTCCTCTCGCGAGACCACATGCACGAGGCCTGCGGCGTCGCCGATGATCAGCGAGCGCCCCACCGCGAGCGGCGCGGTCAGCGTGCGGTACTTGAAACGCTCGATCTGCCAGGCGCGCTCGCCGTTATCACGGCGCCAGGCCACCACGTTGCCGTTGTCTTCGGTGCCGTAGATGAAGCGGTCGTCGCCGGAAATACCGTCGGCCCCACTGGCCGGCTTGCTCCACAGCAAGGTGCCGCGCGAGGTGTCGACGCAGCCGACGCTGGCGTAGTAGGCGCGCGCGCAGACCGAGTCGCCGACGCGGCTCACGCTTCCGGTCAGGTCAACCAGGCGCTCGACGTCGTTGGTGCCGCGCGGTGCGGCAATCGGCGCTTCCCAGCGCGAGGTGCCGTTGGACGGGTTGATGCCGACCAGTCGGCCGCCGACACCGGTCACCAGCGTGTCGCCGACGGCGATCAGCACGCCGGGCCGCTTCAGCACGAGGTTCTCGGCGGTGCGCTGCTGCGACCACAGGCGGCGCCCGCTCTGGCCATCCCACGCGGTAGTCGTGCGGTCCGCGCTCTGCACAAAGACGCGGCGGCCGGCCACCAGCGGCGCCGTGTACGACTGGGCCGGAAGCCGCTGCCGCCACAGCACCTTGCCGCCCTGAAGGGCGACGAGTTCGTTGTCGGTGGTGATCACCGCCACCAGCGAACCGTCGCTCCCCACGCCGGCAGACAGCGGAACGCCCACGCTGGCACGCCAGGACTCCTGGCCCGAGCGGGCATCGATCATGGTCACCGTGCCGTCGCTCGAAGCCACCGTCACCCTGTCGCCGCTCACGTCCGTCGTGAGCGGGAACGCCACCTTCGGGATGCGGATGCTCCAGGCCTGCCGCACTCCGAGCACCGCCGGGTTGGGCGGCAGTTCGGCCGGCTTGGGCTTGGCGGTGCCCGAGCAGGCCGCGAGCGTGGCGACGACGAGCGCAGCGGCCGTGGCGCGCAGGAAGGAGGCGGGAAGCATCGAACGCTGGCTGAAATTCATGGTGTGTTCTTGGCGGAAGATGCGGTGCCGGCCGAAGCCAGGCTCTTGGGGTCGACACCGACCGCGTTGAGCTTGATCTCGACCAGTCGGCGGTACTCGTTACCCGGGTCGAAGGCGGCCCAGGCCTTGCGGTATTCCGCCTTGGCCTCCTCGCGCTTGCCCTGGCGCATGTAGATGTCGCCCCTGCGGTCGGCCGCGAGGGCCTCGAATTCCTTGGGCATGCCGGCCGAGAGCTGCTTGAGCGCCTCGTCGTAGGATTTGGTCTCGAGCAGCTCGCCCGCCAGGCGCAGCCTGGCCACCGCCTGGTAGCCGGCGTCGGTGCCATGCTCTGCCACCCAGGCCAGCGCAGTGCGCGAGGCCTCGGCGTTGCCCTTCTCGTACAACACGCGAGCGGCCAGCAGGCCGCCCTGCTGGGCATAGGCCGTGCCTGCAAACTTGCTCTTCATGTCGGCGAGCGCGCGCTCGACGCGGGCCGTATCGCCGGCCTGTGCGCCGCGCTCGAGCTCGTCGTAGAGCGCCGACGCGCGCGCCGCCTGTTCACGCTGCCAGTACTGCCAGCCGGTCCAGGCCAGAAAGGCGCCGGCCGCCAGCACAACGACCCAGGTGATCAGCGTGCCGTAGGTGTTCCAGAAATGCTTGAGCTGATCGAGCTGTTCCTGTTCTTCGAGGTCGAGATGGGTGGCCATGTGCTGTCAGTTCTTGGAAGCCGGCGATTGTAGGGTGGCGGCCCAACCAGCCGGATCGGCCAGCGGACGCGCCGTCTGGGCTCCCGTGCCGTCGCGCAACGCCTTCACCGTGAGCTCGCCGCGCGCCAGTTCGTCGGCGCCGAAGACCAGTGCGTAGGCCGCACCGCTGCTGTCGGCCTTCTTGAACTGAGACTTGAAGCTACCCAGACCGTCCGCGGTGGCTGCGTGCATCTGCACCCGCACGCCGGATTCGCGCAGCTGCTGCAGCGTGCGCAGCGCAATCGGCATTGCGGCCCTGTCCGGCACCACGGCGTAGGCGTCCGGCGCAGGGGTGGGGACGACAGTGCCCTGCTCCTTCAGCAGCTCGAGCACGCGCTCCACGCCGATGGCCCAGCCGACCGCGGGCGCGGGCTTGCCGCCGAGCTGCTCGAACAGACCGTCGTAGCGCCCGCCGGCGCATACCGTGCCCTGCGAGCCGAGGCGGTCGGTCACGAACTCGAAGACGCTCAGGTTGTAGTAGTCGAGGCCGCGCACCAGGCGCGGGTTGACCGTATAGGCGATGCCGTTGGCGTCGAGGATGGCCTTCAGGCCGTCGAAGTGCGCCAGCGACTCGGCTCCCAGGAAGTCGATCAGCTTCGGCGCAGCTTCCACCAGCGCCTTCATCGCCGGATTCTTCGTGTCGAGGATGCGCAGCGGATTGCTGTGCAGGCGGCGCCTGCCGTCTTCGTCGAGCTGATCGGCATGCGCCTCGAAGTGCGCGACCAGTTGTGCGCGGTGCAGCGCGCGCTCGGCCGGCTGACCGAGGCTGTTGATCTCCAGCCGTACGTCGGTCAGCCCGAGGGCCTTCCACAGTGCGTTGGCCAGCAGGACCAGCTCGGCATCGACATCGGGCCCGGCGAAGCCCAGCGCCTCGACATCGATCTGGTGAAACTGGCGGAAGCGCCCGCGCTGTGGCTTCTCGCGCCGGAACATCGGGCCGATGGCCCACAGGCGCTTGCCGCCGTCGTAGAGCATGTTGTGCTCGATCGCGGCGCGCACGATGCCGGCGGTGTTCTCCGGACGCAGGGTCAGGTGGTCGTTGTCGCCATACTTGTCCGAGCGGTCGTGGAAGGAATACATCTCCTTCTCGACGATATCCGTCACCTCGCCGATTCCGCGCACGAACAGCGCCGTGTGCTCCAAAACTGGCGTGCGGATGTTCCGGTAGGCGAAGCGCGACATCAGCTCGCGCACGACGCCCTCGAGCCATTCCCAGCGCGCCGATTCCGGCGGCAAGGTGTCGTTCATGCCTTTGACGGCATTCAATTTGTCAGCCATGGGTTTGGACGCTCAGGCGGGTTGCGCGGCAGGCGCGCCGCCGAAGCGTTTCTCGACGTAGTTTTCGACCAGTTGATGGAACTCGGCGGCGATGTTCTCGCCGCGCAGCGTGAGCGCCTTCTCGCCATCGATGAAGACCGGCGCGGCCGGCGCCTCGCCGGTGCCGGGAAGGCTGATGCCGATGTCGGCATGCTTGCTCTCGCCGGGGCCGTTGACGATGCAGCCCATCACGGCCACCTTCATCGTCTCGACGCCCGGATACTTGGTGCGCCAGACCGGCATCTGCATGCGCAGGTAATCGTCGATCTCCTTGGCCAGCACCTGGAAGGTAGTGCTGGTGGTCCGCCCGCAGCCGGGGCAAGCGGTGACACTCGGCACGAACACGCGCAGGCCCAAGGCCTGCAGGATCTCGTTGGCGATCACCACCTCCTGTGTGCGCGATTCGCCGGGCTGGGGCGTCAGCGACACGCGAATCGTGTCGCCGATGCCTTCCTGCAGCAGGATCGACAGGGCGGTTGCCGAGGCCACCGTGCCCTTGGTGCCCATGCCCGCCTCGGTCAGGCCCAGGTGCAGCGCGTAGTCGCAGCGTTTGGCGAGCTCCCGATAGACCGAGATCAGGTCCTGCACGCCGCTTACCTTGCAGCTGAGGATGATCTGGCGCCCGTCCATGCCCATCGATTCGGCAAGCTGCGCCGAACCGATGGCCGAGCTCACCAGCGCCTCGTACATCACCTGCTTGGCGTCCCAGGGTTCGGCGCGGCGGCTGTTGACGTCCATCAGGCTGGCCAGGAGCTCCTGGTCGAGGCTGCCCCAATTGACGCCGATGCGCACCGGCTTGTTCCAGCGCATGGCGGCATCGATCATCTGGCCGAACTGGCGGTCTCGCTTGTCGCCCTTGCCCACGTTGCCGGGATTGATGCGGTACTTGCTGAGTGCCTCCGCACACGCCGGGAAGTCGGTCAGCAGGCGGTGGCCGTTGTAGTGGAAGTCGCCGATCAACGGCACGTCGACACCCATGCGATCGAGTTGATCGCGGATGTAGGGCACCTGCGCCGCGGCCTCGGGCGTGTTGACCGTGATGCGCACCATCTCCGAGCCGGCCTGCGCCAGATCCTTGACCTGAATCGCCGTGCCGATCGCGTCCACCGTGTCGGTGTTGGTCATCGACTGCACCCTCACGGGCGCATCGCCGCCCACCGTGACCGTGCGGGGGCCCCAGACCACCTTGGCCTGGCGCGAGCGGCGCGGGCGCGGCGCGGCCGACTCGATGGGCAGGCAGTCTTGGGGAGTCACCGTGTCATCGTTCATCATGGCTTCACCTCGAAACGCGCCACCCCGCCGCCGCGCGTCAGCGGCTTCAGGTCGACGGCCTTGCCCCGCACCTGCACGTCCACGACAGCAGCACGGCCAACGACCACCGAAAGGGGCAAGGTGCCGTTCAGGCCGACGGTTTCGCCGGCCTGCACCGTGCGGCGCAGCAGGGACTTGCCGCCGCCGTCGTTCACCGTGACCCACGAGTCCTCGCGAGCGACGAAGACGATCAGATCCGTTGCAATGGCAGAAGAAGGCGCCGGGGTCTGGACCGCCGGGACGGCCACAGTGGCCGGCGCCCCGCCGGGACCCATTGCAGCAGCCGGAGTCGCGGACTGGACCGACTCGGCAACAGTGCCCTCCGCCTGCGGCCCTGCAGGCGCTTGTGCCGAAGACGCCGATGTCTCGCTGCTGCTGCTCGCCCGGCCACTGAACTGCGAGATCGCCTCGCCGATGCGGTCGAAAATCGATTGCGGCAGCCAGAACAGCACCCCCGCGCCGACCAGCAGCAGCCCGACCGCCATCAGCAGCGGGCGCGACGGCAGGCCGTTCGAGCTCCTGCTGGCGCGCACTTGGGACGGCAGGGCCTTGCTCATGGTGCGATCGGCATGCGCCAGACCCGCGGGCTGCGCGCCGGGCAGCTTCGCCAGTACCGGCCCGGGGTCGATGCGCAAGGCGCGGCAGACGCTGGCGGCGAGCGCACGGGCGAACACGGGATCGGGCAAGGCCTCGATATCGTCCGACTCCAGCGCGGCCAGCTTCTGCGGCGTCACCTTGAGCGCAGCGGCCACCATGTCGAGATGCAGGCCGTGCGCCTCGCGCGCCTGGCGCAGCATGTCGCCTGCCGACATGTGCGTGCTGTCGCCGGTCACCAGGGGTACTGCAGCCGAGGCCCCGAATTCGCTCGCCTTCTCAATCATTGAAATTTCCGCGCTCATAGGCCACGGCCTCGCGCGATTGGGGAAAGCGCCGCTGCAGCTGAGCGGCAAGCTGGGTGGCCGCGTCGCGGTTGTTAAGACGGCGCTCGATCTTGATGCCCAGCCACAGCGTCTCGGCGCTGGCGGCGGGGCCGTTGTTGATGCGGCGTATGTAGAACTGCGCGCGCGACCAGTCTTCGCGCTGCGCCAGCAGCGAAGCGAGGTTGTAGCCGATCACCGGGTTACCTGCATCGAGCTCGTAGGCCTGCATCAGGCTGCGCTCGGCCTCCGGGCGCTGGCCCGCGCGCAGCTGGCACACGCCCTGCGTCATGAGCGTCTTGGCGCGGTCGCCGTAGGTGGAGATGGCCAAGGCCGACGCGAACTGCTGTTGTGCATCGGCAAAGCGGTTCTGCTGGCACAGGAGCCAGCCGTAGTTGTGCAGCGTGTTGGGCTCGCGCGGGTTGAGCGCGATCGCACGGCGAAAGCTGTCCTCGGCCAGGCCTGCATCGTCCAGGCGCATGTAGATCAGGCCGCGGAGGTTGTAGGCGTCGGGAAAGTTGGGATCGGCGGCCAGCGCCTGCTTGATCTCGTCCAGCGCCACCGTCGGCTGCCCCTGCTCGAAGTAGCCGATGGCCAGTTCGAGGCGCAGCCGGGCGCGCTTGCGGGCATTGCCTTCGTCCGAGTCGGTCATGATGCCGCCCGCGTTGCCCGCCGTACTCGGCACGCTGACATCCTTGGTCGCGCAGCCGACAAACAGGAACGCCGCCACGAGGCCGATGAGTGCTCGCATCATCCGCTGCCGCGCGGTGGAAGGGGCCTTGATCATTGCTTCATCGCTCCGAGGATTGTTGGCATATGAATCACCCCCGCGCCGGGTGCAACACCACGGTGCGCCGCTGCGCCATTCGCTCGGCTGCGTTGGTCCGGTCCTTCACGTCGCCGGCCAGTTGACCGCAGGCCGCATCGATGTCGTCGCCGCGGGTCTTGCGCACCGTGGTCACGATGCCGGCTTCGCTCAGGAGCCGGGCGAAGGCGAGCACGCGCGGCTGCGGCGAGCGCAGCAGGCCGGAGGCCGGGAAGGGGTTGAAAGGGATCAGGTTGAACTTGCAGGAGATGCCCTGCGAGCGCACCAGCTCGACCAGTTGCCGTGCATGCTCGGGCTGGTCGTTCACACCGTCGAGCATGCAGTACTCGAAGGTGATGAAGTCGCGCGGCGCATGCGCCAGGTAGCGCTGGCACGCCTCCAGCAGTTCGACCAACGGGTATTTGCGGTTGAGGGGCACCAGGTCGTCCCGCAGCGCATCGTTGGGCGCATGCAGCGACACCGCCAGTGCCACGGGGCAATCGGTCCCCAGCCGGTCGATCATGGGCACCACGCCGGAGGTCGACACCGTGACCCGGCGGCGCGACAGCCCGTAGGCGTTGTCGTCGAGCATGGTGCGCAAGGCCGGCACCAGGGCCGCGTAGTTCTGCAGTGGCTCGCCCATGCCCATCATCACGACGTTGGAGATGACGCGCCCATCCTGGTCGCGGCTGCGTTTGAGATGCTTGCGCAGGAAATGCTCGGCAAACCACAGCTGGGCCACGATCTCGCCGGTACTCAGGTTGCGGCTGAAGCCCTGGTGGCCGGTGGAGCAGAAGCGGCAGCCCACCGCGCAACCGGCCTGGGACGACACGCACAGCGTGCCGCGATCGTCTTCGGGGATGAACACTGCCTCGACCGCGTTGCCATCGCCGACATCGAACAGCCACTTGATGGTGCCGTCGGCCGATTCCTGCTGGGTGATGACAGGCAGCGCCTCGATGTGCGCACTGCCCGCGAGCTTCTCGCGCAGGGACTTGGCGAGATCGGTCATCTGCGCGAAGTCGCTCGCGCCGCGCTGGTGGATCCAGCGGAACAGCTGAGTGGCGCGGAAACGCTTCTCGCCGAGCCTTTCGCAAAACGCGGCCAGCCCGTCGAGATCGAAGTCGAGCAGGTTGGCTGTGGTCATTGTGCGGAAGGAGGCTCCGCGTCAGCGGGCCTTGAGCTCGGGGAAGAAGAAGGCGATCTCGACCTTCGCGGTTTCGGCGGCGTCCGAGCCATGGACGGCGTTGGCATCGATGCTGTCCGCAAAGTCGGCGCGGATGGTGCCGGGGGCTGCCTTCTTGGGATCGGTGGCGCCCATCAGGTCACGGTTCTTGCTGATGGCGTCCTCCCCCTCGAGGGCCTGCACGAACACGGGACCGGAGATCATGAAGCTGACCAGATCCTTGAAGAAGGGGCGCTCCTTGTGCACGGCGTAGAACTGCTCGGCGTCCGCCTGCGAGAGCTGCACGAACTTGGCGGCCACGATCTTGAGGCCGGCGGCCTCGAAGCGGGAGACGATCTTGCCGATGACGTTCTTCGCCACGGCGTCGGGCTTGATGATGGAGAGGGTGCGTTCGATGGCCATTGAAGTGCTTTCTTGAGTGCTTGGATTTCGATGAGTTCCGTCAAGCCGCAGCGACAGGCTGCGCTCCCTTGACAAAGCCTCCGATTTTAACCGGCGCGGCCATCACCGCCCGTGACGGGCGCGTGAATGAACCCCTGCTGATTGCGCGATTCAGCGGCCGCGGCGACGCCCGCCGCCCTGCCCGCCGAAGTTGCCGCCCGAAGGCCCTCCTCCGCCGCTGCGGCGGGGCCCCGCGCGCTGCTCCTTGCGTTGACGCGAGAAGCTGTCGGCGCCGATGTAGCCAAGCGAGGTCTTCATCGGATCCGGCTGACTGTTGCCGCCACCACCACCCGGGGCGCGGTCGTCACGCTTGCCGCCCTGGCGGTTGCGGCTTGCCTGTCCCTGCCCCTGCGGCGCGCCGCCATTGCCGCCGCGGCCGCGGGCGTTGGGCCCGCTGGTCAGCGGATTCGGGATCGGCGGCTCGCGGCCCTCGGCCTGCGCACCACCGCCATTGCGGTTACCGCGGCGCTTGCGATTGCGGTTGTTGCGGCCACCGCCGTCCTGGCCGCTGCCCTTCGGGCCGGGGGCGCCTCGTGCGGGGCGCTCCGCTCCTGCTGCCTGGAACAGTGCGCGGATGTCTCGCTCGTCCAGCTCCATCCAGGCGCCGCGCTTCAGCCCACGCGGCAGCACCATGGCGCCGTAGCGGATGCGGATCAGGCGGCTGACCGCGTGGCCCACCGATTCGAAGAGACGGCGCACCTCGCGGTTGCGGCCCTCGGAGATGGTGACGCGGTACCAGCAGTTCGAGCCTTCGCCACCGCCGTCCTCGATCGTGCCGAAATGCGCCATGCCGTCGTCGAGGCGCACGCCGTCCAGCAGGCGCTGCTTTTCGTCGTTGCTCAGCGCGCCCAGCACCCGGACCGCGTACTCGCGCTCCAGGCCGAAGCGCGGATGCATCAACTGATTGGCCAGTTCGCCGGAGCTGGTGAAGAGCAGCAAGCCCTCGGTGTTGAGGTCGAGGCGCCCGACCGACTGCCACTTGCCTTGCTGCAGGCGCGGCAACTTTCGGAAGACGGTGGGGCGGTTTTGCGGATCGTCGTGCGTGACGACCTCGCCGACAGGCTTGTGGTAGGCGATCACGCGCGCCGGCGGCGGCGCGATGCGATAGCGGATGGGCTTGCCGTTGAGCTTGACCTGATCGCCGAACTGGATTCGCTGGCCGATGTGCGCCGGCTCGTTGTTGACCGAGATGCGCCCCTGCAGAATGAGCTGTTCCATCTCGAGCCGCGAGCCGAGGCCGGCCTGCGCCAACACCTTGTGCAGCTTCGGCGAGTCGGCTTCGGGCAGCAGCACACGCTTGAGCGGCGGCACCTCGGGGCTGTCTTCGTCGGCGTCGAACTGGCCCGAGACGACATCGACGAAGCGGATCGGCTCGGGCGGCGGCGCGTTGCGCTGCTCGCGCTCGGCAGCGCGGCGGGCGCGATCCAGGTCGTCTTCCTCCTCGTCCGGCTCCTCGTCCTGGTCTTCTTCTTCGTCCACGTCCACATCCTCATCCCGGACCCGGTCCGCCATGAATGCCTGGGGTTCGGCCGCAGGAGGTGCTTCGACAGCTACGGCTGGCACTTCTGGCACTTCTGGCACTTCTGGCACTTCTGGCACTTCTGGCACTTCTGGCGCGTCCTGTGCAACCAGCACGACCGGCGTTTCGGTCTCATCGGTCTCCGCGCCCGGCGCCTCCTCGACTGGCTTGCGGCGGCGCGGCCGACGCTTGCGAGGTGCCTCTGCGGCCGCTTCGCCCGCTGGTTCGGCGCCGTCTCCGGCCGGCCGCGCGGGGGACACCGCCAGTTCTTCGTCGGACGCGGGTCCGGGCGGCAGCATCGCTGCGTCTTCAGGATCGGATGGGCTCATGGTCGGGTTCCGGAACGAACGGCGGGGGTGTCTTCCTCATCGGCATCCGCGCCATGGCCAGAAGAGGACTGGAGCTCGGACTCGAGCTCGGGAACGGCGGGGGCGGCCTGCAGGTCATCGTCGGGCTCGAGTTCGGGCGCTGCTTGGGATTCGGGTTCCGGCTGCACCTCGGACTCTGCCGCGGGCCCTGCTTCACCCTCTGCCTGGCGGCTGGGTTCGGCCCGGGCCTCGGCCTCTGCTTCCGCGCCTGGTGCCATCTCGGTCGACAGCGCCTCGTCGACCGCATCTTGGACATGCAGCGCAACCTCGGGCTGCACCTCGGCTTGCATCTGCTCGGGACCGGCCTCGCTCTCCAGGCCGGCAGCGATCTCGGCCGCGGGCTCGTCGATCGGCAGGCCGGGTTGCCGGTCGGCGGCCTGGGCCAGGGCCTCGGCCAGGCTGGCCTGCTGGGCCGGCGTCTCGATCACCGGGAGTCGGTCGAGCGATTCCAGGCCGAGGTCGTCGAGGAACTGGCGCGTGGTTGCGTAGAGCGCCGGGCGGCCCACCGTTTCGCGGTGGCCGATGACCTCGACCCAGTTGCGGTCTTCGAGCTGCTTCAGGATCAGCGAGTTGATGGTGACACCGCGGATGTCTTCCATGTCGCCGCGCGTGACCGGCTGGCGATAGGCGATGATGGCCAGCGTCTCCAGCGCGGCGCGCGTGTAGCGCGGAGGCTTCTCGGGGTGCAGGCGGTCGAGATGGTCGCGCAGCTCGGGACGGCTCTGGAAACGCCAGCCGTTGGCCACGCTCACGAGCTCCAGGCCGCGTTGCGACCAGTCTTCCTGCAGTTCGTGCAACAGCGACTTGATCGTGTCGGCGCCCAGCTCGTCATCGAACAGCAGGCGCAGTTCGCGCACCGGCAAGGGCTGGGTCGAACAGATCAAGGCGGTTTCGAGAATGCGCTTGGCATCCGCCGTATTCATGGTTCGCGGTATCCGGGAAAAGGCGCCTTGCAGACGCTTGTTTTTCAGAAGGATGGAAGAAGGCGCTGCCGGCTCTCGGGCGATTGACAGCGAAGCCGGCATCGAGGGCCGGCGCGGCCCTCGGGCCGTCAGGCGCGATTGTAATCCAGCCCCCAGGCCTGCATAGCCTGCACCAGGTCGGGAGGCGGTGCGCACAGGAACTCCATCGGCGCGCCGGTGACCGGATGCACGAATGCGAGCCTGAAGGCATGCAGCGCCTGCCGCGCCAGCCCCGCGGCGGAGAGGCCGCCATAGACCGTGTCCGCCACCAGCGGATGGCCGATGGAGGCCATGTGCACGCGGATCTGGTGCGTGCGCCCGGTCTCCAGCGTGCAGCGCACGGTGCAGCCCCGATCGTTGCTGTCCAGGGCCTCGATCAGTGTGCGCGCCGGCTTTCCGGAGTGGCGCTGCAAGTCGACGACGGCCATGCGCAACCGGTTTCGCGGATCGCGCCCGATCGCCGCATCCACATGGCGCGCGGCAGCCCCCTCCCAGCTGCGGTGCGCGAGCGCGAGATACTGGCGCTTGACCTCGCGGGCGGCGATGAGCGCCACGAGTGCATCCATCGCTGCGCGGCTGCGGGCCACCACCATGAGGCCGCTGGTGTCGCGGTCCAGCCGGTGGACGATGCCCGCGCGCGGCAGCAGCGCGGCCCGCGGGTCCAGCGCGAGCAGCCCGTTGAGCAGCGTACCGCTCCAATGGCCCGGCGCGGGGTGGACGACGAGGCCCGCCGGCTTGTCGATGATGCGCAGGTGCTCGTCCTCGTGCACCACCGTGATCGGCATGTGCTCCGCTTTGAAGGCCTGGCTCTGCGGCGTAGGCCGAAGTTCGATGCTGCCGATCTCGCCGGCATGGACCGTCGCGGCGGCCTTGTTGGCGACGCGATGCTGGATCGCGACCGCGCCTGCCTCGATCAGCTGCTGCAGATAGCTGCGCGAGAACTCGGGCACGAGCGCCGCCAGCGCGCGGTCGAGGCGCTGCCCGTGCTGCGCCTCGTGGATGAGGAAGCTGCGGGTCTCGCTGGGCTCGGTCGGCTCGTCGCCCTCCTCGTGCTCGACCCCGTCCGGAGGCTCGCCGAGGGGGGTGGTCGATATAATTGAAGGCACTGTTTTCACGAAAGCCTGATTTGATGAGTCGCGCCAAATTATCGGTTGTCCCCGCCTGGCTGGCCTTGTGCTCGGCCGCATGGCTGGTGGCCGGCTGCTCGTCGACCTCGGCCGACAAGACCGCGAACTGGAGTCCCAACCGCATCTACTCCGAAGCCAAGGAGGAAGCGGACTCCGGTGCCTACGACAAGGCGGTTCCGTTGTTCGAAAAGCTCGAGGGGCGCGCCGCCGGCACGCCCCTCGCGCAGCAGGCGCAACTGGACAAGGCCTTCGCACAATACAAGTCCGGCGACAAGGCCGCAGCCATCGCGACCCTCGACCGCTTCATGAAGCTGCATCCGGCCAGTCCGGCGATGGATTACGCGCTCTATCTCAAGGGCGTCATCAACTTCAACGACGACCTCGGCATGTTCGGCTGGCTGACGCGGCAGGACCTGTCGGAACGCGACCAGAAGGCGGCCAAGGAATCCTTCGAGGCCTTCAAGGAACTGGTCACCCGTTTCCCGGGGTCACGCTACACGCCCGATGCGCGTCAGCGCATGAACTACATCGTCAACTCGCTGGCCCAGTACGAGGTGCACGTCGCACGCTACTACTACAGCCGCGGTGCCTACCTGGCCGCGATCAACCGGGCGCAGCTCGCGCTCGCGGACTACCGCGAAGTGCCGGCGCTCGAAGAGGCGCTCTACATCATGGTCCAGTCGTACGACGCGCTCGGCATGGCCGACCTCCGCGACGACGCGAAACGCGTGCTGACCACCAACTATCCCCAGAGCGAGTACCTTTCGCGCGGCTTCCGCGGCAAGGACGACCCGTGGTGGAAGCTTTGGTAGCGCGAAAAAAGGCCCGATCCGGGCCTTTTCCTTTTTTCAGGGCGTGACGAGCTCGCGCAGCGCCGCCTCGAAGGCGGCCTCGTCTTCCAGCCGTCGCATCGGCGGCAAGGCGGACAGCAGCCGGCGCCCGTAGCCCATTGCAACCAGCCGCGTATCGCAGATCGCCAGCACGCCGCGGTCGGTCTCGCGCCGGATCAGCCGGCCAGCACCCTGCTTGAGCGCAACCGCCGCTTCCGGAAGCGAATAGTCGCCGAAGGCGCTGCGGCCCTGCGATTCCAGGCGCTGCGAGCGCGCCTCGACGAGTGGATCGTTGGGGGGCGGGAACGGTAGTTTGTCGATGACCACCAGCTGCAGAGCGTCGCCGGGCGCGTCGAAGCCCTCCCAGAACGAGGCCGAGGCGACCAGCACGCAGCCCACGCGGCCGTGCGAGGCACCCTCGCGGAAGCGCTCCATCAGGACCCGCTTGGGCAGCTCGCCTTGCACCAGCAGCTCGGGCCTGCGCGCGGCATCGATGGGCTCGAAGTGCTGGCGGATGGCGTCGCCAATGGTACGGAGGGCGCGCAACGTGGTCGTCAGCACGAGGGTGCGCCCGCCCAGCACGGCTGCCCCCTGGGCGGCGAGCCGCGCCACCTGCGCGCTGTGCGTCGGGTCGCTCGGCTTGGGAAACGCACGCGGGACGTAGAGCGCGGCCTGGCGCGCATAGTCGAAGGGACTCTGCACGCGCAGCACTTCGGCGCTCTCGAGGCCGCAGGGCTCGGTGAACCAGCGCAGCTTCGGGTCGTCGCCCAACGTGGCCGAGGTGAACACCCAGGCGCGCCCGTGCTCCTGCGCATCGCCCTGTCCGGTCTTGAGGACCCGCGTACGCACCGCCTCGGCGATGTCCAGCGGCGACTCGATCAGTCTCAGCTGCGTGCCCACGTCCACCCAGCGCACCGACTCCGGGGCGCAGGGCTTCGCGAAGCGCGCCGCGCGTTCGGCCAGCTGCTCGGCGCGATCGTGCAGCCGCACGAAATCAGGCGAGAGTTCGCTCACTGTGTCCAGGCCTCGGGCGGCTTCCGCGAAGGCGTGCTTCAGCGCATCGAGCGCGGCTTGCCAGTCTTCGGCAGGCACCCCTTCCGGCGCTGGGCCGGCCCAGCGCAGCTTGGTCCCTGGCCATTGCTTGCCGGCAGCCAAGCGGAGCTCCCGGGCGGCATGCTCGGTCGCTCCAACCAGTTGCTGCCAGTCGACCAGGCCGCGCGCGTGCTGCAGGCCAGCCGCCAGCATGTCGCGCGCGAAGTCCAGCGCCTGTCCGCTGCTCAGCTGCACGCCAAGAAACTGCACGCCGGTCTCATTGAGCTGGTGGGCCTCGTCGAACACCACCACGCGCACGGTCGGCAGCAATTCGGCCATGCCCGATTCGCGCACGGCGAGGTCGGCGAAAAACAGGTGATGGTTGATCACCACCACGTCGGCGGCCATGGCTTCCCGCCGGGCCAGGTTGACGTGGCAAGGCTTGAACTGCGGGCACTGCGCGCCCAGGCAGTTGTCGCGGGTGGAGGTAACCAGCGGAATCAGCGGCGAGCGCTCGTCCAGGCCCGGCAGCTCGGCGAGGTCACCGGTGCGGGTGGCCTTGGACCATTGCTCGATCTTTGCCAGCGTGCGCAGGCTGCCGCGCTCGGGCAGGCTTGCGTCGTGGCGCGCCTGGTCGAGCCGGTGCAGGCACAGGTAGCTGGCGCGGCCCTTGAGCAGGGCCGTGCGCAACGGCAGGCCCAGTGCCTCGACCAGGCGCGGGAGGTCACGGCCGAAGAGCTGGTCCTGCAGGGCCTTGGTCGCAGTCGACAGCAGCACGCGCTCGCCACTCAGCAGCGCCGGTACCAGGTACGAGAAGGTCTTGCCGACGCCGGTGCCTGCCTCCACCACCAGCACGCCGCCCTGGTCGATGGCGCGGGCCACAGCCAACGCCATCTGGGTCTGGCCCTCTCGCTCGCGGAAGTGCTCGGCCGCCTGCGAGAGCACCCCGTGCTCGGCGAAGGCGGCCTGGACTTCCGCCGCCAGGTAGCCCTCCTCCCGCGCCGCGCGGACAGGCTCCTCGGATGCGGCGTCCGCCTCGAAGTCTTCGGGCCAATCGACGATCGACATCAGGCAGGCTCTTGCGGTTCGAGCAGCCGCTCCAGCCGCGCGATGCAATCGCGCAGGAAGAGGCGCTTCTTTTTAAGTCGACGCAGCAGCAGATCGTCGCGCGGCTCGAGGGTCTCTGCGAGCCGGTCAATGGTGGCATTCAGGTCGGCATGCTCCATGCGCAGTTCGATCAGCTGGCGAGAGAAGGAGTGGAGATTGAGGTCCAAGGGATGATGCGAATGCGTGACGGAGTGCTTTCCGGCTTCGCTCGGGTTGACTCGATAATGTACGTCCTCGTTCCCACCCGCCAGGCCCCATGCAGGACTCCGCCAGCACAGTCGCGCCCCCGACCCGAGGCTTTCGGCTCGCAGCCGCGACCGGCCTCCACAAGGGCGACCGCCCGTACCAGCAGGACCAGGTCCTGGTGATGAACCACCCGCGGGCGGCGGGCTGCGTGCTCGGCGTGATCGCCGACGGGATGGGGGGCCGCAGCGGCGGACGCAAGGCCTCTGACCAGGTGCTGATGACAGCGCGCCAGCTGTTCGCCCGCTACAAGCCGGGACGCGACGAAGCGGTGCACGTGCTGCGGCAGCTGCTCGAGGACGCCAACACCGTCATCAAACTGACCGCCCTCTCCAGCGAGCAGGAGCCGCACAGCACCCTGGCCGCCTTCCTCATGAACCCTGAGGGCGACTGCGCCTGGATCCATGCCGGCGACTCGCGCATCTATCACTTCCGGCGCGGCCAGCTGGTCAAGCGCACCAAGGACCACTCCTACGTGCAGGCGCTGGTCGACCGCGGCGAGATCAGCGAGGCGGAAGCCAACATCCACCCCCAAAGCAACATCCTGCTCGGCTGCCTCGGCATGAAGTCCATGCCTCCGCCTGTCGAGATCCACCTCGTCCCCAAGCTGGAGCCAGACGATCTGCTGTTGGCCTGCAGCGACGGGCTCTGGCACTACTTCACGCAGGAGGAAATGGGGCGCGTGCTGGCTGAGCAATCCCCGCGCAGCGCCGCGGAGCTGCTGGTGGCCGAGGCACGCAAGCGGGCCCGCGGGACCGGCGACAACATTTCGCTGGCCATCCTCAAGCTCGAAGCCCTCCCCGACCCGCACGAGGCGGAAGAAGACTGAACTCTTGCGCGCCGGCCTTCAGGGTGCCGCTGGAAGCGGCGCCGAGCGCGGCTTGGTGTTCTCGGCGTTGCGCCGCTCGCGATCGCGGCGATGCTGCTCCGCCCGTTCGAGCCTGCGCTCGTGGGCCTCGCGATTGGCCGGGCCTTCGGCGCGCCGGCTCGCAGCCTTGGCCTGCTCCTCGGCGTGCGCCCGCTGCCTGTCTTCGGACTGGCGCCGCTTTTCGGCCTCTTCGGAGGCGAGGCGGGCGCGGTCCTGCGCATGGTCCGCGGCGCGCTGCTCGCGCTCCTGCTGGGACTTCAGCGATTTCTCCCGCTCCGCTGCCGTATCCTGGGCGCGCGGGTTCGCCTTCTTGTCCTCGAGCCGATCGAGCGCGGCCGCGCCGCGCCGCTTGCGCTCGATGTCGTTCATCGCCGCCTCCTGTCGCTTGATGTTCTCGGTGTCCTCCCTGCGGCGGCGACGGCTGTCGTCCAGGCAGCCCTGGACGGCGAACTTCTGGTAGCAGGCGGCCTGTTCGGAGGCGAAGCGCTCATCGACCGTCTTGCGCTCCTGCTCCAGGCGCGCGCGCTCGGCCGCGAAATCCGCGTCACCGCTGGTGGCGGTGGTCTGCGCCCATAGAGGCGCGGCGCCGAGGACGATCATCAGGGAAAAGAGCAGCTTATTCATGTGAGACGGGTGTCCACGATGCGTCGCTCCTGCGCCAGGAACTCGGTCGACCGCATCTCGTTGAGCCTCGAGACGGTGCGCGGGAACTCGTGGGCCAGGGGCCCTTCGGTGTACAGGGCCTCGGGGGGAACCTCGGCCGACATGATGAGTTTCACTCGCCGATCGTAGAACACGTCGATCAGCCATGTGAAACGACGTGCTTCGGAGGCCATTCGCACCGGCATGTGGGGCACGTCGGACAGCAGAACCGTGTGGAACTGACTGGCGATCTCGAGATAGTCGTTCTGCGAGCGGGGGCCGCCGCACAGGGTCTTGAAGTCGAACCAGACCACGCCACCGGCCTTGCGTCGCGCATGGATCTCGCGGGCTTCGATGTGCAGCACCGGGTTTTCGTCGGCGCTCTCGGCGAGGCGCTCGAAGGCGTGGCGCATCTCCTTGTCGGCCGCCGCGCCGTTCGGCGTGAGGTAGAGCTTGACCTGCTCCAGCGTGCGGCGGCGATAGTCGGTGCCGTTGTCCACGTTGACCACTTCGAGGCGCTGGTTGAGCAGCTCGATCGCGGGCAAGATGCGGTCGCGGTGCAGGCCGCCCGGATAGAGGTCGTCGGGCCTGAAGTTGGAGGTGGTCACGAAGCCGACGTCGTTGTCGAACAGCGCCACGAGCAGCCGGTGCAGGATCATCGCGTCGGTGATGTCCGCGACGTGGAACTCGTCGAAGCAGATCAGCTTGTAGCGCTTGGCGATTCGGCGGCCAAGCTCGTCCAGCGGGTTGACCGTGCCTTGCAGTTCGGTCAGCTCGCGGTGCACCTCGCGCATGAACTCGTGGAAGTGCAGCCGCGTCTTGCGCCGCAGCGGCACTGCATTGAAGAAGCAGTCCATCAGGAAGCTCTTGCCGCGCCCTACCCCACCGTACATGTAGACGCCGCGCGGAATCTCGGGCCGGTTGATGAGCTTCTTGAAGGCGTTGGAGCGCTGCGATTTGTACGCCGCCCATTCGCTGGCGCAGCGGTCGAGCGCCTCCACGGCGCGCAGCTGCGCGGGGTCGCTCTGGTACCCCCGCGCAACCAGCTCCGCTTCGTAGGCCTGTTTGACGCTCAAGGGGTCAGAAGTTAAGCGTGCGCTTGTCCACCGCGAGCGCCGCTTCCTTCGTCGCTTCGGAGAGCGAGGGATGCGCATGGCAGATGCGCGCGATGTCCTCGGCGCTGGCCTTGAACTCCATCGCCACGACGGCCTCGGAGATCAGCTCGCTGGCCATCGGGCCGACGATGTGGACGCCGAGGATCTCGTCGGTCGTCGCATCGGCCAGGAACTTGACCATGCCGGTGGTGTCGCCCAGCGCGCGGGCACGCCCGTTGGCCAGGAAGGGGAAGGTGCCGGCCTTGTAGGCGCGCCCCTCGGCCTTGAGCTGCTGCTCCGTCTGGCCGACCCAGGCAATCTCGGGCGAGGTGTAGATCACCCACGGAATGGTGTTGAAGTTCACGTGGCCATGCTGGCCCGCGATGCGCTCCGCCACCGCCACGCCTTCCTCTTCCGCCTTGTGCGCGAGCATCGGGCCGCGCACCACGTCGCCGATGGCCCACACATTGGGCAGGCTGGTCCGGCACTCGTCGTCGACCAAGATCGCGCCGCGCTCGTCGAGCTTCAAGCCCACCGCCTCGGGGTTGAGGCCGATGGTGTTGGGCACCCGGCCGATCGAGACGATCAGCTTGTCGACCTCCAGCGTCTGAGCCTCGCCCTTGGCATTGGTCCACGCAACCGTCACGCCCTTCTTGCCGGACTTGACTTCGCCCACCTTGACGCCGAGCTCGATTTTCAGGCCCTGCTTGACGAAGGCCTTGTGCGCCTCCTTGGCGATCTGCTCGTCCACCGCGCCCAGGAAGGTCG
Source organism: Variovorax sp. PBL-H6 (assembly GCF_901827155.1). Lineage (NCBI taxonomy): Bacteria > Pseudomonadati > Pseudomonadota > Betaproteobacteria > Burkholderiales > Comamonadaceae > Variovorax > Variovorax sp. PBL-H6. The sequence goes on from NZ_LR594659.1 coordinate 4,058,002, forward strand.
GTAGCGCCTCGAGCACGGTGACCTCCGAGCCCAGCCGGCGCCAGACCGAACCCATCTCGAGCCCGATCACGCCGGAGCCGATCAGGCCCAGCTTCTTCGGCACCGAGGGGATGCGCAGCGCGCCGTCGTTCGAGAGGATGCTCTCCTCGTCGAAGTCGGCGCCCGGCAGCGCGCGCGGGTTGGAGCCCGTCGCCACGATGATGTGCTTGCCTTCGATGGTCTCCTCGGCCGCGCCGGTCACCTTCAGCTCGTAGCCCGCGCCGGATGCCTTCGCAAAGGCGCCTCGGCCGTGGAAGAAGGTGATCTTGTTCTTCTTGAACAGGTAGGTGATGCCGTCGTTGTTCTGCTTCACGACCGCATCCTTGCGGCCCAGCATCTTGTCGATGTCCAGGCCCAGGCCTTCGACCTTGATGCCGTGGTCGGCAAAGTGCTTGCCCGCATGCTCGAAATGTTCGGAGGACTGCAGCAGCGCCTTCGAGGGAATGCAGCCGATGTTGGTGCAGGTGCCGCCCAGGGCGGGGCCGCCCTTGCCGTTCTTCCACTCGTCGATGCAGGCGACGTTGAAGCCGAGCTGCGCTGCGCGGATGGCCGCGACGTAGCCGCCGGGGCCGCCACCGATGACGATGACGTCGAATTGCTTGTTGGCCATTGATTTTTCTTTCAGAAGTTGTTCGCGTCCGTCGCCCCGGATCACACACGGCAAGCGCAGCGAGGCCCGTTCGGGAGACCCCGCGGAACCGGCTTTGCCGGGCCGCTGGGGTTGCCCCCTTGAGGGGGGAGGCGGCTACACGAAGTGAGCAAGCAACGGGGGTGGGTCAAATATCGAACAGCAGGCGAGCGGGGTCTTCGAGCGCCTCCTTCATGGCGACCAGGCCCAGCACGGCCTCGCGGCCGTCGATGATGCGGTGGTCATAGGACATCGCGAGATAGTTCATTGGCCGCACGACGACCTGCCCGTTCTCGACCACGGCACGGTCCTTGGTGGCGTGCACGCCAAGAATGGCCGACTGCGGCGGGTTGATGATGGGCGTCGACAGCATCGAGCCGAACACGCCGCCGTTGGAGATGGAGAAGGTGCCGCCGGTCATCTCCTCGATGCCCAGCTTGCCGTCCTTGGCCTTCTGGCCGTACTCGGCGATCTTCTTCTCGATGTCCGCAAAGCTCATCTGGTCGGCATTACGCAAGATCGGCACCACCAGGCCGCGCGGCGAACCCACCGCGATGCCGATGTCGAAGTAGCCGTGGTAGACGATGTCGTTCCCGTCGACGGAGGCGTTGATCACCGGGTACTTCTTGAGCGCATGCACCGCCGCCTTCACGAAGAAGCTCATGAAGCCGATCTTCACGCCGTGCTCCTTCTCGAACTTCTCCTGGTAGCGCTTGCGCATCTCCATCACGGGCGCCATGTTGACCTCGTTGAAAGTGGTCAGGATGGCGTTGGTGGACTGCGACTGCAGCAGGCGCTCGGCGATACGCGCGCGCAGGCGGCTCATCGGCACGCGCTCTTCCGGACGCTCGCCGAGATCCGGTGCCGCGGCCGGAGAGGCGACCTGCGGCAGCGCAGCCTTGGGAGCGCCTGTGGGTATCGCGACCGGCGCGGCGACCTTGGCGGTGGCGCCGCCCGCGACCGCGCCCAGCACGTCGCCCTTGGTAACGCGGCCGTCCTTGCCGGTGCCGCTCACGTCGCCGGTCGTCAGCTTGTTGTCGGCCAGCAGCTTGGCGGCCGCCGGCATGGCAACGTCGGACTTCGAGCCGGCCGTGGCAGCGGTTGCTGCGGCTGCGGGTGCCGCCGCCGGGGCAGCCGCCGCAGGTGCTGGCGCAGCCGCGGCAGGCGAAGCCGCGGCGGCCTTGGCGTCGGTGTCGATCTTCGCGATCACCTGCTCGGCAACGACTGTGGCGCCGTCGCCGGCGACGATCTCGGCCAGCACGCCGGCGGAAGGTGCCGGCACCTCCAGCACGACCTTGTCGGTCTCGATCTCGATCAGGATTTCATCGATCGCGACGGCTTCACCGGGCTTCTTCTTCCATTGCAGCATCGTGGCCTCGGCCACCGATTCGGACAACTGGGGAACTTTGACTTCAACGATAGACATTTTTGGATTCGCTCCGCTTCGTGTTTCTTGAGTGAGGTTGTTTTACTTGGTCAGCACGAAGCCCTTGAGCTTGGCGAAGGCGCCGTCGACCAGCGCCTTCTGCTGCTCCTGGTGCAGGTGCGAGTAGCCGACCGCGGGCGACGCCGAGGCGGCGCGACCCGAGTAGCCGAGCTTCTGGCCTTCCTGCAGGTTCTCGTGGATGTTGTGCTGCACGAAGAACCAGGCGCCCTGGTTCTGCGGCTCGTCCTGCGACCACACCACGTCGACGAGATTCGGGTACTTCTTCAGTTCGGCGCTGAAGGCCTTGTGCGGGAAGGGATAGAGTTGCTCGACGCGGATGATCGCCACGTCGTCGGTGCCCTTCTCCTCGCGCTTCTTCGCCAGGTCGTAGTAGACCTTGCCCGAGCAGGCGATCACGCGCTTGACCTTGTCGGCCTTCAGGTCCTTGCTGTCGGGAATGACGGTCTGGAAGCTGCCCTTGGTGAACTCCGACAGCGGCGAGGTCGCGTCCTTGTTCCGCAGCAGCGACTTCGGCGTCATGATGATCAGCGGCTTGCGCAGGCTGCGCACCATCTGGCGGCGCAGCACGTGGAAGATCTGGCTCGCGGTGGTGGGCTGCACGACCTGCATGTTGGTGTCGGCCGACAGCTGCATGAAGCGCTCCAGGCGCGCCGAGCTGTGCTCGGGGCCCTGCCCTTCGTAGCCGTGCGGCAGCATCAGGGTGATGCCGTTGACGCGGCCCCACTTCACCTCGCCCGAAGCGATGAACTGGTCGATCACGACCTGCGCGCCGTTGGCGAAGTCGCCGAACTGCGCCTCCCAGATCACCAGCGTGTTGGGGTCGTTCGAGGCATAGCCGTATTCGAAGGCCAGCACCGCCTCTTCCGACAGGATGGAGTCGATGACGACGAAGGGCGCCTGGTTGTCTGCCACGTTCTGCAGCGGAACGTAGGTGCCTACATCGAACTTCTCGCGGTTCTGGTCGTGCAGCACGGCATGGCGGTGGGTGAAGGTGCCGCGGCCGCTGTCTTCGCCCGAAAGGCGCACCGGATAGCCGCTGGCCACCAGCGAGGCGAAGGCCATGTGCTCGCCCAGGCCCCAGTCGACATTGATCTCGCCCCGGCCCATGGCCGCCCGGTCGTCCAGCACCTTCTTCACCAGCGGGTGCACGGTGAAGTTATCGGGCGCCTTGGTGATGCGCTCGGCAAGGCGCTTCCACTCCGCCATCGGAATGGCGGTGTCGCCGGCGTCGGTCCACTTCTTGTTGAGGAAGGGACTCCAGTCGACCGCGTACTTGCTCTTGAAGTTGGTCAGCACGGGGTCCGAGGTGTTCTTGCCGGCGTCGAACGCGGCCCGCTGCGCCTTCACCAGGTCGTCGCCGAGCGTGTCGCCGAGGCCTTGCGTTGCAAGCTTGTCGGCGTAGAGCCTGCGCGTGCCGGGGTGGGCCGCGATCTTCTTGTACATCAACGGCTGGGTGAGCGAAGGGGTGTCCTGCTCGTTGTGGCCCAGCTTGCGGAAGCAGACGATGTCGACCACCACGTCCTTCTGGAACTCCATGCGGAACTCCAGGGCCAGCTGGGTCGCCAGCACCACGGCTTCGGGGTCGTCGCCGTTCACGTGCAGCACAGGCGCCTCGATCATCTTGACGATGTCGGTGCAATACAGCGTCGAGCGGCTGTCGCGCGGATCGCTGGTGGTGAAGCCGATCTGGTTGTTGATCACGATGTGCACCGTGCCGCCCGTGGAGTAGCCGCGGGTTTCGGCCAGCGCCAGTGTTTCCATCACCACGCCCTGCCCCGCGAAGGCGGCATCGCCATGCACGATCACCGGCAGCACCTGCTTGCCCAGCGGATCGGCGCGCCGGTCCATGCGGGCGCGTACCGAGCCTTCGACCACCGGATTCACGATCTCGAGGTGCGAGGGATTGAAGGCCAGGCTCAGGTGAACCGGGCCGCCGGGCGTCGAGACGTCGGAGCTGAAACCCTGGTGGTACTTGACGTCGCCGCTCGGCAGCTCCTCGGGCGCGGTGTGGTCGAACTCGGCGAACAGGTCGGCCGGCATCTTGCCGAGCGAATTGACCAGCACGTTGAGGCGGCCGCGGTGGGCCATGCCGATCACGATCTCCTGCACGCCCTTGATGCCCGCCTGGCTGATCAGCTCGTCCATCGAAACGATGAAGCTCTCGCCGCCTTCGAGCGAGAAGCGCTTCTGGCCGACGTACTTGGTGTGGAGGAAGCGCTCCAGGCCCTCGGCGGCCGTCAGGCGCTCGAGGACGCGCTTTTTCTCGTCGGTGCTCAACTTGGGGTTGGTCCGCGCGCTTTCGAGCCGCTGCTGCCACCAGCGCTTCTGCCCCTGGTCGGTCATGTACATGTACTCGGCGCCGATCGTGCCGCAGTAGGTCTCGCGCAGCGCGTTGAGCAGGTCGCGCAGCGACATCGTGTCTTTGCCGAAGAAGGTGTTGCTCGTGTTGAACACCGTCTCGAGGTCGCCATCGGTGAAGCCGTAGAACGAGGGCTCCAGCTCGGGAATCGCGGGGCGCTCGGTGCGCTTGAGCGGATCGAGGTCGGCCCAGCGCGCGCCGACGTTGCGATAGGCGGCGATCAGCTGCTGGACCGCCGTACGCTGACGGCCGAGCTCGGAATCGGCTCCGCTGGCCTGCACCACCTTGGTCGTGCCCTGCTTGGCGCGCTCGGCAAAGGCGTTGATGACGGGCTGATGCGGAACGTCGCGGGTGGTGCTGCCATCGGTGGCCGGCACGTTCTGCAGCGCATCGAAGTAGGAGCGCCAGTTGTCCGGCACGCTGCCCGGGTGGGCCAGATAGTTCTCGTACATCTCTTCGACGTATGGCGCATTGCCGCCGAAGAGGTAGGTGTTGCCTTGGTAGGCGTGATAGATGGACGCGGAGGACGTCGAATCGCTCATGTTGCGCTGACCTTCGCTTCCCTGTGGGAAGCATTAGCTGGTTTGAGAAACCTTCCGCGACACGGCTGAACCGGTTGGCGGATGCGACTGTGGCTGGGGAAGGGCCGGAGTACCTGGGCATTGTGCCATGGCCACTATGTGACGGCAGAAGGCGCCAGCGCAAGCCCTGCCTGCCAAAGGAGAGGCTACCCCTTCGGAGCGAGCGACTGCCTGATCTGCTGGAGGGCCCCCGGGTCCTCGATGGTGGTCAGGTCACCCGCATCGCGCCCCTCGCACACGGCCTGGATCGCGCGCCGCAGCAGCTTTCCGCTGCGCGTCTTCGGCAGTGCGCCGACGAAGAGGACGCGTGCGGGCCGGGCCAGGGCGCCAAGCTGGTCGGCCACCTGCTTCATGATTTCCCCTTCCAGCGACAGGGCCGCCTGGGCATCGCCGAGCACGGACCCGTCCTTCGGCACCACGAAGGCGTTTGCCACCTGCCCCTTGAGCGCATCGGCCACGCCGACCACCGCGACTTCCGCGACCTTGGCGTGCCCCGAAATGCTCTCCTCGATCTCGCGCGTGCCGAGGCGGTGGCCGGCGACGTTGATCACATCGTCGGTGCGGCCGAGGATGTAGTAGTAGCCCTCCTCGTCGCGGATGCCCCAGTCGAAGGTGGAGTAGACCAGCTTGCCCGGGACAGACTTCCAGTAGGTGTCGACGAAGCGCTCGTCGTCGCGCCACACTGTCTGCATGAAGCCCGGCGGCGTCGGGCCCTCGATCACGACGACGCCTTTCTCGTTGGCGCCCTCCAGCTCCTTGCCGGTGGTCTCGTCCAGGATCTTGATCTTGTAGCCGTACATCGCCACGCCCGGGCTGCCGAACTTGCTGGGCGTGCGTTCCACGCCATTGGCCACGGTGAGGATCGGCCAGCCCGACTCGGTCTGCCAGTAGTTGTCGATGATCGGCACCCCCAGGCCGTCGCTGATCCAGCGCGCCGTCGGCTCGTCGAGCGGCTCCCCGGCCAGGAAGAGCGCGCGCAGGCTCGACAGGTCGTACTTCTTGAGCAATGCCGCATCCTGCTTCTTGAGTACGCGCACTGCAGTCGGTGCGCTGAACATCGCGGTGACCTTGTACTTCTCGACCAGTTGCCACCAGATGCCGCCGTCGGGCTGCCGGTCGAGCCCCTGCGTGGGCAGGCCCTCGTACATGATGGTCGCCATGCCTGCAATCAGCGGTCCGTAGACGATGTAGCTGTGCCCCACCACCCAGCCGATATCGCTGGTCGAGAAGTAGGTCTCGCCCGCCCTGCCATCGAAGATGTACTTCATGCTTGCCGCCAGCGCCACCGCATAGCCACCCGTGTCGCGCTGCACGCCCTTGGGCCGGCCGGTGGTGCCGCTGGTGTAGATGATGTAGCTGATGTCGGTGGCGTCGAGCCACGTACAGGGCACCTGGGCGTCGCGGTGCTTCTCCATCAGCCGGGCTGCCGAGTGGTCGCGGCCCTCGATCGGCGCCATGGGCGCGAGTCCGCGGTCGAACAGCAGCACTGCATCCGGCTTGTGCCCGGAGAGGCGGATCGCTTCATCCAGCAGCGGCTTGTATGCGATCACCTTTCCGCCGCGCGACCCCGCGTCGGCGCTGACGACGACCTTGGGCGTCGCATCCTCGATGCGCGAAGCCAGCGATGCACTGGCGAAGCCGCCGAACACCACGCAGTGGATCGCGCCCAGCCGCGCGCAGGCGAGCATGGTGAAGGCCGCCTCGGGAATCATCGGCATGTAGATCAGCACGCGATCGCCCTTGCCGATACCGAGTTCCATCAGCGAAGCCGCGACGCGCTGTACCTCGGCATGCAGCTCCCTGAAGCTGTAGCTCCTCTCCATGCCCGTCTCGGTCGAGACCGCGATCAGCGCCGGCTGGTCGCCACGCGTGGCGAGATGGCGATCGACCGCGTTGTGGCAGAGATTGGTGGTTCCGCCCGCGAACCATTGCACGAAGGGGGCCTGGCCGGCGTCGAGGATCTGGCGGGGCGGCGTCTGCCAATCGATGAGTTCGGCCTGCTCGGCCCAGAACGCCTCCGGCTCGTCGATGGAACGACGATGGAACTCTGCATATCGGCTCATGATCTTTGTCTCCGGGTGAGGTTCGGGTCCAGGGCGGAACTGGGATTCACTAGTATGAGCCGATCGCTTGCTGGAAGCTGACGCCGCAAGCGCGGACACGGCTGACACAATCCGCTTATTCAGCAGAGGAGCTTTCCATGAGCATCACGGTCCGGCGCGACGGCATTGCAGGCACCCGGCACATCGTCAAGATTCGCGCACACGAGTTTCCGGTCGACCCGGGGCCCGGCGCAGGCGGCACGGACGCGGGCCCGACGCCCCACGACCTGTACGACGCGGCGCTCGCCGCCTGCAAGGCCCTGACCATGGTGGTCTATGCCCAACGCAAGGGCATGCCGCTGGAAGACGTCGAAGTCACCGTCGACCGCGACGACAGCGAGGAGCGCCAAGGCACCTATCGCCTGAAGACCTCGCTGCGCGTGACAGGCGACCTGAGCGATGCGCAAAGGGCCGAGTTGCTCCGGGTCGCCGGCAAGTGTCCGCTACACAGGCTCATGAGCGAAGTCAAGACCGAGATCACCACCGACTGGACCTGATCCGCGTCGGATCCTGATGCGCGCAGCCCAACTTTCGAGAGTTCTCCAGGCGCGCCGCAGGCCCACCACATGAAGATCGTGCGCGCACCCGCGAGATCGATCCCTGCATGCGAATGCGTTCCGTGCGGCAGCTGCCCGACGGCAAGGTGTTCCGGCGCATCAGCCAGGCCGCGATCCCGACGCTGCGCATGATCCCGAGCCCGCGCGTCGGGCGCGATGGGCGCAGGCGTGAGCTTCGACGAAGACGCGCCACCGGGGGGTATTCGACGCGGGCAACTATCTCGAGGATCGCTGAGGCGCCGAAGACCGGCTGGCGCCCCGCTGGCCTGTGCCTCGGGCGTTGCCAGGCAGCTCCGCCACCCCGAGGCGTTTGGCCAGCCGGGCCAGGTTGGCGCGGTCCAGGCCGAGTGCGCGCGCCGCGGCCGCACGGTTGAACCCATGCCGCGCCAGCGTATCGGTCACAAGCCGGCGCTCGAGCTGGGCCACGGCCTCGCGCAGGCTCACGTTCTGCGCTGTCGTGACCGGTGCGTGCCCTTCGGCCGGCGGCACCGCGGGTTCGGTCCGCGTCTTCGGCAGGTCGAGGTCTTCAGCCGTCAGGCTCAGGATGCGCGGACGATTCGGCTGGCGGCCCAATGCCTTCAGCACGCTGCGGCCCAGCAGGTGCTCCAGCTCGCGCACGTTGCCGGGCCAGCCGTGCGCCAGCAACGCCTGCTGCGCGCCGGCGTCCAGCCGCAGGCCGCCCAGGCCCAGTCGTGACCGGTTCTCTTCGAGAAAGAAGCCGCCCAGGAGCAGGACGTCTCGCCCGCGCTCCCGCAAAGGCGGCACGTGGAGCGGATAGACACTCAGCCGATGGTAGAAGTCCGCGCGCAGCCGACCTTCCCTCACCTCGTCAGCCAGGTTCCTGTTGCTGGCGGCGATCAGCCGCACGTCGACGCGGTGCTCGCGGTCGGAGCCCAGCCGCTGGAGCTGGCCGCTTTGCAGCACGCGAAGCAGCTTGGCCTGCACGTTGAGCGCAAGCTCGCCGACCTCGTCGAGGAACAGCGTGCCGCCATCGGCCAACTCGAACTTGCCCGGGCGCTCGCCGATGGCGCCGGTGAACGCACCCTTGACGTGACCGAAGAGCTCGCTTTCTACAAGCGTATCGGGCAATGCCGCGCAGTTGAGGCTGATCATCGGACGGGATGCGCGCGCCGAGCGCGCATGCAGGGCCTCCGCAACCAGTTCCTTGCCCACGCCGGTCTCGCCTTGAATGAGGACCGGCAGCTCGCTGGCCGCCACGAGCTCGATTTCCTTCTGCAGTTGCCGCATGGACGGGCTGCGGCCAATCAAGGAGCGCGAGCGCGGCGTTGCGGCCAGTCGATAACCTTCGGCGCGAAGGCTCTCATGCTCGGCACGCGAGTGGAGCTGCTCGATGCGCGCAGCAACGCTGACGGTCGCGGCGGCGAGGCTGCCGAACGACTGCAGCACAGCGAGATCGAGGCTGGAAAAGCGTTCAGGCGCGAGATCGTCGAGGGTCAGGAGCCCCCATGGCTTGTGGTCGAACCGGACTGCACAGCCCACGCAATCGTGCACCGGCAGATGTCCCCGGTGGCTCTCGACCAGTCCATCGTAGGGGTCCGGCAAGGTGCTGTCAGGGGGAAATCGAAGCGGACCTTCGGCCTCCAGCAGCGCAGCGAAGCGGGGATGCTCCTCGACGCGGAAGCGCCTGCCCAGGGTGTCGCCGCTCAACCCGTCCACCGCCAGCGGGACGAGCCAGCCATCCTCCAGCCGCAGCAGTGCCGCGGCATCGCAGGGCAACAGCACGCGCAGCGCCTCCAGCAGGCGGCGGTAACGCTCTGTAGCCGGCAGTTCGCGTGCGAGGTCAGCGACGAGCGGGATGATCGCCTGGAGCAATGGGTGACTGGTCATTCCGACTTCATGCGATGTCAATCTGACATCAGTCTATCCGTGTCGTTTTAACCCCTTACCCGGCAAGTCCTTGATTTGTATGAGGCGCCGGGCTGGAACGATCCTTGCGAACTGGAGCGCATGCAACTCCACTCTCGAGGACCCTCATGCTGACAGCTGAACAAAAGTCGATCGTCTCCGCCACTGTGCCCCTGCTCGAAACCGGCGGCGAGGCGCTGACCACGCATTTCTACCGCATCTTGCTCGGCGAGCACCCGCAGGTGCGTCCCCTCTTCAACCAGGCCCACCAGGCATCCGGCGATCAGCCCCGAGCTCTTGCCAACGGCGTGCTGATGTACGCCAGGCATATCGACCGGCTCGAGGCACTGGGCCCGCTGGCGCAGCAGATCGTCAACAAGCACGTGGCGCTGCAGGTGCAGCCCGAGCACTACCCCATGGTCGGGGCATGCCTGCTGCGTGCCATTCGCGAGGTGCTCGGACCGGACATCGCCACCGACGAGGTGATCGCAGCATGGGCTGCCGCCTACGGCCAACTCGCTGACCTGCTCATCGGCGCAGAGGCGTCGGTCTACGACAGCAATGCGAAGACCCCCGGCGGCTGGCGCGGCGGCCGCTCGTTCAAGGTCGTGCGAAAGGAAGTCGAAAGCGACGAGATCGCCTCCTTCTACTTTGCCCCTGCAGACCAGCAGCCGGTGATGGACTTCCAGCCGGGCCAATACATTGGCATCCGCCTGATCGTCGGAGACGACGACATCCGGCGCAACTACTCGCTGTCCGCCGCGCCGAACGGCAGGACCTATCGCATCAGCGTCAAGCGCGAAGAAGGTGGCGTCGCCTCCTGCCATCTGCATGACCACGTGCAGGAAGGCAGCGAGGTGGAGTTGTTCGCCCCCTCCGGCGCATTCACGCTCCAGGCCGGCGACCGGCCACTGGTGTTGATCAGCGGAGGCGTGGGCATTACCCCGACGCTTGCAATGCTCGATGCAGCGTTGAAGACTTCGCGCGTCGTGCACTTCATCCACTGTGCGCGCAACCGTGGCGTCCACGCCTTTCGCCACACCATCGAGGCCTTGGCCGAGAAGCACTCGCAACTCAAGCGCTTCTACTGCTACGACGAGGCGAACGACGGTGCCGAACTGCCGCATGCGGTCGGCCGCCTGGATCTTCAAACGCTGTCTCAGTGGCTACCTGCCGGAACCGCAGATGTCGATGCCTACCTGCTCGGCCCGAAGCCGTTCATGCAGCAGGTCAAGGCAGCGCTGCGCACCCTGGGCGTGCCGGACACGCAGGTGCGCTACGAGTTCTTCGGGCCGGCCTCGGCGCTGGAGTAGAGCCAGCGCCAGGCCTTGACCATGACCATATGGCCGTCCCGAATCATTCGTACGAAGTGACCCAGTCCCAGACACGCCCGGGCGCCTCGACCATCACGTTGTGGCCATGCTGGCCGAGGTCCGAGGCACCCGGATCGAGCGCGCGGGTCTGCGCCATCGTCACCAATGCGTCGTCGCGCCCGCGGCCGAGATGGACCGGGCAGCGAGCCAGGGCGGCCAGTTCGGACATGGGCGGCTTGCCGACGCCATTCGCTCGAGGGTCCATCGCGAGGCACCATCCATCCGTGTCGCGCCGGACGCCGCGGGCCATGACGGGTGCCGCTGCGTCGGCGATCCCGGCAAGGCCGCAGACCTTCAGGTATCTGCCCCATGCCTCTTCTTCCGTAGCGAAGCGCTTCGCAGGCTGGGATGCCAGAGTCTCCATGCGGCGGAGTTCATCGTCACTCCACGCGAGCTTGATGCCCGCGCCGAAGACCCGATGCGGCGTGATGCCGAACCAGCCGGAGGCCAAGGCGAGCGCGATCACGCCGCCCAACGAGTGTCCGAGCACCACGAGCCGGCCCAACGGATCGACGTGCGGCAGCACGGCGCGTCCAACAGATGCGGCGTACTGCCCGATGGCATAGGTGTCCTGGCGATCGGATTGCCCGTGGCCCGGCAGATCCATGACAACCCAGCGGCCGGCCCAGCGGGCACCGGCCGATGCGCACATGGGCGACCACACGGCCCCCGTCGCGCCCATTCCGTGCAGCATGAGGAGCAGGTCCGGACCTTGACCGCCTTGTTCCATGTACATGTGGACCGCCTTCGTCGCATCTTCGATGGCGCGAGATTACCCGAGCCATCGGATCGCCCTGCGTCTTCGCAAACTCAGCCGGCCTTGCCGCGCGCGCTCTTCTTGCGGCCTTCTGCGCGCGAGGTGTCCATGGCCGGCGCGGCACTCCCGGCGTTCGCGCCGTCCAGCCACAGCAGCGTGTCGACGTGCGACATGAACCGGTGGAGATATTCGGGCGACAGCTCACGCATCAAGGTGAGCGCGCGGTGCACGAGCTGGTGCGAGTTGAGCGGGCCGGCGTTCTCCGGCACCGCCGCCAGCGACTGGGTGAGCCGTCGATCGGCACTGAGGCGGGACCAGGTGCTTCTGAAATACCCGAGTGTCTTCAGCTCGCGAGGCGTTGCAGAGAGAGTGGGCGTGCCATCGCCGGGCGATGGCTCTTCCCCGTGGGCCAGCGCGTGCCGGGCGATGTGCTCGAGCAGGCCCGCAAGCGGTCTCGGATCGGGCCGGTCTTCCTTCTTGGCTGGAGCAGAAGGAACCGGCACTCCCCGGACCTTCTCGACGTTCTCGCCATAGGCCGCCAGCACTTGCTGCAGCTTGTCGTCCAGGATGCGCCGCACTTCGCCCTGGTGGGTGGCCGCGCGCCGGGCCAGCGCCTCGATGAAGCGGAAGCGCACGGGATCGAGCCGGTGATCGCCGCGTTCGCGCCAGGCATCGAGCGTCGCGCCCGCGTCCATGACCGACGCCTCGGATGGCACGCTGTTTTTGGATGTCCGACCGCTAGTCACGAGGCTTCACGCTCGCGCCGGGCTGCCGCGGCGTCGGCGCCATTTCCACACGCCGGTTCCTCGAACGCCCGTCGGCATCGGCATTGGACGCTACGGCTTGCTCGGAACCGAAGGCCGCGGCGAAGACCGAAGCCGATGGAATGCCCTCTTCGATCAGCGCACGGGTCACGGTCAAGGCACGCTGCGCGGAGAGCTCCCAGTTGTCGGCAAACCGGCGGTTGCCATCACGCAATTGCCGGTCGTCCGTGAAGCCGCTCACCATCAGCACCTCGTCGCGGGCCTGCAGGTAGGCGGTCAGCGGCGCGCTCAGGCTCCTGAGCAGGTGCCGCCCCTCAGGCTGCAGTTCCGCGGAGCTGGAGGCGAACAGCACGCTGCCGCTGATGCCGATGCGCCCATTGCTGAGCGTCACCCTGCCGGCCGCAAGCGGGACGGCCAAGGCCTTCTCGAGAGCCTGCAGCCGCTCTGCCTGCGCCTCACGCTTCTTGATCTCGGCCTGCAGCTGGGTCGAGAGTTCCAGCTGCATGCCCAGCGCACACACGAGTATCAGCACGAAGGCGCCGACCAGCCCGGCCATCAAGTCGCCGAAGACTGCCCAGACCGGCACGCTCGGCTCGACGCCGGCATCGAGTTCCTCGTGCATCACGCTTCGCTGCCCACGGCTGCCCGGCTGGCGGCGAGCTGCTGCAGGTCCTCGACGATCTGCTTCTGCGACATGATGCTCAGGTCGATGACCTCCCTCGCCTGCGCCACGTAGTAGGCCAGCTGCTCGTCGCTGCGCGCAATGGATTTGCCGAGCGTGCCCTCGATGCGGTGCAGCTGGGTCACGAGCTTGTCGTTCGATTGGCTGAAGAGCTGCACGGCCAGGCCGAAGGCCTCGCCCAGGCTCGCCACCTCGACGGCACTGCCGGTGAGCTGGGCCGTGACCTCGGCCATCTTCCCGGCCTCGGCATCCACCTTTTCGGTGAAGCGCGTGCCGACGCGGTCCAGCAGCTCCGCCGATGCGGAGACCAGCGCGTCGATGGCCGAGCGCTGCTCGGCAGACGCATGGTTCACCGCGTCGAGCAGGGTCCCCAGCGTTTCCAGAATACGGCTGCGCTCCTCCAGCATCGCGTTGTCGCGGGCCATGCCCTCGGACAGTTTCTGACGCAGCTCGCCGATGACTTCGGCTGCAGCGCGCGGGGCTTCGGAGGCGGCTTGCACGAGCTGGTTGATCTCGGCGATCGTGCGGCTCGCCTGTGCTTCGGTCCGCTCGGAGATGTCGCGGGCGGTCTCGGCCAGGGTCGTGCAGATTGCCTCCTGCTGGCCTTCGGCACGGGCGCCTGCCTGCTGCCATTCCTGCTGGAGCGACACGGCCATCGCCTGAAGCGCATCCGTCCAGGCTGCCAGGCGCTGCTCGTCTCGCGAGGCCACCTCCGCCTGCAGCGCCACATGCGCCTGGTCCACGGTGCGCAGCAGCGAAGCCGAGTGTTGTTCGAAAGTCGCCGCGGCCGCCGTCAAAGCCTCGTGCGTGTCGCCCGACAGCCGCTCGCTGGCGCGCTCCTGCTGCGCGAGCGCATTGCGCCAGCTCTCCGAAAGGCTGCCGACGGTGGTCTCGAGGCGCGCAGACACGCCCTCCACCAAGGACGCCGAACGCTGCTCGAAAGTCTTGGCGAACTGGTCGAAGGTGCCGCGCAGATCCTGGGACAGGGCCTCGCTATCGCGGCGGTGCCCGGCGAGTGCGTCCTGCCAGAGCTCGGCCATTGTTGTGGTGGTGGTTTCCAGCCGAGTCGACAGCCCCTCCAGCTGCCGCTGCACGCTGTGCTCGATGGTGCCGTGCAGCGCGGCCGCCTCGCGCGAGATCCCGGCCATGGCGGCTTCGACGACAGGCTGGAAGGTGGCGCCGGCCACGCGAGCGCTTTCGGTGAGGCTCTCGTTCAGCGACCGGCCGACGGACGAAGCGAGCTCGGTGTACGCGGCCTCGGCCTTGCCATGAAAGCTGTCCTGGCTGGAGATCAGGCGCTCGCTCAAGGCTTGGCTCTGCCCTTCCATCATGGTCATCATGGCCTGCAGCCGGTCGACCAGTTGAGGCATGCCGTGGACCTGTTGCTGCAGCAGGCTGATGGACTCCTCGCGCTGATGCGCGCGCGACCAAGGGCGCAACGCGGTCGCGATCCGGGTGTCGAGCAGCTGCCCGGCCTGCAGGCGCTCGCGCCGGCACAAGGCGGAGGCCAGGCCCAGCATCGCGGACGCTGCCACGCCCGCCACCGATGTGCCGAAGGCCAGCCCCAGGCCCTTGACCGGAGCGGACAGCGAGGCGCGAATGGCCTGCAGGTCGGTTGCGCCCTCCAGCGCTGCGCCGGTGCCGTTCAGCGTCACGACCATGCCCAGGAAGGTGCCCAGCATCCCCAGCAGCACCAGCAGCCCGGCGAGGTACGGCGTGAGCGCCGGACCCGGCAAGCCGACACGCTCGCCCTCGATGCGCAGGCGCACCGCGTTGCGCAAGGACGGGTGCAATCGTTCGAGCCATTGGCCCAGGCTCGGCGGCGCGTCGGACAGGTCCTCCACGGCCCGTTCCAGCGTGGAAGTAGCTTGCCGGAAGCGCTGCAGTTCCAGCGCACCGATCAGGTAGAACGCGCCAACCACCACGGTGATCGCCAGCGCCAGCGGACTCGTGCCGATGTACCCGGCGCCGACCCAGCACACGGCTGCCAGCCCCACGAAGAAAACGAAGTAGTGAAGTGATCTGTTCATGAGCTCTTGCGAAGGGCTTCGAGCAGCCCCTCGACCGGTTGCAATCGAAGTTCGAGTTCGGCAAGCAGCACGGCCTGCATGTCCTTGCGGAACATGTCCTGCCAGGCCACTTGCGGCGCCCCGCCCTCGGGTTCGCTGGGCACCGCCTGGTGCGCCTGCCGCAAACGCCTGAAGTGTTTTTCCAGCAGCCCGGGCACCGTCGAGAGCAGCCTGTATTCCTGCGCGCCCAGGGCTTGCTCCATCACCGCGTCCACGGCGGCGAGCTGCGCCATGGCCGGCGATCGCGCCGCCAGGCTCGCCCGCAGGCGCTCGCGCAACGGGCCGATGGCCATTTCCATCGTCTGCTGCCTGGCGACATAGCGCCTGCGGTAAGGCGCGAAGTCGGTGGCCGTGCCCGGTTGCTCCTTCTGGGCGGCCAGGGAGCCGTCGTCGGCAATGGCCTTCGCCAGCACGCCGCGCAGGCGAACGCATTCGTCTTGCTCGCTGCTGGCGCGCGCGGCACCAGCACCGGCCGACGCTACCGCGGGACTGCCGTTCAGTACCCCGGACAGCGAAATCGCGTCCGTCCAGCCGAGCCATTGGCTCAGCCGATCCGCGAAGGCATGCCTGGACTCGGAAACGTCGATGTCGGCCAGACGGGCGAGCAAGCGAGTGAGCGTCGAGCCGGTGAAAGCTGTGCGCCTTGAGACTTGCGCCATACCGCCGGTGAAAAACCGCGCAGTCTACACCGGCCGTCCGGCCACCCCGGAGCGCGAGGCACTGCAGGGCGCCATCGATCGGTTGGCGCAGACCGTTCAGCCGGCATCGGATTTGGATGACACCCGACCTGTGCCAACAGGCGCATCGTCGAATCCCCGTTCACTCGCGCGAGGTGATGCCATGCTTGACCCCACTGATTCCGGAAGAGCGCTGTGCCGCATCGGCACGCAGATGGCAATGGCGATCGCGCTCGGGGTTCTCGCCTTGCCGCCTGCAGCGGCAGAGCCGATCTTCAAGTGCGGCAAGGCCTATACCAACGTGCCGGCCGACAGCGGAGCGGCGAAGGCGCGCTCCGGCGACTGCATGCTGGTCGACACCGGCGTCCAGCCAAGGGCCAAGAGCGAGAACATCTCGCTCGACGGCTCGAGGTCGATCACCGTTCCCGTCGGCCAGGACGGGCGGTTCTGGGTTCGCGGAACGGTCAACGGCTTTCCGGTGCAGTTCGCGATCGACCGCGCTTCGACCGGCAACGCCGGTGTCGCGGTGAGCGAGGACTTCGCGGCCCGGGCGAACCTGATCGGCGGTACGCCGGCCTTCATCCAGACCGCCGGGACCGGCACCGACGCGCGCCGCATCGAGCGCGTGCCCCTGACCTTCGGACCTTTCCGGGTGCCGCAGGCGACCATCGTGGTAGGCCCGCTCGGCAGCAAGTCGACGGACGCCGTGCTCGGGCCGGAACTGCTCTCGCTCTTCGACGTGACAGCCAACGACCGCGAGCTGACGATCGTCGGCAAGTAGCCGCAGGGCGGCGGTGCCCGCTCAGCCGCCGGCGATCCGGCTCACCAGCGCCGTGGTGAAGGCCGCAGTCCCGGCGCCGCCGCCCAGGTCGCCGGTGCGCACCTTGTCGATGTTCAACGTCTCGTCGATCGCCTTGCGCAGGCGCGTCGCCAGGTCCGGCAGCCGGCAGTGGTCGAGCATCAAGGCGGCAGCCAGCAGCAGGGCGGTGGGGTTCGCGATGCCCTTGCCGGCGATGTCCGGCGCCGAGCCGTGCACGGCCTCGAAGATCGCCGCTTCGGCGCCGATGTTGGCGCCGGGCGCCATGCCCAGGCCGCCCACGAGTCCCGCAACCAGGTCGGACAGGATGTCGCCGAAGAGGTTGGTCGTGACCAGCATGTCGAACTGCCAGGGATTGAGCACCAGCTTCATCGCGCAGGCATCGACGATGACCGTGTCCAGCTCGAACTTGCCCTTGTACTTGCGCTCGTACAGGTCGAGGCCGGTCTCCAGGAAGATGCCGGTCAGCGCCTTCATGATGTTGGCCTTGTGCACGAGCGTGACCTTCTTGCGCCCGGTCGCGACGGCGGTGTCGAAGGCGAACTCCAGCAGGCGCCGGCTGCCCTGGCGCGTGTTGATGCCGGTGGCCATCGCGACCGCGTGGGGATCGCCGTCGATGGGTATGTAGTGCTCGTGGCCGATGTACAGCCCTTCGAGGTTCTCGCGGACGACGACCAGGTCGATGTTGTCGAAACGGCCGCCCGGGATGATGGTGCGTGCCGGGCGCAGGTTGGCGTAGAGCCCGAACTCCTCCCGCAGCCGAACGTTGGAAGACCGGTAGCCGCCGCCGGATGGCGTCTCCAGTGGTCCCTTGAGTGCGAGGCGGGTGCGGCGGATGCTGGCGAGGGTGGCTGCGGGCAGTGGGTCGCCCGCCTGCTCCACGCCAGCCAGCCCGGCAATCTGGCGATCCCACGCGAAGGGCGCTTTCAGGGCGTCGAGGGCGGCGAGCGTCGCATCGACGATCTCGGGGCCGATGCCGTCCCCGGCGATCAGGGTTGCGGGAATGACATCGGACATGGCGTGACTCCAGGAGTGGGAATGCGCTCGGCGAGAGCGCAGCGAACGGCACGATTATGAGCGGACAATCCGGGACTCTTCACCTTCGAGCCAGCCGCAGCCAGTGCCATGAATCGACTTGACGACCCCCTCCACGATGCCGAGATCGGCTCCCGCGACAGCACGCTCGACACCACCCGCATCGATGATGTGCGCATCGGCGCCGTCCGGCCCCTGATCACGCCCGCGCTGCTCCAGGAGCGCGTGCCGGTGCGCGACAACACGCTCGCGCTGGTGGAGGCCAGCCGCGCAGCGATTGCCGACGTGCTGCACGGCCGCGACGACCGGCTCGTGGTGGTCGTCGGGCCCTGCTCGATTCACGACCACGAGCAGGCGCTCGAATACGGCCACCGGCTGAAGGCCGTGGCCGACGAGCTGCAGGGCGACCTGCTGATCGTGATGCGCACCTACTTCGAGAAGCCGCGCACCACGGTGGGCTGGAAGGGCTACATCAACGACCCGCATCTGGACGGCAGCTTCGCGATCAACGAAGGGCTCGAGCGCGCGCGGCGCCTGCTGCTGGAGTTGACGACGATGGGCCTGCCGACCGGCACGGAGTTCCTCGATCTGCTGAGCCCGCAGTTCATCGCCGACCTGATCGCCTGGGGCGCCATCGGGGCGCGGACCACGGAGAGCCAGAGCCATCGCCAGCTGGCCTCGGGGCTGAGCTGCCCGGTGGGCTTCAAGAATGGCACGGACGGCAGCATCAAGGTGGCGGCCGACGCGATCCTCGCCGCGCGGGCGCCGCACGCGTTCATGGGCATGACCAAGATGGGCATGGCCGCCATTTTCGAGACCCGCGGCAATGACGATTGCCACGTCATCCTGCGCGGCGGCAAGACGCCGAACTACACGGCCGCCGACGTGGCCGCGACCTGCGAGGTGCTGCGGGGACTGGGCCTGCGCGAGCAGGTAATGATCGATCTCTCCCACGGCAACAGCAGCAAGCAGCACCGGCGCCAGGTCGAGGTTGCCGACGATGTGGCCGGGCAGATCGCAGGCGGCGAACGCCGCATCGCCGGCGTGATGATCGAAAGCCACCTGGAGGAAGGCCGGCAGGACCTGGTGCCCGGCGTACCGCTGAAACACGGGGTATCGGTCACCGACGCATGCATCGGCTTCGCGCAGACGGTGCCGGTCCTGCAGGCGCTCGCCGCGGCGGTGCGGGCGCGGCGCCGGGCTTAACGAACCAGCGCCAGCACGTCCTTGAAGCGCGGGTGCTCGGCGGTGCGCACCCACTCGAAGCCGACCATCTCGGTGGTCACCAGCTCGGCGCCGGCGCCGGCCAGGCGGTCGAAAGCGGCATCTCGGTTGCGTTCGGTACGGGAGCCGCAGGCGTCGGTCACGACCCACACCTCGAACTCGTCCTCGAGCAGATCCAAAGCCGTCTGGAGCAGGCAGACGTGGGCTTCGCAGCCGGCGATCACGACCGTGTTGCGCTCCTCGGCGGGCTGCTGCGCCTTCTGCAGGTGCTTCGGCAGGCTGCGTGCATTGCCCTGCGGCGCCTTGGCCGGCGCGCGCAGCCAGTCGGCCAGGCCTTCTTCCACGCCGCTGAAATGCATCTTGGGCAAGGTGCGCTGGCAGAGGGCACGCAGCTCGGCCGCGTTCTCACCCAGCTTCGACGGGTTCTCCTCGGTGCCGAACACCGGAACATCCAGGAGGCGCGCGATGCGGCCCAGCCGTAGCGCATTCGCGAGCACGGCCTGCGCCTCGAAGATGGCGGGCATGAGCCGCTGCTGGTAGTCGACCAGGACCAGTTGGGATTGCGAAGCATCGAGCAGCATGGGGAGCGGGTCTTTCGGGCAAGCGGCAGAGAAGATCGGAAAGCCCCAGACCGTACCACTGAAGCGGGCGTTCCGATCGGGCCTTGCGTGCGTCGAAGGGTGACGCGGCGGGCAACGGCAGACGCATCCGCTGCAGGTTGTCGAACGGATTCAGTCGGGCAGCAGGCGGATGAGCTTGCCGTCGGATTCGTCGGTCAAGACATAGAGCAGGCCATCCGGCCCCTGCTTGACATCCCGGATACGGGCTCGGCCCTCCAGCAGCCGGTGCTCGGCCACGACCTTGCCGTCGCGCAACTCGATACGGTCGAGATAGCCGAACTTGAGGGAACCCACGAAGAGGTTGCCCTTCCAGGCCGCGCCGTAGCGATCACTGGTCAGGAAAGCCATGCCCGAGGGCGCGATCGAGGGTACCCAGTAGTGCAGTGGCTGCTCCATGCCGTCCTTGCGCGTGAGGCCCTCCCCGATCTTGCCGCCGCCGTAGTTCTCGCCGTAGGTGATCACCGGCCATCCATAGTTGCGGCCCGGCGCGGGAACGTTGATTTCGTCGCCGCCCTGGGGCCCGTGCTCGTGCATCCACAACTTGCCGTCCGGCGCCAGTGTCGCGCCCTGGCCGTTGCGGTGTCCGTAGCTCCAGATCTCGGGCAGGGCGCCGGGGCGGCCGACGAAGGGGTTGTCTGCAGGCGCCTTGCCGTTCTTGTCGATGCGCACCAGCTTGCCCAGGTGGTTGTCGAGCGCCTGGGCGTCTTCCTTGCGGCTGAAACGATCGCCGAGCGTCAGGAACAGGGTGCCATCCCGGGCCTCGACGATGCGGCAGCCGAAGTGGGCACCGCTCGCGACCTTGGGGCGCTGGCTGAAGATGATGCGCACGTCGTCGAGCCGGCTGCCATCGGCCGAGAGTTGCGCACGCGCCAGCGCCGTGCTGTTCGCCGAGCCGCCTGCCTCGGGCTCTGAGAAGCAGAAATAGAGGCCGCGGTTCTTTTCGAAATCCGAATCCGCCAGAACGTCCAGCAAGCCGCCCTGCCCACCGGCCGCCACGAGCGGGAGTCCTGCGAGGGGCGCTCCCAGCTTCCCGTCAGCCGCCACCACCCGCATGCGGCCCGCCTTTTCGGTCACGAGGAAACGGCCCGACGGAAGAAAGGTCACGCCCCAGGGGTTTTGCAGGCCGGAAGCGACCACCTCCGGCCGAGGCGCCGCGGCTGCGGTGCCAATGACTGCAGGCAGGAAGCCGAAGGCCAGAAGCGTGGTTCGCAATAACGAGTACATGGGAACCCTTTCGAACTCGGTACTAGAAAAAATTCGTACAAGTGCAACTCATCAATTCAAAACTTTTGGATTACAGCCTCGTAAAAACTTATGCGTGATAACTTGAACTTTACAATTCATGCAATTACGGGCTCGTAAAAGTCCATGAGTGACAATGAGTTACGTGCATAATCGCGACTTCGCATGAAATTGACATCGCTTTTTGTCGTCCATATCCTACGCGCCATGCGTTTATTTCTCCTACCCGCCTGCCTCCTGATTGCCTTCGCGGCTCACGCCACGCCGCAACAGGAGCCGCCCGAAGGGCTGGAGGCCATGGCGACCGACAAGGGCGTCATCAGCCAACTCCACCAGGTCCGGCAAACCGTGGTGGCCCGTACTTCCGACCTCGTCGTGACGGCCATCGGATTCTTGGGTGTACCTTACCGCCGTGGCGGCAACACGGCTGAAACCGGCTTCGATTGCAGCGGCTTTGTCCGCGCCATGTACACCCAGACGGTGGGCCACCTGCTGCCGCGCCGCGCCGAAGAGCAGGCCGCTGCCACGCAGAAGATCGACCGCGATGACCTCAAGCCGGGCGACCTGGTGTTCTTCAACACCATGCGCCGCGCCTTCAGCCATGTCGGAATCTACGTTGGCGACGGCAAATTTATCCACGCGCCCCGGACCGGCGCCGAAGTGCGGGTCGAGAGCATGAACGGCAGCTACTGGCAACGCCGCTTCAGTGGCGCCCGCCGCGTTCTGTCCACGCAGGACGAAGCCAAGGGCGGCACCGGCGACTGAGCGCCTCGGACGTCCATGCAAAAACCCGCCAGTGGCGGGTTTTTTGTTGCTGCGCTGGGACGCGATGCCTAGCTGCTGCGCTTGACCGGCGGCAGGTCGGTACAGCTGCCATGCGCCGCCTCCGCCGCCAGGCCGATGCTTTCGCCCAGCGTCGGATGCGGATGGATGGTCTTGCCAATGTCGATGGCATCAGCGCCCATCTCGATCGCCAGGGCAATTTCCCCGATCATGTCGCCGGCATGCGTGCCAACGATGCCCCCGCCGACGATGCGGTGCGATTCCTTGTCGAACAGCAGCTTGGTAAAGCCTTCGTCGCGACCGTTGGCGATGGCGCGGCCGGAGGCGGTCCAGGGGAACAGGCCCTTCTCGACCTTCACACCCTCGGCCTTGGCCTGATCTTCGGTGAGGCCGACCCAGGCCACCTCAGGATCGGTATACGCCACGCTCGGAATCACGCGCGCGTTGAAGGCCGCGCTCGCGAGTTCCTTGTCGCCCTTCTGCTCGCCGGCGATCACCTCCGCCGCTACATGCGCCTCGTGCACCGCCTTGTGCTCCAGCATGGGCTGGCCCACGATGTCACCCACGGCGAAGATGTGCGGCACGTTGGTGCGCATCTGGATGTCCACCGGGATGAAGCCGCGGTCGCTGACAGCCACGCCGGCCTTCTCGGCGCCGATCTTCCTGCCGTTGGGGCTGCGGCCCACCGCCTGGAGCACCAAGTCGTAGAGCTGCGGCTCCTTCGGCGCCTGCTCGCCTTCGAACATCACGCGGATGCCGTCCTTGGTCGCCTCCGCGCCAACGGTCCTGGTCTTGAGCATGATGTTGTCGAAGCGCGGCGCATTGAGCTTCTGCCAGACCTTCACCAGGTCCCGGTCGGCGCCGGTCATCAGCCCGTCGAGCATCTCGACCACGTCGAGCCGCGCACCGAGCGTCGAATACACGGAACCCATCTCGAGGCCGATGATTCCGCCGCCGAGGATCAGCATGCGCTTGGGCTCGACGCCCAGCTCCAGCGCGCCGGTGGAGTCGACGACGCGGGGGTCCTTGGGCATGAAGGGCAGATGCACCGCCTGCGAGCCGGCCGCAATGATGCAGTGGCGGAACTTGACGGTCTTCGCGCTGCCGCTCGCGTCCTTGCCGTCGCCGGAGGTTTCCTGCACCTTGACGTGATACGGATCGACGAACTCGCCGATGCCGCGCACGGTGGTCACCTTGCGCATCTTGGCCATTGCCGCCAGGCCGCCGGTGAGCTTGCCGACCACCTTGTTCTTGCGCGCAAGGAGCTTGGCGCGGTCGATGACGGGGTCGTTGTAGGCAACGCCGAAGTCGGCGAAATGCTTGACCTCGTCCATCACCGCCGCCACGTGAAGGAGCGCCTTCGAAGGAATGCAGCCGACGTTGAGGCAGACGCCGCCGAGGGTTGCGTAGCGCTCGACCAGCACCACCTTGAGCCCGAGATCCGCGGCTCGGAAAGCTGCCGAATAGCCGCCGGGGCCGGCGCCCAGCACCAGCAGGTCGCATTCGAGGTCGACCGCGCCGGAATAGCTGCCGACAGGTGCCGGCGCCAGCGCAGCCGCCGCGGCCTTGGGCGCCGGTGCGGCCGGCGCAGGTGCAGGTGCAGTGGGCGCGGGTGCCGCCACGGCAGCGCCCGCTTCAGCCGCATCCACCGTCAGCACGACGGAGCCTTCGCCCACCTTGTCGCCCACCTTCACCGCCACCGACTTGACGACGCCGGCATGCGAGGACGGGATCTCCATCGAGGCCTTGTCGGACTCCACGGTGATCAGCGACTGCTCGACCTTGATGGTGTCGCCCGCCTTGACGAGCACCTCGATGACCGCGACCTCTGCGAAATCGCCGATGTCCGGAACCTTGACTTGCACTTCGCTCATGGTCGATACCTCAGAGAAGGACACGGCGGAAGTCCGCGAGGACCTGACCGAGGTAGGCGTTGAAGCGCGCCGCCAAGGCGCCGTCGATCACGCGATGGTCGTAGGACAGCGACAGCGGCAGAGTGAGCCGCGGCACGAACTGCTTGCCGTCCCACACCGGCTTCATCGCGCTCTTGGAGAGGCCCAGGATCGCGACCTCCGGCGCATTGATGATCGGCGTGAAATGCGTGCCGCCGATGCCACCCAGCGAACTGATGGAGAAGCAGCCGCCCGTCATGTCGGCCGCGCCCAGCTTGCCGTCGCGTGCCTTCTTGGCGAGCTCGCCCATTTCCTGGCTGATCTGCAGCACGCCCTTCTTGTCGGCGTCCCGGAGCACCGGAACGACGAGCCCGTTGGGCGTGTCGGCCGCGAAGCCGATGTGGAAATACTGCTTGTAGACGAGCTGGTCGCCGTCGAGGCTGGTGTTGAACTCGGGGAACTTCTTCAGCGCCGAGACGACGGCCTTGATCACGAAGGCCAGCATGGTCACCTTGATGCCGGACTTCTCGTTCTCCTTGTTGGTCGAGACGCGGAAAGCCTCGAGCTCGGTGATGTCCGCCTCGTCGTTGTTGGTGACGTGCGGGATCATGACCCAGTTGCGGTGCAGGTTGGCGCCGCTGATCTTCTTGATGCGCGACAGGTCCTTGCGCTCGACCTGGCCGAACTTGGTGAAGTCGACCTTGGGCCAGGGCAGGAGACCCAGCGCTTCGCCGCTGCCGCCCGCGGGCGCCTTGGCGCCTGCGGCCTTGGTGCTGGCGGCGCCGCTCATCACACTGCGGGTGAAGTTCTGCACGTCCTCCTGCGTGATGCGGCCCTTGAGACCGCTGCCCTTGACCTCTTCGAGCGGCACGCCGAGTTCGCGGGCGAACTTGCGCACCGAAGGTGAAGCATGAGGGAGCTTCCCGCTGGGCGCCACGGTCGGGTCGTGGGGGGCGGCCGTTGCAGGAGCGGGCGAGGAGGCTTGTGCCGCGGAAGGTGCCGCGGCCTGCGCGCTCGCCGGTGCGCTCGCCGGCGCCGATGCCGATGTCGGGGCCGGGGTCGAAGCTGCGGGCGCGGTGGCGCCCGCGGAACCTTCGAGGATCGCGAGCAGATCACCCACATTGACCTTGTCGCCGACCTTGACCTTGAGCTCCTTCAGCACGCCGGCCGCGGACGACGGGATCTCCATGGACGCCTTGTCCGACTCGACCGTGATCAGCGACTGCTCTTCCGTGATCGTGTCGCCGGGTTTCACCAGCACCTCGATGACAGCGACATCCTTGAAGTCGCCGATGTCCGGCACCTTGACTTCCACAGGCCCGGAAGCCGTGGGAGCCGCCGGGGCCGGCGCGGGCGCAGCGGCGGCCGGCGCCGGTGCCGCCGGCGCGGGTGCGGCTGCCGGCGCGGAGGCAGCCGCAGCGCCCTCGCCTTCCAGCACCAGCACGACCGAGCCTTCGCGGACCTTGCTGCCCACGCCCACCTTGAGTTCCTTCACCACGCCGGCTGCGCTCGATGGAATCTCCATCGAGGCCTTGTCCGACTCCACTGTGATGAGCGACTGCTCGGGCTTCACCGCGTCGCCGACCTTCACCAGCACTTCGATCACCGCGACCTCGTCGAAATCGCCGATGTCCGGCACCTTCACTTCCACTGTTGCCATGTCGTGTCTCCCGCCCAGAGGCGCAGATGGTTGTTGCTTGTTGCTTGTGGTCTACGCGTAGAGCGGATTGATCTTGTCGGCGTTGATGCCGTACTTCTTGATCGCTTCCTCAGCCTTGGAGGCGGGCACGGCGCCGTCGTCGGCCAGCGCCTTGAGGGCGGCCAGCACGATGTAGTGGCGATTGACCTCGAAGTGCTCGCGCAGCTTGTTGCGGAAGTCGCTGCGGCCGAAGCCGTCGGTGCCCAGCACGCGGTAGCTGCGGCTCTTCGGGATGAAAGGCCGAATCTGCTCGGCATAGGCCTTCATGTAGTCGGTCGACGCGACGACCGGTCCCGCCGTCTTGGACAGTTGCTCCGTC
The DNA here is from genome assembly GCF_901827155.1 of Variovorax sp. PBL-H6. Lineage (NCBI taxonomy): Bacteria > Pseudomonadati > Pseudomonadota > Betaproteobacteria > Burkholderiales > Comamonadaceae > Variovorax > Variovorax sp. PBL-H6. The sequence goes on from NZ_LR594659.1 coordinate 4,083,534, forward strand.
ACGAAGGGCACGCGCGGCGTCTCGGCCGGATGCAGCAGGTTCCAGCGGTCGGCATCCTGGCCGTCGCGTGTGAGCTCGTTGAAGCTCGGGCAGCTCCACACCGACGCGGCCACGCCCCAGTCCTCTGCGAGCAGTTGCTGCGCCGCGATGCTCTCGCGCAGGATGGTGCCGCTGCCGAGCAGTTGCACGGACGGCGCTTCCTTGCCCTTGGCAGCCTTGACCGCTGGTGCCTGCTTGCACAGGTACATGCCCTTGATGATCTGCTCCTCGGTGCCGGGCTGCAGGCCGGGCATCGTGTAGTTCTCGTTGAGCAGCGTGAGGTAGTAGTAGACGTTGTCCTGCTTCTCGACCATGCGCTTCAGGCCGTGGTGCAGGATCACGCCGACCTCGTGCGCAAAGGTCGGGTCGTAGCTGACGCAGTTCGGAATCGTGTTGGCGAGGATGTGGCTGTGGCCGTCCTCGTGCTGCAGGCCCTCGCCGTTGAGCGTGGTGCGCCCCGAGGTGCCGCCCAGCAGGAAGCCGCGTGCCTGCATGTCGCCGGCGGCCCAGGCCAGGTCGCCGATGCGCTGGAAGCCGAACATCGAGTAGTACACGTAGAAGGGCACCATGATGCGATTGTTGGTGCTGTACGAGGTGGCCGCCGCGATCCAGCTCGACATGCCGCCCGCCTCGTTGATGCCTTCCTGCAGGATCTGGCCCGCCTTGTCCTCCTTGTAGTACATGACCTGGTCCTTGTCGACCGGGGTGTACTGCTGGCCATCGGGGTTGTAGATGCCGATCTGGCGGAAGAGGCCTTCCATGCCGAAGGTGCGCGCCTCGTCGACCAGGATCGGCACCACGCGCGGGCCCAGCGCCTTGTCACGCAGCAGCTGCGTGAGGAAGCGAACGTAGGCTTGGGTGGTGGAGATCTCGCGACCCTCGGCCGTGGGCTCGAGCACCGCCTTGAAGACGTCGAGCGAAGGCACGGTGAAGCTCTCGTCGGCCTTGGTGCGCCGATGCGGGAGGTAGCCGCCCAGCGCCTTGCGGCGCTCGTGCAGGTACTTCATCTCCGGCGTGTCGTCGGCCGGCTTGTAGAAAGGCAGGTCGGCGATCTGGCTGTCGGGGATCGGGATGTTGAAGCGGTCGCGGAAGGTCTTGATGTCCTCTTCGCCGAGCTTCTTGGTCTGGTGGACCGTGTTCTTGCCCTCGCCGATCTTGCCCATGCCGAAGCCCTTGACGGTCTTGATCAGCAGTACGGTCGGTTGACCGGTGTGCTTCACGGCCGCCGCGAACGCCGCATAGACCTTCTGCGAATCGTGGCCGCCCCGGCGCAGGTTCCAGATCTCGTCGTCGCTCATCTTGGCGACCATCTCCAGCGTGCGCGGATCACGGCCGAAGAAGTGCTTGCGCACATAGGCGCCGTCGTTGGCCTTGAACGACTGGTAGTCGCCGTCGTTCGTCTCCATCATGATCTTGCGCAGCGCGCCTTCCTTGTCGCGCGCCAGCAGCGTGTCCCAGCTGCTGCCCCAGATCAGCTTGACCACGTTCCAGCCAGAGCCGCGGAACTCGCCTTCCAGTTCCTGGATGATCTTGCCGTTGCCGCGCACCGGGCCATCGAGGCGCTGAAGGTTGCAGTTGATGACGAAGATCAGGTTGTCCAGGCGCTCGCGGGCCGCCAGGCTGATGGCGCCCAGCGACTCGACCTCGTCCATCTCGCCGTCGCCGCAGAACACCCAGACCTTGCGGTTCTCGGTATTGGCGATGCCGCGCGCATGCAGGTACTTGAGGAAGCGGGCCTGGTAGATCGCCATCAGCGGGCCGAGGCCCATCGAGACGGTGGGGAACTGCCAGAACTCGGGCATCAGCTTCGGATGGGGGTAGCTCGACAGGCCCTTGCCGTCGACCTCCTGGCGGAAGTTGAGCAGTTGCTCCTCGTTGAGGCGGCCTTCGAGGTAGGCGCGCGCATAGATGCCGGGCGAGACGTGGCCCTGGATGTACAGGCAATCGCCGCCGTGGTTCTCGCTCTCGGCATGCCAGAAGTGGTTGAATCCGGCCCCGAACATGTTGGCCAGCGAGGCGAAGGAGCCGATGTGGCCACCCAGGTCACCTCCCTCGGGCGGATGGTGGCGGTTCGCCTTGACGACCATGGCCATCGCGTTCCAGCGCATGTAGGCGCGCAGGCGCTCCTCGATCTCGAGGTTGCCCGGGCAGCGCTCTTCCTGGTCGGGCTCGATGGTGTTGACGTACGCGGTGTTGGCAGAGAAGGGTTTGTCGATGCTGCTCTGGCGCGCGTGCTCCAGCAGTTGCTCGAGCAGGAAGTGCGCGCGATCGGGCCCCTCGCTCTCGATCACGGCGGACAGGGCGTCCATCCACTCGCGGGTTTCCTGGGCGTCAGTGTCGTTCGCAGCGGAACCGAACCGGTTCTCGGGAATTGCCGACATGCTTGTCTCCTTTTTGAGGGGTGTGGCTGGGTAATTTAGTGCCGGATCCGGCAGCGCGCGGGAGTTTCTCACAGAAATATCGCAATTTCAAATGATGCGTATCGATTTCTTAATATGAAATTCATCGAATTTCATAAATGCAGAATCGAACGCTTCCGGCCCCATTCCAAGCCATGTCACTGGAACACACCCGAGGCCCGTCGAGGGCCTTCCCCTACACTCGCGCGATGCCCTTCTCCTCCCCGATCGCGGTGGCGCGCAGCGCCGTCAAGGCATCGCCGCTGTCCTGGTGGCGGCGCTGGTGGCGCCGGCAAACGCCGGTGCTGCAGGACGCGGTGGCGATGCTGGCGCCGCTGGCGGCGGTGCTGCTGTTCCTGGCCGCGATCGTCGCGGCCTTCTGGTACCTCCGGGCGGAGGAGTTGGAACGCGAGCAGGAGTCGGTGAAGCGCGACGTCGAGTACGCCCAGCAGCGGGTGCGCCTGCGCCTGCTCGAGCGGCAGGAGCAACTGATGCGGCTTGCGCGCGATGCGTCCAACCGCGAGATCGACGCGACCGAGTTCACGAGCCGGGCAGAGTCGCTGGTCAGCCAATTCCCCGAGCTGCAGGCCATCAGCTGGATCGACGACCGCCGCCGCTTCAAGTCCGGCTATGCGGCGCCCAGCGTCCATCCGGTGCAGCAGCACGCGGTGGGCGACGTGCTGCGGCCCGGCGACATCGAAAGCAACTACGCACTGGCGCGCGAGCTGCGCCAGCCGGTGTTCTCGCAACCGGTGGCGGGCGGCGATCCGACGGCGATGCTGCAGTTGCACATCCCCTTCTTCGACCAGGGGCTGTTCGCGGGCGAAGTGCTGGGCGAGTTCTCGATCGACGGCATCCTGCGCTACGGCATGCCCTCGGAAGTCTCGGCGCGCTATGCGGTGTCGCTGCTCGACGCCAAGGGCGGGTTGATCGCCGGCAACACCGTCGCCAGTCCCCGGGAGGCCGAGGCCCGCCTCCTGCCCTGGACCGAGCAGACCAACGAATACGAGGTGCCGGTGTCGCCGGTGGGCAATGCGCTGGTGCTGCGGGCGCAGGCCTATCGCACGTCGCAGGGCGTGGTCGGCAACGGGCTGTTCTGGCTGGTCGGCGCGCTCAGCGTGCTCACGAGCTGGATGCTGATCGGCACCTGGCGCCACACGCGGCGGCGGCTGCAGGCCCAGCAGGCGCTGGTGGCCGAGACCAACTTCCGGCGCGCCATGGAAAACTCCATGCTCACCGGCATGCGCGTGCTCGATCTCGAGGGCCGCATCACCTACGTCAATGCCGCCTTCTGCGCAATGACGGGCTGGGACGAAAGCGAGCTGGTCGGCCAGACGCCGCCCTTCCCCTACTGGCTGGAATCCGACCGCGAAATCATGAACGAGCGGCTCGAGGAAGAGCTGCACGGCCGCGCCTTGCCTGGCGGCTTCCAGGTGCGCGTCAAGCGCAAGAACGGGACGGTCTTCAACGCCCGCCTCTACGTCTCGCCGCTGATCGACGCGCGCGGCCATCAGACCGGCTGGATGACGTCGATGACCGACATCACCGAACCGACGCGCATCCGCGAGCAGCTCTCGGCGTCATACGAACGCTTCACGACCGTGCTCGAAGCGCTGGACGCGTCGGTCTCGGTGGCGCCGCTCGGCAGCGAAGAGCTGTTGTTCGCCAACAAGCTGTACCGGCTCTGGTTCGGCTCCGACACCGTGGGTCACCTGGGCATGGTGGCGCAGGCCGGCGTGCCGGCCTCGCACGCACACGACGATGCGCTCGACGATGTCGATCCGTTCGCGGGACTGCCGATCGACCAGTTGACCGCGGCGCAGCCGGCCAACAACGAGATCTTCGTGCCCGAGCTGGGCAAGTGGCTTGAGGTGCGCTCGCGCTACCTGACCTGGGTCGATGGCCGCCTGGCGCAGCTGGTGATCGCGACCGACATCACGCCGCGCCGGATGGCCGAAGACCTGTCGGCCGCACAGGCCGACCGGGCGCAGGCTGCCAGCCGCCTCATCACGATGGGCGAGATGGCGTCAAGCGTGGCCCACGAGCTCAACCAGCCGCTGACCGCGATCACCAATTACTGCAACGGGATGATGTCGCGCATCCGCGGCCAGCAGATCGATTCGGACGCCCTGCTCGCGGCGCTGGACAAGACCTCCAAGCAGGCGCAGCGCGCCGGCCAGATCATCCAGCGCATCCGCTCCTTCGTGAAGCGCAGCGAGCCCAATCGCACGCCGGCCGAGGTCTCGACCATGGTGAGCGAGGCGGTCGAGCTCGCGGGCATCGAGCTCAGGCGCCGCAACGTGCGCCTCAACCACTATGTGGCTGCGCGGCTGCCGGTGGTGCGGGTCGATCCGATCCTGATCGAGCAGGTGATGGTGAACCTGCTGAAGAACGCGGCCGAGTCCATCGACCTGGCCGAACGGCCGCTGGCGCGCCGCAGCGTCGAGCTGCGCGTGCTGCCCAAGGTCATCGAGGGCCAGAACGCCATCGAGTTCTCGGTACAGGACACCGGCACGGGCCTGGCGCCGGAAGTGATGGACCGGCTCTACGAGGCCTTCTTCTCCACCAAGCCGGAAGGCATGGGCATCGGGCTCAACCTTTGCCGCACCATCGTCGAGTCGCACCGCGGCCGGATGCGCGCGGAGAACATCTACAATGGCCCGGACGTGGTCGGATGCCGTTTTTCCTTCTGGATTCCGGTGTTGGACGCTATTGATTCCGTAGCAAGCAACGAGGCGAAAGTACCCGCATGAGTCTGATTCCGAAGAAGGGCACGGTCTATGTCGTCGACGACGACGAAGCAGTCCGCGACTCGTTGCAATGGCTGCTCGAAGGCAAGGACTACCGCGTTCGCTGCTTCGATTCGGCAGAGTCCTTCCTCTCGCGCTACGACCCCCGCGAGGTCGCCTGCCTCATCGTCGACATCCGCATGGCCGGCATGTCGGGCATCGAGTTGCAGGACCGGCTGATCGAGCGGCGCTCGCCGCTTCCCATCGTCGTCATCACCGGCCACGGCGATGTCCCGATGGCGGTCGACAGCATGAAGAAGGGTGCGATGGACTTCATCCAGAAGCCCTTCAACGACGAGGCCCTGGTGGCGCTGGTCGAACGCATGCTCGAACACGCGCGCGGCGCCTTCGCGCAACACCAGCAGTCGGCCAGCCGCGACGCACTGCTGTCCAAGCTGACCGGCCGCGAAGCCCAGGTGCTGGAGCGCATCGTCGCCGGGCGGCTCAACAAGCAGATCGCCGACGACCTGGGCATCAGCATCAAGACGGTCGAGGCGCATCGCGCCAACATCATGGAAAAGCTCAACGCCAACACCGTGGCGGACCTGCTCAAGATTGCCCTGGGCCAGGCGGCGCCGGCCAAAGCCTGACGGCCATCGCAACCATAGCCACAATCAGATCGAACGCCTGCGCAAGCGGGCGTTTTTACTTGGAGAATCGAAAACGATGACAGCTCAATTGATCGACGGCAATGCGCTGGCGGCCCGCACCCGGGCCGATGTTTCGCGCCGTGTGCAAGCGCTCAAGGCGCGGGGCGTCACCCCGGGGCTTGCGGTGATCCTGGTGGGCGAGGACCCGGCCAGCCAGGTCTACGTGCGCCACAAGGTCAAGGATAGCGAGGAAGCGGGCCTGCATTCGGTGCTGGAGCGTCATCCGGCCACGCTGTCCGAAGCCGACCTGCTCGCGCGTATCGATGCGCTCAACAAGGACCCGGCCATCCACGGCATCCTGGTGCAATTGCCGCTGCCCAGGCACATCGACGCGGCCCGCGTCATCGAATCGATCTCCCCCGCCAAGGACGTGGACGGCTTCCACGTCGCCAGCGCCGGAGCGCTGGTGACTGGCCAGCCGGGCTTCTGGCCCTGCACGCCCTACGGCTGCATGAAGATGCTGGAATCCATCGGCTACGAGCTGCGGGGCAAGCACGCGGTGGTGATCGGCCGCAGCAACATCGTGGGCAAGCCGATGGCGCTGATGCTGCTGGCCAAGAGCGCCACCGTCACCATCTGCCACAGCGCCACGCCAGACCTCGGTGCCTTCACGCGGCAGGCGGATGTGGTGGTCGCAGCGGTCGGCAAGCGCAATGTGCTCACGGCGGACATGGTCAAACCAGGCGCTGTGATCATCGACGTGGGCATGAACCGCAACGACGAAGGCAAACTCTGCGGCGACGTCGACTTCGCGGCCGTGCGCGAAGTGGCGGGCTGGATCACGCCGGTGCCGGGCGGCGTCGGCCCGATGACCCGCGCGATGCTGCTCGTCAACACGCTCGAAGCAGCCGAGCGCACTTGAACTCTCTCGAACCGACCGCCACCTGCTTCAGACCATGACCAATCCGCTCCTCGACTTTCAGGATCTCCCGTTGTTCGATCAGATCAGGCCGAAGCATGTCGCCCCCGCAGTAGATGTGCTGCTGGCCGACGCCGAGGCCGCCCTGCAAACGGTCACGGCGCCCGAGTTCCCGTCCGACTGGAACGCGATCGCGAAGGTGCTGGATGTCGCTTCGGAACGCTTCAGCCGCGCCTGGGGCGCCGTGGGGCATCTCAACGCCGTCGCCGATACGGCCGAGCTGCGGGTCGCCTACAACGAGGCCATGCCCCGCGTCACAGCCTTCTGGACGCGCCTGGGCTCGGATGAGCGGCTCTACGCCAAGTACAAGGCCATCGACCCGACGACGCTGAATGCGGAGCAGCGCCAGGCGCATCGCAACGCGGTGCGCAACTTCGTGCTTGGTGGCGCCGAGCTGCAAGGAGAGGCCAGGAAGCGCTTCGCCGAGATCCAGGAACGCCAGGCCGAGCTGAGCCAGAAGTTCAGCGAGAACGCGCTGGACGCCACAGATGCCTTTGCCTATTACGCAAAGCTCGGAGAGCTCGACGGACTGCCCGAGGATGTGATCAGCGCCGCGCGCACGGCGGCGGAAGCCGAAGGCAAGGAGGGCTACAAGCTGACGCTGAAGATGCCCTCGTATCTGCCGGTCATGCAGTTCGCCAAGAGCAGTGCACTTCGCGAGAAGCTGTACCGCGCCTACGTCACGCGGGCGAGCGAGTTCGGCGATCCGGCGCTCGACAACACCGGGCTGATTCGCGAGATCCTCGCGCTGCGCCAGGAGGAGGCAAAGCTCCTGGGCTACCCGAATTTCGGCGAGCTCTCGATCGTGCCGAAGATGGCCGAGTCGGCCGATCAGGTCATCAAGTTCCTGCGCGACCTCGCAACCAAGGCCCGGCCTTTCGGCGAGCGCGACCTGGCCGACCTGCGGGTCTTCGCCTCGCAGCAGCTGTCCATCGACGATCCGCAGCCTTGGGACTGGAGCTACATCGGCGAGAAGCTCAAGGAAGCGCGCTACGCCTTCAGCGAACAAGAGGTCAAGCAGTATTTCCCGGCACCGAAGGTGATGGCTGGCTTGTTCAAGATCGTCGAAACCTTGTTCGAGGTCTCGATCCGCCGCGACAGCGCGCCGGTGTGGCATCGCAGCGTCGAGTTCTACCGCATCGAGCGTCAAACCTCGGAAGGTCCGCAGATCGTCGGCCAGTTCTACCTCGATCCGTCCGCCCGCGCCGCCAAGCGCGGCGGCGCCTGGATGGACGACGTGCGTGCCCGCTGGCTGCGCCCCGACACCGGATCGCTGCAGACGCCGGTGGCGCAGCTGGTCTGCAACTTCGCCGAAGGCGTCGACGGCAAGCCGCCGCTGCTCACGCACGACGACGTGACCACGCTGTTCCACGAGTTCGGCCACGGGCTGCACCACATGCTCACGCAGGTGAACGAGCGCGACGTTTCCGGCATCAGCGGCGTGGAATGGGATGCCGTGGAACTCCCCAGCCAGTTCATGGAGAACTTCTGCTGGGAGTGGGAGGTGCTCGCGCACATGACCGCGCACGTCGACACCGGCGAGCCGCTGCCGCGCACGCTGTTCGACAAGATGATCGCGGCCAAGAACTTCCAGAGCGGGCTGCAGACGCTGCGACAGATCGAGTTCTCGCTGTTCGACATGCTGCTGCACACCGAGTACGACGCGGCCACCGCGAAGCCGGGCGACGTGATGGCACTGCTCGCCAAGGTGCGCGCCGAGGTCGCGGTGATGCCATCGCCGCCCTTCAGCCGCACGCCAAACACCTTCAGCCACATCTTCTCGGGCGGCTATGCGGCAGGCTACTACAGCTACAAATGGGCCGAGGTGCTGAGCGCCGACGCCTATGCGGCCTTCGAGGAAACCGCTGGCGCCAATGGCGAGCCGAGCATCGAGACCGGCCGTCGCTACCGCAAGGCGATCCTCGAGGCTGGAGGCAGCCGCACCGCGATGGAGTCTTTCAAGGCCTTCCGCGGCCGCGAGCCGCAGCTCGACGCGCTGCTGCGCCACCAGGGGATGACCGTGGCCCAGCCGGCCTGATCTGGCGGTCTGCCCACCCGCCCTGAGATACTCCGCGACGTTGGATCACGAAAGCCAAAGCCACCCATGATGCTTCACCCACGTCTCGCGAGCTCCGCGCTCTTGTTGCTGCTCGCCGCTGGCACTGCGCTGGCGCAGCCGGTCTATCGCCATGTCGACAAGAACGGCAAGGTCACCTTCTCCGATCAGCCGCCGGCGGCCGATGCCCAGCCCGCCGCGCCGCGCGGCGCCAGCGCCGGCGGTGCCGGGCCGGCTCTCCCCTACGAGCTGCGGCAGGTGGCGCAGCGCTACCCCGTCACGATCTACACCAGCGAGGAATGCAACCCCTGCGGCGCAGGACGCTCGCTGCTGGTGACGCGCGGCATTCCTTTCGAGGAACGCACCGTCAGGACGAACGAGGACATCGAAGCGCTGCAGCGCCTCAGCGGCCAGGTTTCGCTGCCGCTCCTCACCATCGGCTCGCAGCAGCTCAAGGGCTTCTCGGATGCCCAGTGGTCGCAATTTCTCGACGCGGCCGGCTATCCAAAGAGCGCCCAGCTGCCGGCGGGCTACCGCAATCCGCCCGCACAGCCGCTGGTGGCCCTGCAGGCGGCGCCCGCTGCACCTGCCGCCGCCGCCGTACCCAGCCCGGCGCCGGCGCCGGCGCCGGCACCGGCGCCTGCGCCGGCCGCCGCAAGCGCCCCGACGCCGAGCAACCCGGCGGGCATCAAGTTCTGATTTCCAGCCGCCGGGCTCAGTCGAAGCGCAGCGTCTGCACGCCGGACGCCGTGCCCAGGAGGCAGATGTTGGCGCGCTGGTGCGCGAAAACGCCGACGGTCACGACGCCGGGCCATTGATTCACTTCCGACTCGAAGCCCAGTGGATCGGTGATCCGCAGCCCCGTCACGTCGATGATGTGCTGGCCGTTGTCGGTGACCAGGGCCACGCCGTCCTTCTCGCGCACCTGGGCCACCCCGCCAAGGCGTGCGAACTGGCGGATCACGCGCCGTGCCGCCATCGGGATCACCTCCACGGGCAGCGGGAAGGCGCCAAGGGTGTTCACGCGTTTGGAGGCGTCGGCGATGCAGATGAAGCGCCGGGACTGTGCCGCAACGATCTTCTCGCGCGTCAGCGCCGCGCCGCCGCCCTTGATCATGTAGCCGCGCCCATCGATCTCGTCGGCGCCGTCGATGTAGACGGCGAGCTCCTCGACCTCGTTGCTGTCGAATACCGGGATGCCCAGCGCCCGCAGGCGCTCGGTCGATGCCACCGAGCTGGACACCGCACCGCGGATGTCGTCCTTGATGGTGGCCAGCGCGTCGATGAACTTGTTCACCGTCGACCCGGTCCCGACGCCGACGATGTCTCCTCGCCCTACATGGGCGAGTGCGGCGCGGCCGACCTGCGCCTTCTGCTCATCCTGGGACGGCGCCGGAGCGGAAGCGGGGGAATTCATCGGGGACAATCCTTGGGCTGACGAAGCCCGCAATTATCCGATGTCCCTGCTGCTGCCCTCCTCGCTTTACACGCTCGCCCGACCTTTCCTCTTCGGTTTCGACCCTGAGCACGCCCACGAGCTGACACTCGATGCGCTGGCGCGCACCCAGAATACACCGCTCGCCTGTGCCTACGCCGCTCCGCGGGTGGACGACCGCCTGACGCTGGCGGGGCTGCGTTTTCCAAACCGGATCGGCCTGGCCGCAGGACTGGACAAGAACGCCCGCTGCATCGACGCCTTCGCTGCCATGGGCTTCGGCTTCGTCGAGGTCGGCACCGTGACGCCGAAAGCGCAGCCCGGCAATCCCAAGCCGCGCATGTTCAGGCTGCCGCAACGCGACGCCCTCATCAACAGGCTGGGATTCAACAACGAAGGCCTGGACGCCTTCGTGGCCAATGTGCAGCGCGCACGTTTCCGGCGCGATGCCGGCAAGGCGCCGATGCTGCTGGGCCTCAACATCGGCAAGAACGCTGCGACGCCCATCGAACGCGCCGTCGACGACTACCTGGTCTGCCTGGACGGCGTGTACCCGCATGCCGACTACGTGACGATCAACATCTCGAGCCCCAACACGGCCAATCTGCGCTCGCTGCAGAGCGACCAGGCGCTCGATGCGCTGCTTGGCGCCGTCGCCGACAAGCGCGAGGCGCTGGCGCAGCGCCACGGCAAGCGGGTACCGTTGTTCGTGAAAATCGCGCCGGATCTTCAAGAAGCGCAGGTCCAGGTGATTGCTGCCACGCTGCGCCGGCACGGCATGGATGGCGTGATCGCCACCAACACCACGCTGGCACGCGAAGCCGTCGCCGGCCTGCCGCATGCGGACGAGGCCGGTGGCCTTTCTGGAGCGCCGGTGCGAGAGGCCAGCAACCGGGTGATCGGGCAACTGCGATCGGCCCTGGGCGCCGATTTCCCGATCATCGGGGTCGGCGGGGTGCTCAGCGGGGCCGATGCCGAGGCCAAGATCGCCGCTGGCGCCGACCTCGTGCAGATCTACACGGGCCTGATCTACAAGGGGCCTGCGTTGGTGCGCCAGGCTGCCCAGGCACTGCGCCGGCGTGGCCGCTGAGCGACGGCGCTCAGCGCATTCGCCACAGCACGGGACCGATCACCGCCGCCCAGCGCAACAGGCGGCGCGGGCCGATCACCACGGCAGCTGCAGCCGCCGCGGCGCCAGTCGCAACCGGGTGCTCGCGTGCAATCCGCAGCGCGGCAGCGCTGGCAGACTCGTCGGGTGCTGGCTCTGCGGGCTCCGGCGCTGGGGCCTCGAGCGTCGCAATCCGCTCCCGCTGGCGCGCGATCCGTGCAAGCAGTTCCTCGCGGGTGAGAGGCCGCTCACGCGCACGCTCCTCGTCCTCATCGCCCAAGTGGAAATGCGCCTGCACCCATTCCCAGTCGCGCTCGAATTCGCGGCGTGCCGGCTCGAAGGCAATCGATGCCCGCCGCAGCGTGTTCATCAGCGCGACGACGGCTACCAGCCACAGAGCGGTCCACACCCCCGCCACGGCCCAAGCTGCGGGGACGCGGTTCGGCGTGTCCCAGAAGTGCACGACGACCGCGACCGACAGCAGCGCCACTGTCACGGTCGTCAACCCGATCACGGCAACCATGAGGCCCAACACCTGCCGCAATCGCTCTCGTTCCTCATCCCACGCCAGCTTCAGCAGCTTTGCACGGTCCTCGGCGGCCAGGGCGCCCTCGCCGGCGGCGATGCGCAGCCGGCGCAAACGCCTATCCAGCCCAAGCAAGGACAGCAGTCTCATTCGTGCCGCCCCCGGCGCGCGGACCGCTCGCGCTCAGCGGCGGCCAAGCAGCAGCCCCACCAGCACGCCCACCGCCAGTGCCGCGCCGGCGATCTGCCAAGGTTCGTCGTGGGCGTAGGCATTGGCCGTGGTGGCCGCCTCGCGCGCCTTCTTGGCCGCAAGCTTGCTCTTCTCGGCGGCGAGTTCACGCGCAATGGCCAGCTTGCTGTCGATGCGCTGGCGCAAGGCCTTGATGTGCGGCAGGGCGTCGAGTTCCTTGCTGGAAAGCACGCCGCGGACGTCGCTGGCGATGTCTTCCGCCACGGCATTCGCCGCCGCTTCGAGGTTGGAGGATGCAGTCATTGAAATCTTCCCTCTGTGATTCCCGCCGGCACCGCGCCGGCGACTTCACGCCGGACGGTGGCGTGGCGTCCCATGGTACATGCCCGCGTGCGCCTAGGGCAGCAAAGCCGCCACATGGCTTCCGATCGCGAGACTGCTGGTGAGCCCCGGCGACTCGATGCCGAAGAGATTGACCAGGCCTGGGACGCCGTGCGCAGCGGGGCCCTCGATCAGGAAATCGCGGGGCGGCTCCCCCGGGCCGGATATCTTGGGCCGAATGCCGGCATAGCCCGGAATGAGCGCCCCATCTTCCAGGGCTGGCCAGTACTTGCGCACCTCGGCATAGAAGCCTTCGCCGCGCCGCGGATCGACCACCAGATCGCCAGGGGAGTCGACCCACTCGACGTCGGGGCCGAACTTGGCCTGGCCTCCGAGGTCGAGGGTCAGATGCACGCCCAGCCCGGCAGCTTCTGGCACGGGGTAGATCAGGCGGCTGAAGGGCGCTCGGCCGGCCAGCGTGAAGTAGTTGCCCTTGGCGAAATAGGACGGCGGGACGGCGCTCGCGGGGAGCCCCTCGAAGCGCCGCGCGAGCGCCGGTGCGACCAGGCCGGCAGCATTGACGACACTGCGACAGCGCAGCATGGTTCCGTCCTCTGCGACGAGGACAATGGCTCCGCTGCCGCATTGAGCGCGAGCCACTGGCGACTTTAGCGCCAACATGCCGCCGGCACTCTCCAGATCGCCCTGCAAACTCAGCATCAACGCATGGCTGTCGACGATGCCCGTGCTCGGCGAATGCAGCGCGGCAACGCACGCCAGTTGCGGCTCCATCGCACGCGCCTGCTCGCGCGTCAGCATGATCAGGTCGTGAACGCCATTGGCGGCAGCCTTGACGGCAATCCCGCTCAGCTCCGGAACCTGCGCCGGTGTCGTGGCGACGATGAGCTTGCCGCAACGGCGATGCGGCAGCCCGCGCTGTGCCAGGTACTCGTAGAGCATCTGCTTGCCCTCTACGCACAGGCGTGCCTTGAGCGAGCCCTCGGGGTAGTAGATACCGGCGTGAATCACCTCGCTGTTGCGTGAACTCGTGCCGGTGCCGATCGCACCCTCGGCTTCCAGCACGATCACCTCACGGCCTGCAAGGGCGAGTGCACGCGCAACCGCCAAGCCCACAACGCCGGCACCAATGACGGCGCAATCGATTTCGTCCATGCCGCGAGCTTAGCGGCCCGCACTCACTTGGGCTGGATCGAGAACGGCTTCTCAGGATCGGATGGTTCAGGCTGCTTGGCGGGGCCTTCATCGGGCTCGACCGGCAGGTCCGGCACATCGGGTGGGTCCGAGGTGATGGGCTGAGGAAGATCGGGGCTGGTTGCCATGGGCTTTCTCCTTTCATCGCCGTATTTACAAGGACTCGAGCGCGAGTCAAGCGGCGCGAAACCGCAGTGTGCGTCGGGACCGGCCGACAAGCCAGCAGAAAGGAAGAAGGAGAAAGGAAGTTGGTGGGCGGTGGAGGTTTCGAACCTCCGACCCCAGCAGTGTGAATGCTGTGCTCTACCCCTGAGCTAACCGCCCCTCCCGACAGGACGACGGCGATTTGCGCGTCACACCGGGTGGATTTTTTCAGCGCCGCTTGGCGCGAAGCCTGCGATTATGCCACAGCAATTTCGGCCGATTGCCGAAAGATCGTCCGGCCATTGCTGGCCTTGTCGAGCTGCAGCAGCAGCTCTTCGTGCGCCGCGAGTTCGTGATCGGCAGCTGTAAGCACCGGCAGAATGAAGCTGCGCAGGTCGACCGCGACGATCGCCCCCTGCACCGGCTCGTTGACGGCAACGTCGATGAGCAACGCGTCCTGGCCGCGCGTCAGATTGATGTAGACGTCGGCCAGCAGTTGCGCATCCAGCTTGGCGCCATGGAAGGTCCGGTTCGAGCGGTCGACACCGAAACGGTCGCACAGCGCATCGAGCGAATTGCGCTTGCCGGGGTAGACCGCTTTGGCCAACGCCAGTGTGTCGGTGACATCGCCGACGAAGCTGCGCAACGGGGGCAGTCCGGCGAGTTCGAACTCCTTGTTGAGAAAGCCGACGTCGAAGGCCGCGTTGTGGATGATCAGCTCGGCATCGCGCAGGTACTCGACCACGTCGTTCGCCAGCGTTGCGAACTTGGGCTTGTCGCGCAGAAAGTCCGTCGTCAGCCCGTGCACCTTCAGCGCGTCATCGTGGCTCTCGCGCTGCGGATTGAAGTAGATGTGCAGGTCGTTGCCGGTGAGCTTGCGATTGAACAGCTCCACGCACCCCAGTTCGATGATGCGGTCGCCGTTCTCGGCCGAAAGGCCCGTGGTTTCGGTGTCGAGAACGATTTGGCGCGTCATCAGTGGTTTTCTTTGGCGTGATTGATCGAGTACTTGGGGATCTCGACCGTGAGGTCGGCCTGGGCGAGTATCGCCTGGCAGCTGAGCCGCGATTGCGGCTCCAGGCCCCAGGCGCGATCGAGCAGGTCGTCCTCGCCCTCCTCCGATTCGTTGAGCGATTCGAAGCCCTTGCGCACGATCACGTGGCAGGTCGTGCAAGCGCAGCTCATCTCGCAGGCATGCTCGATGTTGATGTGATTCTCGAGCAACGCCTCGCAGATCGAGGTGCCGGCAGGAGCGCTGATCTCGGCGCCCTCGGGACAGTACTCGGCATGGGGAAGTATCTTGATCGTTGGCATTGAGGCTTCTAGAGGGATTCGATCTGCCGGCCCGCGAGCGCGCGAGCAATGCCCGCATTCATGCGCTGCGCAGCGAAGGCTTCGGTGCCGTCGGCCAGGGCCTGGGTCGCGGCTTCGATGGCGGCCGCGTCATCGGCAGAGCGTGCGGCCCGCAAAGCGCTCATCAGCGCTTCGATAGCTTCGCGGCTTTGGCCATCGAGCAGGTCGCTGTCGGCATCGAGCGCGCTCTGCGTGGCCAGAAGCATGCGGTCGGCGTCCACGCGTGCCTCGACCAGCGCGCGCGCCTGCATGTCCTGCTGCGCGGTGGAGAAGCTGTCTTGGAGCATGTTTGCGATCTGATCGTCGGACAGGCCATAGGAAGGCTTGACCGTCACGCTCGCCTCCACGCCGCTGCCCTGCTCCTTCGCGCTGACGCTGAGCAGGCCGTCGGCATCGACGGTAAAGGTAACCCGAATGCGCGCGGCCCCCGCGGTCATCGGAGGGATGCCGCGCAGCTCGAAGCGCGCGAGACTCCGGCAATCGGCGACAAGATCGCGCTCGCCCTGAACCACATGCAACGCCAGCGCAGTCTGCCCATCCTGGTAGGTCGTGAAGTCCTGCGCCATCGCGGTCGGAATGGTCTGGTTGCGCGGCACGATGCGCTCGACCAGTCCGCCCATGGTCTCGATACCGAGCGACAGCGGGATCACGTCCAGCAAGAGCAGATCGTCGGTGCCGCCATTGCCGGCCAGCTGGTTCGCCTGGATCGCGGCGCCGAGCGCGACGACCTCGTCAGGGTTCAGGTTGGTCAGCGGCTCGCGTCCGAAGAACTCGGCCACGGCGTGCCGGATCTGAGGCATGCGGGTGGCGCCGCCGACCAGCACGATGCCTTGCAGGTCGGCCGGCCGCAGTCGGGCGTCGCGCAGTGCCTTGCGCACCGCGGCGATGGTGCGGGCGGTGAGGCCGGCGGTCGCGGCTTCGAACTGCGCACGCGAGACCTCCCGCTCCAGCTTGCCGCCAGTCAGCACGGCCGAGAAGAGGGTTGCGTCCGAGGCGGAGAGGGCTTCCTTCGTTGCACGCGAGGCAACGAGCAGTGCAGCCTTGTCCGCATCGCTCCGGACCTCGAAGCCGGTCTGCGCGAGCGCCAGCGCCGCCAGCGCATGGTCGTAGTCGTCCCCCCCCAGCGCCGAATCGCCCCCGGTGGCAATGACCTCGAATACGCCTTGCGTCAGCCGCAGGATGGAAATGTCGAAGGTGCCCCCGCCGAGGTCGTAAACCGCATAGACACCCTCGCTCGCGTTGTCGAGGCCGTAGGCAATCGCAGCCGCCGTCGGCTCGCTGATCAGGCGCAGCAGATTGATGCCGGCGAGCTGGGCCGCGTCCTTGGTGGCTTGGCGCTGGCCTTCATCAAAGTAGGCCGGAACCGTGATCACGGCACCGTAGAGCTCGTCGTCGAAGGTGTCCTCGGCGCGGTAGCGCAGGGTTGCGAGGATCTCGGCGCTCACCTCGACCGGCGACTTGGAACCGGCTGCCGTCTGCACCTGGGCCATGCCCACATCGCCGCCCAGCCGGTAGGCCATGGCCTCGCGGTTGGCGACATCCTGCACACCGCGGCCCATCAGGCGCTTCACGGAGGTGATGACATTGGATGGATCGGCCGCGCGCGCGGCCAGCGCCTCGAAGCCGATCT
Source organism: Variovorax sp. PBL-H6 (assembly GCF_901827155.1). NCBI lineage: Bacteria > Pseudomonadati > Pseudomonadota > Betaproteobacteria > Burkholderiales > Comamonadaceae > Variovorax > Variovorax sp. PBL-H6. The sequence continues at coordinate 4,100,304 of NZ_LR594659.1, forward strand.
GGCGGCGGTCCTTGTCGAGGTAACGCACGGCCGAGGGGAGAAGGACGCGTCCCTCGGCATCGGGCAGGCACTCGGCGACGCCGTTGCGAACGGCCGCCACCAGCGAGTGAGTGGTCCCGAGGTCGATACCGACTGCAATGCGCCGCCGGTGCGGATCGGGCGCGTAGCCGGGTTCTGAAATCTGCAGCAATGCCATGACGCTATTGTCCCAACGGTTCGGACTTGGCCTCGATGTCCTCGGCAAAGCGCTCGATGAACATGAGGGCTCTCACCTGCTTCGCGGCCTCAGCATGGTCGCGCTTTTCGTCGATCAACCAGTCCAGCGAGGAGAGGGCATGGGCGCGTGCGGCATCCACCTCCGCGCGGAGCTTGTCGAAAGCAGCGGCGTCCCGGGCGTCGTCGAGCTCCTCGCGCCATTCCATCTGCTGCACCAGGAACTCGGGTGGCATCGCTGTGTTCTTCTCGGCATCGATGGGGTGGCCGTTCAGCGCGCACAGGTAGCTCGCCCGCTTGATCGGGTCCTTGAGCCGCTGGTAGGCCTCATTGACGCGCACCGACCACTGCATGGCTACACGCTGCGCCGCAGCACCCTGGGCTGCGAAGCGGTCGGGATGCGCCTCGCGCTGCAGCTCTTTCCAGCGCGCGTCGAGCGTGGTGCGGTCCTGCGCAAAGCTCGCCGGCACGGCGAAAAGTTCGAAATCGGTGTCGTTCAGGTTCATGGCGTCAAAAAGCCGCCAGCCCATGACCGGGTGGTGGCGGCTTGGACGGGAAGCCGGTGGAAAGTCAGATCCGGAAGCTTTCGCCGCAGCCGCAGCGGTCGCGCTCGTTCGGGTTGATGAACTTGAAACCCTCGTTCAGCCCCTCGCGCACGAAGTCGAGCTGCGTGCCGTCGATGTAGGCAAGGCTCTTGGGGTCGACCAGCACTTTCACGCCGTGGTCCTCGAAGACCACGTCCTCGGGCGCCATCTCGTCCACGTACTCGAGCTTGTAGGCCAGGCCCGAGCAGCCCGTGGTCTTGACGCCCAGCCGCACGCCCACGCCCTTGCCTCGCTTGCCGAGGTAGCGGGTGACGTGGCGCGCGGCAGCTTCGGTCAGGGTCACAGCCATGTCAGTTTGCGGCTTCCGTCGTCGTACCGACGGCTGCGCCGCGCTTGGCCTTGTAGTCGGTGACCGCGGCCTTGATAGCGTCTTCCGCCAGGATCGAGCAATGGATCTTGACCGGAGGCAGCGCCAGTTCCTCGGCGATTTGCGCGTTCTTGAGCGCGGCCGCCTCGTCGAGCGTCTTGCCCTTGACCCACTCGGTCACCAGCGAGGAAGAAGCGATCGCCGAGCCGCAACCGTAGGTCTTGAAGCGCGCGTCTTCGATGACGCCCGTCTCGGGGTTGACCTTGATCTGCAGCTTCATGACATCGCCGCACGCCGGTGCGCCGACCATGCCCGTGCCCACGGAATCATCGCCCTTTTCGAAGGAGCCGACGTTGCGGGGGTTCTCATAGTGGTCAATGACCTTGGATGAATATGCCATGGGGTACCTCTCAGTCTTTGTTCAATGCGCCGACCACTGGATCGCGCTGATGTCGATGCCGTCCTTGAACATCTCCCACAGCGGGCTCAGTTCGCGGAGCTTGGCGACGTTGTGCTTGATGGTCGAGACCGCGTAATCGATCTCTTCCTCGGTGGTGAAGCGGCCAATGGTCATGCGCAGGCTGCTGTGCGCGAGCTCATCGCTGCGACCAAGCGCGCGCAGCACATAGCTGGGCTCCAGGCTGGCCGAGGTGCAGGCCGAGCCGCTGGACACCGCAAGGCCCTTGATGCCCATGATCAGCGACTCGCCCTCGACATAGTTGAAGCTCATGTTGAGGTTGTGCGGGACGCGGTGCTCGAGGTCGCCGTTGATGAAGACTTGCTCGACGTCCTTGAGGCCGTCGAGCAGGCGCTGCTGCAGCGCGCGCGCCTTGGCGATGTCCTGCTCCATCTCGAGCTTGGCAATGCGGAACGCCTCGCCCATGCCGACGATCTGGTGTGTCGGCAAGGTGCCGGAGCGCATGCCGCGCTCGTGGCCACCACCGTGCATCTGCGCTTCCAGCCGAATGCGCGGCTTTCGGCGCACGTACAGGGCACCAATGCCCTTGGGGCCGTAGGTCTTGTGCGAAGCCAGGCTCATGAGATCGATCGGCAGCGCCTTGACATCGATCTCGACCTTGCCGGTGGCCTGCGCCGCGTCGACGTGGAAGATCACGCCCTTTTCCCGGCAGATCGTTCCCAATGCCACAACGTCCTGGATGACGCCGATCTCGTTGTTCACGAACATCACGCTCGCCAGGATGGTGTCGGGACGGATCGCGGCCTTGAAGGCGTCCAGATCGAGCAAGCCGTTTTCCTGCACGTCCATGTAGGTCACCTCGAAGCCCTGGCGCTCGAGCTCGCGCATGGTGTCGAGCACCGCCTTGTGCTCGGTCTTGACCGTGATCAGGTGCTTGCCCTTGCCTTTGTAGAAATGGGCTGCGCCCTTGAGCGCCAGGTTGTTCGACTCGGTGGCGCCTGAGGTCCAGACGATCTCGCGCGGATCGGCGCCGATCAGGTCGGCCACCTCGGTGCGCGCTTTCTCCACCGCCTCCTCCGCTTCCCAGCCCCAGGCGTGGCTGCGTGACGCCGGATTGCCGAAGTGCTCGCGCAGCCACGGAATCATCGCGTCGACAACGCGCGGATCGACCGGCGTTGTGGCGCCGTAGTCGAGATAGATCGGGAAATGGGGAGTGACATCCATGGCTGGCTCGGGCTGGCGTGGGGTTGACGTTCTCTGGGAATCTTGGACGCGGCGCCGTGCGGCGCCGCCGAATCAGGACTTGGCGAAGGCGTTGCCGAGGGCGAACACCGAATTGGGCGCGTTGACCCGGATCGGCTTCACCACCGGCTGGCTCGAGATCGCCCGCTTGACGGCCGGCTTGTTCTCGATCTGCACGCCCTTTGCGATCTGGTCGTCGACCAGCTTTTGCAAGGTGACGGAATCCAGGAACTCGACCATCCGCTGGTTCAACGAAGCCCAGAGCTCGTGGGTCATGCAACGGCCAGCCTCGCCCAGGCAGTTTTCCTTGCCGCCGCATTGCGTCGCGTCGATGGGCTCATCGACGGAAACAATGATGTCGGCCACCGTGATTTCCGATGCCTTGCGACCCAGCGAATAACCACCCCCGGGGCCACGAGTCGACTCGACCAGCTCGTGCCGCCGAAGCTTGCCGAAGAGCTGCTCGAGGTACGACAGGGAGATCTGCTGACGCTGGCTGATTGCGGCCAGGGTGACCGGGCCGGTATTCTGGCGCAACGCCAGATCGATCATGGCTGTGACCGCAAAACGGCCTTTGGTTGTGAGACGCATCGCAAGCTCCTTCGAGTGCTTACCGTTGAAAAGACACCTTGGCGTTGTGGGCTTTGGTGACGCCGTCTCCGCCCTTTCCGGCCCATGTCCGCTGGTGATCCATCGGTAGGAGCCGGTCCTTCATCGCGAAGTTCTTTTTGCCTGACTATTTCTGTCAAGTATAACAGAAGGCCCTCAGGTCTGCTCGGGTAAACCCGATTGCAGTCCGTGAGGCCCACTGGCGGTGCGCTGTCCAGCGCTCAAGGAGCAACGTTGTCCTTGCCGGGGGCACCGAATGCCTGCTCCCTCAGCTGCGCCAGCTGATCGCGTACCCTCGCCGCCTTCTCGAACTCGAGATTGCGCGCATGTTCGAGCATCAGCTTTTCCAGCCGCTTGATCTCGCGGGCCATGTCCTTTTCCGACATGTCCTCGACCTTGGCGCGCTCAAGGTCGAGCTTGGCGGCCTCCTTGCCCGCTTTCTCGCTGTACACCCCGTCGATCAGGTCGCGCACCTGCTTGACGATGCTGCGCGGCGTGATGCCGTGCGCCTGGTTGTAGGCGATCTGCCGCGCACGGCGCCGCTCGGTCTCGCCGATTGCCTTTTTCATCGACTCGGTCATGCGGTCGGCGTAGAGGATGGCCTTGCCGTTCAGGTTGCGTGCCGCGCGGCCGATGGTCTGGATCAGCGAGCGCTCTGCGCGTAGAAAGCCCTCCTTGTCAGCATCGAGGATTGCGACCAGCGAAACCTCGGGAATGTCCAGGCCTTCCCGCAGGAGATTGATGCCGACGAGCACGTCGAAGGTACCGAGCCGCAGATCGCGCAGGATCTCGACGCGCTCGACCGTATCGATGTCGCTGTGCAGGTAACGCACCTTGACGCCGTTGTCGCCCAGGTAGTCGGTCAGCTGCTCGGCCATTCGTTTGGTCAGGGTCGTGATCAACACGCGCTCGTTTTTCTCGACGCGCAGCCTGATCTCCTGCAGCACGTCGTCCACCTGGTGGGTGGCGGGACGGACCTCGACTTCCGGGTCGATCAGGCCGGTCGGCCGCACCAGTTGCTCGACAACATTGCCGGCATGGTCCATCTCGTACTGCGCCGGCGTCGCGGACACAAAGATGCACTGGCGCATGCGGGTCTCGAACTCGTCGAACTTGAGCGGCCGATTGTCCAGTGCCGAGGGCAGACGAAAGCCGTACTCGACCAGCGTGGTCTTGCGGGCCCGATCGCCGTTGTACATGCCGCCCAGCTGACCGATCATCTGGTGGCTCTCGTCGAGGAACATGATCGCGTCCTTCGGCAGGTAGTCGGTCAGCGTGGCTGGCGGCTCGCCCGGTGCCGCTCCGGAGAGATGGCGGGTGTAGTTCTCAATACCCTTGCAGTGGCCGATCTCGGCCAGCATCTCGAGGTCGAACCGGGTCCGCTGCTCGAGTCGCTGGGCCTCGACCAGCTTGCCCGCGGCCACCAGCTCCTTGAGCCGCTGGTCAAGCTCGATCTTGATGGTTTCGACGGCAGTCAGCACCTTGTCCCGCGGCGTCACATAGTGGCTCGACGGATAGACGGTGAAGCGCGGGATCTTCTGCCGGATGCGCCCAGTCAGCGGATCGAAAAGCTGCAACGTCTCGATCTCGTCGTCGAAAAGCTCGATGCGGATAGCCAATTCGCTGTGCTCGGCCGGAAACACGTCGATCGTGTCCCCCCGCACCCGGAAAGTGCCGCGCGCAAAGTCTTGCTCATTGCGTGTGTACTGCATGCGGATCAGTCGCGAGATCACGTCGCGCTGGCCGATCTTGTCGCCCGTGCGCATGATGAAGCGCATCTGGGTGTAGTCCTCGGGCGTGCCGATGCCGTAGATCGCGCTCACCGTCGCGACGATCACCGTGTCCCGGCGCTCCAGCACGCTCTTGGTCGCCGACAGGCGCATCTGCTCGATGTGCTCATTGATCGAACTGTCCTTCTCGATGAACAGGTCGCGTTGAGGCACGTAGGCCTCGGGCTGGTAGTAGTCGTAGTAGCTCACGAAGTACTCGACCGCATTCTTCGGGAAGAACTCGCGAAACTCGCTGTAGAGCTGCGCAGCCAGCGTCTTGTTGGGCGCGAACACGATGGCCGGGCGGCCTAGCCGGGCGATCACGTTGGCCATGGTGAAGGTCTTGCCCGAGCCGGTGACACCCAGCAGGGTCTGGTAAACCTCGCCGTCGCGAACGCCCTCGACCAGGCCTTCGATCGCGCCGGGCTGGTCCCCGGCGGGCGGATAGGGCTGGTAGAGCTCGAAGGGCGAATCCGGGAAGTGGATGAATTCGCCGGGCTTGACGGGGCCGACGGGCTCGGCCGCGGGGCGATCCGGAATGACTTCGGTGATTTCAGGCATGGCGTCCAGGGGAGGTGCGGCTCGGCCGGTAAAATTCAAGCGAACTCGTGAGGCTACCCGACCCGCGAGCCATGGCGCAAACCCGGATGCAGCCGGGCGCGAATCGCATCACCAAAGGACTTCTTCCATGTCAATGTTCACCGCCGTCGAGATGGCGCCGCGCGACCCGATCCTCGGTCTCAACGAGCAGTTCGCCGCCGACAGCAATCCCAACAAGGTCAACCTCGGTGTTGGCGTCTATTACGACGACAACGGCAAACTCCCCCTGCTTCGCTGCGTGCAGGCGGTCGAGGAGGACATGATCAAGGCACCCAAGGCGCGCGGCTACCTGCCCATCGACGGCATTGCCGCCTACGACGAAGCGGTGAAGGGTTTGGTCTTCGGCGCCGGCAGCGAACCCGTCAAGTCCGGCAGAGTGGCCACGATCCAGGGCATCGGCGGCACCGGCGGCCTGAAGGTCGGCGCCGACTTTCTCAGAAAGCTCAACCCCGAGTCCAAGGTGCTGATCAGCAACCCGAGCTGGGAGAACCACCGCGCCCTCTTCACCAGCGCTGGCTTCATTGTCGAGGAGTACCCGTACTACGACGCCGCCAAGCGTGGCATCGACTTCGACGGCATGCTGAGCGCGCTGAACGCCGCCCCGGCCGGAACCATCGTCGTGCTGCACGCCTGCTGCCATAACCCGACGGGTTACGACATCCGCGCCGACCAGTGGGACCAGGTGGTTACCGCGGTCAAGGAAAAGCAGCTGGTCGCCTTCCTGGACATGGCCTACCAGGGCTTCGGCTATGGCATCCAGGAAGACGGGGCCGCGATCGGCAAGTTCGTCGGCGCCGGCCTGAACTTTTTCGTCTCTACTTCGTTCTCCAAGAGCTTCAGCCTCTACGGTGAGCGCGTGGGTGCCCTATCCGTCCTCTGCGAGAGCAAGGAAGAAGCGAGCCGCGTGCTGAGCCAGCTCAAGATTGCGATTCGCACCAACTACAGCAACCCGCCCACGCACGGCGGCGCCGTGGTTGCAACCGTGCTGGGCACGCCAGAGCTGCGCACCCTTTGGGAGAAGGAGCTCGGGGAGATGCGCGACCGCATCAAGCTGATGCGCCACAAGCTGGTCGATGGCCTGGCTGCTGCCGGCGTGAAGCAAGACATGCACTTCATCACCGACCAGATCGGCATGTTCAGCTATTCCGGCCTGAGCAAAGACCAGATGGTGCGCCTGCGCCAGGAGTTCGGCGTATACGGCACCGATACCGGCCGCATGTGCGTCGCCGCGCTCAACAGCAAGAACATCGACTACGTCTGCCAGAGCATCGCGAAGGTGCTGTGACATTCCTCGTGGGCGCCACATGCGCCCCGTTTTGGGCAATTCTGCCCGGAACATTTAGCACATCCGGGCACTCAACTGATATATTGCATTGCAACATCAGTTGACATTTACATGCTCTACCACCTTTACGAAGCACAGCGCTCCCTCATGGAGCCCTTCGCCGATTTCGCGCAAGCTGCTTCCAAACTCTACGGCCAAGGCGGCGTGTTCGGCCAGATCCCGTTGGCGCAGCGCATGGCGGCCGGCTACGACCTGCTCTATCGACTGGGCAAGGACTACGAAAAGCCCGAATTCGACATCAAGACGGTGCAAGTCGATGGCGACAACGTGGTCATCCAGGAAGTTGTCGAGATCGACAAGCCCTTCTGCCAGTTGCGCCGCTTCAAGCGCTTCACCGACGATCCCAAGACCCTGCAGACGCTCAAGGCCCAACCCGTTGTCCTGATCGTGGCGCCACTGTCCGGCCACTACGCCACGCTGCTGCGCGACACGGTGCGCACCATGCTGCAGGACCACAAGGTCTACATCACCGACTGGGTCAACGCCCGCCTCGTGCCGATGTCCGAGGGCGAGTTTCGCCTCGACGACTACGTCAACTACATCGAGGAGTTCGTCCGCCACCTGCAGGCCGAGTACGGCAACTGCCATGTGATCAGCGTCTGCCAGCCTACTGTGCCCGTGCTGGCGGCGGTATCGCTGATGGCCAGCCGCAGCGAGAAGGTGCCTTTGTCGCTGACCATGATGGGCGGCCCCATCGATGCTCGCAAGTCGCCCACCGCGGTCAACAACCTGGCGATGAACAAGAGCTACGAGTGGTTCGAAAACAACGTGATCTACCGCGTGCCGGAGGGGTTCCCGGGCGTGGGCCGGCGGGTATACCCCGGCTTCTTGCAGCACACGGGCTTCGTGGCGATGAATCCGGACCGTCACGCAAGCAGCCACTACGACTACTTCAAGGACCTGATCAAGGGCGATGACGCCAGCGCCGAGGCCCATCGCAAGTTCTACGACGAGTACAACGCCGTGCTCGACATGGATGCAGACTATTACCTGGACACCATCCGCACAGTGTTCCAGGACTTCGACCTCGTCAACGGCACCTGGGCGGTCAAGAGCCCCGCTGGCACGCCCGAGCTCGTTCGTCCGCAGGACATTCATTCGACTGGTGTGCTCACGGTCGAGGGCGAGTTGGACGACATCTCAGGCGCAGGCCAGACACGCGCCGCGCACGATCTGTGCACGGGTGTCCCGCCAGAACACCAGCGGCACTACGAGGTCAAGGGCGCGGGCCATTACGGCATCTTCAGCGGGCGTCGCTGGCGCGACAAGGTCTACCCGGAAGTGAAGACCTTCATCGCCGCCCATGACAAGCCCCAGAAGCGGGCGGGGCTGCCCACCGTATCGGCCGAAGACACGATCAAGGCCCCTGCTGTCAAGAAGATCAGGGCCGCCGCCGCCGCGAAGAAGCCCGCCGTCGCGCGGAAGTCCGCGCCGGCCCGTCGCGCACGCGGCTCTGCGCGGTAGCGCGGGGATCAGCCAGTGAACGCGCTGGCCCGGCGCATCCTGGACGCGCTGCCGCAGACGCAGTGCACACGCTGCGGCTATCCCGATTGCGCCGGTTACGCCGAGGCGATCTCTGCCGACGAGGCCGGCATTCAGCAATGTCCGCCGGGCGGCGCCGAAGGGGTGGCGCGCCTGTCGCGCCTGACCGGCCAACCGGTGCGGCCCATCGGCCCGCAGTTCGGCATCGAAGGCCCCCGCATGATGGCGGTGATCGACGAGGCCTGGTGCATTGGGTGCACGCTGTGCCTCGAAGCCTGCCCGACCGACGCGATCCTCGGCATCCACAAGCGCATGCACACCGTCATCGAGGCCCACTGCACTGGTTGCGAACTCTGCGTTCCTGTCTGCCCCGTGGATTGCATCTCGCTCGAAGTGGCCACGCCGGGGAAGAGCGGCTGGCAAGCCTGGTCGCAGGCGCAGGCCGACGAGGCGCGCATCCGCTATGAGGCGCATCGACGCCGACAAGGCAAAGACGACGAGCCGTCTGCAGCCTCGCCGCCCGAGGCCGCTGCGCCCGATCGCAAACGGGCGATCGTCGAAGCGGCGTTGGCGCGCGCACGTGCCGCCGCCGCGTCACGCACCGATCCGAAGGCACGCCCATGACGCTCGATACCCTGCTCCTCTACCTGATCGCCTCCGTTGCGCTGGCGATCACGCCGGGCCCCACCATGCTGCTGGCGATGTCCAATGGCATCGCCGGTGGCATGCGCGCCGCGGCCTGGGGCATCGCAGGCGCATCGCTGGGGGCTGCCATCCTGATCGCCGTCGTGGCGTTGGGGTTGGGTTCGTTGCTCGCAGCCTCGGAGTGGCTGTTCAATGCGATCCGCGTGGCCGGCGTCGCCTACCTGGTCTGGCTCGGCGTCAAGATGTGGCGCAGCGAGCCGATCGAGATCCACGCGGCGCTCGCCGCAACGGCCGCCGATGTCCTGAGCGGCCGCATTGCTTTCTTGCGCAGCCTCACGGTGGCGCTGTCGAACCCGAAGACCCTGCTCTTCTTCGCCGCATTTCTCCCGCAGTTCGTCGACACCGCCGGTCCACAAGGGCCGCAATACGCGGTACTCGGCGCCATCTTCATCGGCATCGACAGCTGCGTCATGATCGGGTACGCCGCCGCCGGCACACAGGCTGTGCGCTGGCTCTCGCGACGCAGCCTGCGCCTGCTCAACCGCGGTTGCGCCGCGGGCATGTGGCTGCTCGCGGCAACGCTGGCCGTCTGGCGCCGCCCCGGCGCCTGAAGTATTAGCCCGCGGCCAGTGCCGCGAAGGCCGTTACGACTTCCGGTGGTGCCTGCACCAGCTCGATCAACACCCCTTCGCCCGCGATCGGGAACGCCTCGTTGCCCTTGGGATGCAGGAAGCAGATGTCGAAGCCGGCCGCGCCCTTGCGGATGCCGCCCGGCGCGAAGCGCACCCCCTGGGCCGTGAGCCAGCCGACCGCGGCGGGCAGATCGTCGATCCACAACCCCACGTGATTGAGCGGTGTTGCGTGAACGGCCGGCTTCTTGTCGAGATCCAGCGGCTGCATCAGGTCGACCTCGACCTTGAAGGGGCCGCTGCCGATCGCGCAGATGTCCTCGTCGACGTTCTCGCGCTCGCTGCTGAAGCTGCCGGTGACCTCCAGTCCCAGCATGTCGACCCATAGCTTGCGCAGCCGCATCTTGTCCGGCCCGCCGATCGCGATCTGCTGGAGGCCCAGTACCTTGAAAGGGCGCTCTTGCGACGTTTTCATGCGATGGTCTCCTTCACGTGAATTCCAGGATCACCTGGTCCACCGCGAGCGACTCGCCCTTGCCGGCCGAGATGCTGCCGACCACGCCGTCCTGCGAGGCGAAGAGCACGTTCTCCATCTTCATCGCCTCGATCACCGCAAGCTTTTCGCCGGCTTGCACCTGCTGGCCCGGCTGCACGGAGATTTCGACCAGGAGCCCCGGCATCGGCGACATCAGGAACTTGCTGAGATCGGGCGGCGCCTTGTAGGGCATGAGCTTGAGCAGCCTTGAGCCCCGCGGCGACAGCACCAGCGCCTCGATCTGCTTGCCGTTGTGCGCGATGCGCAAGGCCAGGGGATTCTTGCCGACACCGCGCTCGACCTGCGCCGTGAAGCCACGGCCGTTCACGCTGCCTTCGACCCGGATGCTGCCCAACCCGGCCTGGCTTTCGATCTTGTAGGTGTTCGCGCCCACCGTCACCGCGCTCGAACCCGTGGGGCCCTGGTAGTCGGTGACCGTCACGGGCTGATGCACATGCTCCCCCTTGGCGTCGAGGACGACCACCACGAACTGCTCCCCCACCTTCACGCCATGCCCCTCGAGCTGGCCGCTGATGCGCGAAGCCCGCGCGCGGTAGCGCCGATGCATGTAGGCGGCGAGCGCCACCAGGAAGTCGGGCTCGTCGTGGGGCACGTCCTCGGCGCGGAAGCCCTTGCCGTAGTGCTCGGCGATGAAGCCGGTATTGAAGGCCCCGCTCACGAAGCTGGCATGCGCCAGCAACGCGGCCTGGAACGGGATGTTGCTGCTGATGCCGCGGATCACGAAGCCGTTGAGCGCCTCGCGCATCAGCGCAATCGCGTGTGTGCGGTCACGCCCATGCACGATCAGCTTGGCGATCATCGAGTCGTAGAACATCGGGATTTCGCCGCCGTCGTAGACGCCAGTGTCGACGCGCACGCCATACAAGTGCTCCGTGTCCGCGGAGAACATCGTCTCCTTCGGCGGCTGGAACCGCACCAGGCGACCGGTCGACGGCAGGAAGTTCCGGAACGGGTCTTCCGCATTGATCCGGCACTCGATCGCCCAGCCCTCGCGCTTCACGTCCTCCTGCGCCAGCGGCAGCCTCTCGCCGGCGGCGACACGGATCATGAGCTCGACGAGGTCCAGCCCGGTGATCGCTTCCGTCACCGGATGCTCCACCTGCAGCCGCGTGTTCATCTCCAGGAAGTAGAAGCTCTGGTCCTTGCCGACCACGAACTCCACGGTGCCCGCGCTCTGGTAGTTCACCGCCTTGGCGAGCGCCACAGCTTGCTCGCCCATGGCCTTGCGAGTGGCCTCGCTGATGAAGGGCGAAGGCGCCTCCTCGATCACCTTCTGGTGGCGGCGCTGAATCGAACATTCGCGCTCGTTCAGGTAAATCACGTTGCCGTGCGCATCGCCCAGCACCTGGATCTCGATGTGGCGCGGCTCCTCGACGAACTTCTCGATGAAAACGCGGTCGTCGCCGAAGCTGTTGCGCGCTTCGTTGCGGCAGGAGGTGAAGCCTTCGAACGCGTCCTTGTCGTTGTGGGCCACGCGCAGGCCCTTGCCGCCGCCGCCCGCCGAGGCCTTGATCATGACCGGATAGCCCACGTCTCGCGCGATCTCGACTGCGCGCTCCGCCGTTTCGATCGCGTCGTTCCAGCCGGGGATGGTGTTGACCTTGGCCTCGTTCGCGAGCTTCTTCGAGGCGATCTTGTCGCCCATCGCAGCGATCGAGTAATGCTTGGGGCCGATGAAGACGATGCCCTCCTCCTCGACCTTCTTCGCAAAACCCTCGTTCTCGGACAAGAAGCCATAGCCGGGATGGACCGCCTCTGCGCCCGTCTTCTTGCACGCCGCGATGATGCGATCGGCTTGCAGATAGCTCTCGCGGCTGGGCGAGGCACCGATGTGCACAGCCTCGTCGGCCAGCTCGACATGGCGTGCATCCTTGTCGGCGTCGGAATAGACGGCAACGGTGATGATGCCCATTTTTCTTGCGGTCTTGATGACACGGCAGGCGATCTCGCCGCGGTTCGCAATCAGGATTTTCTTGAACATGTTGTGGTCCCCACGTCTTCAGAGCGGAATGTTCCCGTGCTTGCGCCACGGGTTGTCGAGCTTCTTCTCGCGCAGCATGACCAGGCTGCGGCAGATGCGCTTGCGCGTCTCGCTGGGCAGGATCACGTCGTCGATGTAGCCACGCGTGCCGGCCACATAGGGATTGGCGAAGCGGGCCTTGTACTCGGCCTCGCGCGCGGCCAGCTTCTCGGGATCGTTCTTGTCCTCGCGGAAGATGATTTCTACCGCTCCCTTGGCACCCATCACCGCGATCTCGGCGCGCGGCCATGCCAGGTTGACGTCGCCGCGCAGGTGCTTGGAGGCCATCACGTCATAGGCGCCGCCGTAGGCCTTGCGAGTGATGACGGTGATTTTCGGCACCGTGCACTCGGCATACGCGTAGAGGAGCTTGGCGCCATGCTTGATGATGCCGCCGTATTCCTGGCTGGTACCGGGCATGAAGCCGGGCACATCGACGAAGGTGACGACCGGAATGTTGAAGGCGTCGCAGAAGCGCACGAAGCGCGCCGCCTTGATGGACGACCTGATGTCGAGGCAGCCGGCCAGCACCAGCGGCTGGTTGGCAACGATGCCGATGCTCTGCCCATCCATGCGCGCGAACCCGATCACGATGTTCCTTGCGTAGTCGGGCTGCAGCTCGAAGAACTCACCGTCGTCGACGACCTTCGTTATCGCCTCCTTGATGTCGTAGGGCTTGTTCGGGTTGTCAGGCACCAGGGTGTCGAGCGACAGGTCGGCACGATCGGCCGGGTCGCCGCTGGGCCGCACGGGCGGCTTTTCGCGGTTGTTGAGCGGCAGGTAGTTGTAGAGCCGGCGCAGCATCATCAGCGCCTCGACGTCGTTCTCGAAGGCCATGTCGGCCACGCCGCTCTTGGTGGTGTGGGTGGTGGCGCCGCCCAGTTCCTCGGCCGTGACGTCCTCGTGCGTCACCGTCTTCACCACCTCCGGGCCGGTAACGAACATGTAGGAGCTATCGCGCACCATGAAGATGAAATCGGTCATGGCGGGCGAGTAGACGGCGCCGCCGGCGCAGGGCCCCATGATCATGCTGATCTGCGGCACCACGCCGGAGGCCATCACGTTGCGCTGGAACACCTCGGCATAACCGCCGAGCGAGGCCACGCCTTCCTGGATGCGCGCGCCGCCCGAGTCGTTGAGGCCGATGACGGGCGCGCCCACCTTCATCGCCTGGTCCATCACCTTGCAGATCTTCTCGGCGTGGGCTTCGCTGAGCGCGCCGCCGAAAACGGTGAAGTCCTGGCTGAAGACGAACACGAGGCGGCCGTTGATCATGCCGTAGCCCGTGACCACGCCATCCCCCGGAATCTTCGTTTCGGCCATGCCGAAGTCGCTGGAACGGTGTTCGACGAACATGTCCCATTCCTCGAAGGTGTTGTCGTCGAGCAGCAGCTCGATGCGCTCGCGCGCCGTCAGCTTGCCCTTGGCATGCTGCGCGTCGATGCGCTTCTGCCCGCCACCCAGGCGCGCCTGGGCGCGCCGCTTTTCGAGTTGTTCGAGGATCTCTTTCATGGTCCTGTTCCGGAAGTGATGTTGATGTGTTCTTCGACGCGCTGGCCCTGTCGCGCCTGCCCCGCCTGCGCTGCGAGCAGGTTGCGTGCCGCCGTCGAGGCGGGCAGCGTGCCCGCCCCCACCTGGGCCAAGGTCTGCGGGAGCAGCTCGCGCACTTTCGGGTGCTGGCGGAAGGCCTGCTTGAGGCCCGCGTCGATGCGTTCCCACATCCACGCGAGCGCCTGCTTCTCGCGCCGTGCGGCGGTCTTGCCGGTGGCGGTCTGCAGGGCCTTGAACTCCAGCACGGTGTCCCAGAAGCCGTCGACGCCCGTGCCCAGCAAGGCACTGGATTGAATCACCCTGGGTTGCCACTGACGCAGCGCCGTGTCCGCAGCGCCGTGCACGACATGCGCATGCACCGGGTTGCCGTGGTGGCCGAAAAGCCGCAGCGCGGAGGTGATCTGCGCCTGCGCGCGCGTCGCCGCATCGGGGTCGATGTCAGCCTTGTTGATGACCACCAGGTCTGCCAGCTCCATCACGCCCTTCTTGATTGCCTGCAGGTCGTCGCCGGCATTGGGCAGTTGCAGCAGCACGAACATGTCGGTCATGCCCGAGACCGCGGTCTCGCTCTGGCCGACACCCACGGTCTCGACGATGACGATGTCGTAGCCGGCGGCTTCGCAGACCAGCATGGCCTCGCGCGTCTTCTCGGCCACGCCGCCCAAAGTGCCGCTCGACGGACTGGGACGGATGTAGGCGCGCTCGTGCACCGAGAGTCTTTCCATGCGCGTCTTGTCGCCGAGGATGGAGCCGCCGGAGACGGTGGACGAGGGGTCGATGGTGAGGACTGCCACGCGATGGCCGCGATCGATCAGGTACAGCCCCAACGTCTCGATGAAGGTGGACTTGCCGACGCCGGGCACGCCCGAGATGCCCAGGCGGAAGGATCTGCCGGTGCGAGGCAGCAGCGCCGTCAACAGTTCATCGGCTTGCGCGCGATGGTCGGCCCGCGTGGATTCGAGCAGCGTGATGGCTTTCGCGATCGCGCGCCGCTGTCGGGGACCGACGCCGTCCGCCAGCGCTTCGGCTGTCACGACGCTTCGAGCCGCGGCCGACATGCTCAAGCCGCGACCGCCGCGCGAATCTGCTCCAGCACGTCCTTCGCACTGGCCGGAATCGGCGTCCCCGGCCCGTAGATGCCCTTGACGCCGGCCTCGTAGAGGAACTCGTAGTCCTGACGTGGAATCACGCCGCCGACGAAGACGATGATGTCGTCGGCGCCCTGCTTCTTCAGCTCCTCGATGATGGCCGGCACCAATGTCTTGTGCCCCGCGGCCAGGGTGCTGACGCCCACCGCATGCACGTCGTTCTCGATCGCCTGGCGCGCGCATTCCTCGGGGGTCTGGAACAGCGGGCCCATGTCGACGTCGAAGCCCAGGTCGGCGAAGGCCGTAGCGACGACCTTGGCACCGCGGTCGTGGCCGTCCTGGCCGAGCTTGGAGATCATCACGCGCGGACGCCGGCCCTGCTCCTCGGCAAACCCGGCAATCTCCTTCTGCAAGGCCTCCCAGCCTTCGG
Organism: Variovorax sp. PBL-H6; assembly: GCF_901827155.1. NCBI lineage: Bacteria > Pseudomonadati > Pseudomonadota > Betaproteobacteria > Burkholderiales > Comamonadaceae > Variovorax > Variovorax sp. PBL-H6. Next base: position 4,115,813 of record NZ_LR594659.1, read on the forward strand.
CCGAGTCGTAGGCCGCGGCGTAGACGCCGGTCACCTTTTGGGTGTCGGCGCGATGGCGGCCGTAGACCTTCTCGAGCGCATCGCTGATCTCGCCCACGGTCGCGCGCAGGCGCACGGCGTCGACGCTCAGCGCCAGCAGATTGCCCTCGCCGCTCTCGGCCGCCGTGGTCATCGCGTCGAGCGCGGCCTGCACCTTGGCACTGTCGCGCTTCTCGCGCACTGCCTTGAGCCGGGCGATCTGGCTGTCGCGCACCTTGACGTTGTCGATCTGCAGGATGTCGTGCGTGTCCTCGCTCTGGAGCTTGTACTTGTTGACGCCCACGATCACGTCCCGCCCCGAATCGATGCGCGCCTGCTTGTCGGCCGCGGCCGCCTCGATCTTGAGCTTGGCCCAGCCGCTGTCCACGGCCTTGGTCATGCCGCCCATCGCCTCGACCTCCTCGATGATCGCCCACGCCGCGTCCGCCATATCCTGCGTGAGCTTTTCCATCATGTAGCTACCGGCCCAGGGGTCGATCACGTTCGTGATGTGCGTCTCTTCCTGGATGATGAGCTGCGTGTTGCGCGCGATGCGCGCGCTGAACTCGGTGGGCAGGGCAATCGCCTCGTCCAGCGCGTTGGTGTGCAGGCTCTGCGTGCCGCCGAAGACCGCGGCCATGGCCTCGATGGTGGTGCGCACCACGTTGTTGTACGGGTCCTGCTCCGTCAGGCTCCAGCCGGAAGTCTGGCAGTGGGTGCGCAGCATCAGGCTCTTCGGGTTCTTGGGGTCGAACTCCTTCATGATGCGGCACCAGAGCAGGCGTGCCGCGCGCATCTTCGCAACCTCCAGGTAGAAGTTCATGCCGATGGCCCAGAAGAAGCTCAGCCGCCCGGCAAAGCCGTCGACATCCAGCCCCTTGGCCAGCGCCGTCTTCACATACTCCTTGCCGTCCGCCAGCGTGAAGGCCAGCTCCAGCGCCTGGTTGGCACCGGCCTCCTGCATGTGGTAGCCGCTGATGGAGATGGAGTTGAACTTCGGCATCTTCTGCGCGGTGTACGCAATGATGTCGCCGATGATCCGCATCGAGGGCTCCGGCGGAAAGATGTAGGTGTTGCGGACCATGAACTCCTTGAGGATGTCGTTCTGGATGGTCCCCGAGAGCTGGTCCTGCGCCACGCCCTGCTCCTCGGCCGCGACGATGTAGCCGGCCAGCACGGGGAGCACGGCGCCGTTCATCGTCATGGAGACGCTGACCTTGTCCAGCGGGATCTGGTCGAACAGGATCTTCATGTCCTCCACGCTGTCGATGGCCACGCCGGCCTTTCCGACGTCGCCGGTCACGCGCGGATGGTCGCTGTCGTAGCCGCGGTGGGTCGCCAGGTCGAAGGCCACGCTCACGCCCTGTCCGCCGGCGGCCAGCGCCTTGCGATAGAAGGCGTTCGATTCTTCGGCGGTGGAGAAGCCCGCGTACTGCCGGATGGTCCAGGGGCGCACCGCGTACATCGTGGCCTGCGGTCCGCGCAGGTAGGGCTCGAAGCCGGGCAGCGTGTCGCTGTACTTCAAGCCCTTGAGATCGGCCGCGGTGTAGAGCGGCTTGACCGTGATGCCGTCGGGCGTGATCCAGTTGAGCGCCTGCACGTCGCCGCCAGGCGCGGACTTGGCTGCAGCTTTGGCCCAGGCTTCGAGGGTCGCGGTCTGGAAGTTCGGTTCGGGTTTGCTGCTCATTGCGCGGGCTTTGCGAGGGTGGAAGGGAAACGTCCGCGCAGGCGCGTGACGAGTTCGGTGCGAGTCTAACTCATCTGTAATTATTAATTCAAACTCTCGGCGTTGCGGTACATTTCGCGCATGTCCGCCCTCACCCTGACCCCGCGCGCCCTCTACGAAGAGGTGGCGGAGCTGCTGCGCCAACGCATCTTCAATCGCGAGCTCGAGCCGGGCAGCTGGATCGACGAGCTCAAGCTCGCTGAGGAATACGGAATCAGCCGCACGCCTCTGCGCGAGGCGCTCAAGGTGCTGGCGGCCGAAGGCCTGGTGACGATGAAGGTACGGCGCGGCGCCTACGTGACCGAGGTGTCGGAGAAGGACCTCGCCGACGTGTATCACCTGCTGAGCCTGCTCGAGAGCGACGCAGTGGGCGTGTTAGCTGAACGGGCCTCCAGCGCGCAGTTGGCCGAACTCGAAGCGCTGCATGCGGAGCTCGAAGCGGCCGCCGTGCCAGGCAAGGTGGACCGCGCCCACTTCTTCGCCATCAACGAACGCTTCCACATGCGCATCCTGGCGATGGCCGACAACCGCTGGCGCGACCAGATGGTGGCCGACCTGCGCAAGGTGATGAAGCTCAATCGCCACAACTCGCTGCTCAAGGCCGGCCGCATTGCGGAGTCGCTCGCGGAGCACCGGGCGATCATGGCCGCGATCAAGGCACGCGACGGGGCCGGCGCCATGGCGCGCATGCAGGAGCACTTCCGCAGCGGCCTGGAAGCAGCGAACTGAATCCCCTCAGTCGGCGGGCGACGCCGTGCCGATGTCGGCATTGATCCGCTGCAGGGTCTCCAGCAGCTTCGGCGCGATGCGCGCCACCATCGTCTCGCGCGGCAGCAGGTAGGCCGGCCCGCCACAGCTGCAGGCGTAGCGCTCGCCGCGCGGTCCGCGCAGCGAGAAGCCCAGCGCATGGATGTGCGGGTGCCACTCGCCGAAGGAGCTGCAATAACCCAGTCGCGCGTGCTCCTGGAGCCCCGCCATGACGCGCGGCTCCAGCGCGGCCCAGTTCTCGCCGCTGGCGAGCCGGATCTGGTCCAGCAACTCGGCCTGCTCGCCCGACGGCAGCGCCGCGAGGTAAGCCCGTCCGGCCGCCGAGGTGGCGATGGTCATGCGCGAGCCCACGTCGATGCGCGAGCTGATCATGGCCGAGCGCGGACGCAGCGAATCGATGATCAGCATGTCCAGCTCGTCGCGCACGCCCATGTGGACGCTGGCGCCGGCGAACTCCGCCAGCGCCAGCAGGCGCGGCCGGGCCACCCCCCGCAGATCGAAATGCCGAAGGTAGCGGTTGCTCATGTCCAGCAGTGCGGGGCCCAGGCTGAAGCGCTCGCTGTCGGGCGCCTGCCGCAGGTAGCCGCTCGCAACCAGCGTCGCGGCCAGGCGAGAGACCGTCGGCTTCGGAATGCCCGTCGCATCGGCCAGCTCGCGGTTGCTCAACGGGCCGGCCGCGTCGCCAACCACCTTCAGCACTGCCAAGCCCCGTGCCAACGCGCTGACTTCGGCTCCTGCTCCTTGCTCAGCCATGAAATCCAGCTTTTTTAAAACAATGTTTCATATTTTTGTTGACTTGCCTACTCTAGTCGATATTATTTCAAAACAATGTTCCATTAACACAAATCCGATGAGACAAGACACATTCACCACCACCCGTCGCCGAGTCTTGCTGGCCGGCGCCACCATCGCAGTCGCCGGCCTGGGCAGCAGCCTCGAGGCCGCAGCCCAGGAGTTTCCTAAGGGCCCCGTCAAGATCATCATCCCGTTCGCGCCTGGCGGGCCGACCGACACGGTAGGCCGGCTCATCGCGCAGAAGCTGCAGGAAATCTGGGGACAGCCGGTGATCGTCGACTACAAGCCCGGCGCCGGGACCGCTATCGGCGTGGACTTCGTCGCCAAGGCACCGCCCGACGGCCTGACCTTCGGCATGGTGAATTCTTCCTTCGCCGTGAACCCGTCGCTTCGCAAGAACCTGCCGTACGACACGGTGAAGGACCTCGCAGCCATTACGCAGATCGCGAACCTGCAGCTGGCGATGGTCGCCAGGCCCGACGCCCCTTTCAATACCGTGCCCGAGCTGATCGCCTATGCCAGGAAGAACCCGGGCAAGCTCACCTACGGCACGCCCGGCGCCGGCAGTACCACGCACCTGGGCGCCGAGCTCCTGAAGCGCGAGGCCCGCTTCGACATGCTCCACTCGCCCTTCAAGGGCAGCGCGCCGGCGCACACCGAGCTGATGGGCGGGCGCATCGACATCGTGGTAGATCCTTTCCTGTCGATCCTGCCCTACGTGAAGGCCGGCCGGATGAAGATGATCGCCACGCTCGGCGACAAGCGCGTGGCCGGCTTCAATTACCCGACCGTGGCCGAGACGCTCCCCGGCTTCAACGTCAACGCGCTGCTGGGATTCGTTGCGCCGCACGGCACACCCATGGCCGTCATCCAGAAGATCCAGGCTGACACGGAAAAGGTGCTGCGCACTCCCGACATCCGCAAGCGCATCGAGGAACAGGGCATGGAGGTGGTCGCCTCCAGGCCCGAGCAGTTCGAGGCCTTCGTGCAATCCGAGATGAAGCGCTGGGCCCGCGTGATCAACGAAGCCGGCATCCAGGCCGAATAACCCGTTCCCGAGACCTCCCATGTCCCTCCGACTCAAGCCCCTGCATCCCCTGTTCGCCGCCGAAGCCAGCGGCATCGACATCGCATGTCCGCTGTCCGACACCGAGGTGCGCCAAATCAACGCCGCGATGAATGAATACGCCGTGCTGGTGTGGCGCGGCCAGCCGCTGACGGGCCAGCAGCAGATCGACTTCGCCAAGTCCTTCGGCCCGCTGGACCTGGGCCTCAAGAAGGTCTTCAAGCGCAAGGAGAGGCTGGAGGACGAGCGCCTGATCGACATCTCCAACGTCGATGCCGAAGGCAACGTAGCGCGGCGCGACTCGCCCAAGAACCTCTCGAACTTCGCCAACCAGCTCTGGCACAGCGACAGCTCCTTCCAGGATCCGCGCGCCGCCTACTCGATGCTGCAGGCGCTGGTGCTGCCGAGCTGGGGCGGCAACACCGAGTTCGCCGACCTGCGCGCCGCCTACGACGCCTTGCCCGATCGCACCAAGGCCGAGGTCCAGGACCTGCGCTCCGAGCACTATGCGCTGCACACGCGCATCCTGCTGGGCGATGAGGCATACACCGACGACCAGAAGAAGGCCATCCCGCCCGCAGTCTGGCCGCTGGTCCAGACGCACCCAGGCTCGGGACGCAAGCTGCTCTTCGTCGGCGTGCATGCGCGGCAGGTCATCGGCTGGCCCACGGCCGAGTCACGCATGTACCTGCAGGACCTGCTGGAGCACGCGACCCAGCGCGAGTTCGTCTACCGCCATGAATGGCAGGTCGGCGACCTGGTGATGTGGGACAACCGCAGCACTCTGCACCGCGGCCGGCGCTACGACATCGCCGAGCGGCGCGAGCTGCGCCGCACCACCATCGAGGATGTGCCCGAGGCGCGGCTGATGGCGGCCTGAGGCTCAGGCGGCGGCCGCCTCCGCCGGCTCATGGGCAATCGCCATCACCGCGTGGGGCGGCAGCGCCTTGAGCCGGTGGTCGCTCCAGACCTGGCGCCAGCGACGCGCGCCCGGCAGCCCGTTGCGCAGGCCCAGCATGTGGCGCGCGATGTTCGACCACGCCGTGCCGTGCTCGGCCGCTTCGCGAACCATGTAGTCGCACATCCTGCGCTCCACGTCCTCGCGCGTGAGGACGGAGGGCGGCTGGCGGTAGAAGACCTCGTCCCATTGCGCGAGCCACCACGGGTTGTGGTACGCCTCGCGCCCGATCATCACGCCGTCCAGCAGCCGGAGATGCGCCTGCATCTGCGCGTTGTCGTTGAAGCCGCCGTTGATGGAGATGGCGAGCTCGGGGAAGTCATGCTTGAGCCGATGCACCAGCTCGTAGCGCAGCGGCGGCACCTCCCGGTTCTGCTTGGGCGACAGGCCCTTCAGCCAGGCATTGCGTGCATGGACGATGAAGGTCCGGCAGCCGGCTTCGCTCACCATGCCGACGAAATCGCGCACGAATTCATAGGACTCCGTCTTGTCGATGCCGATGCGGTGCTTGACCGTGACCGGCACGCTCACCACGTCGACCATCGCCTTCACGCAATCGGCCAGGAGCTGCGGCTCGTTCATCAGGCAAGCGCCGAAAGCGCCGCGCTGCACGCGCTCGCTGGGACATCCGCAATTGAGATTGATCTCGTCGTAGCCCCAGTCTTCGCCGAGCTTTGCGCAATGCGCCAGGTCGGTCGCCTCGCTGCCGCCCAGCTGGAGGGCGACCGGATGCTCCTGGGCGTTGAAGCGCAGATGGCGCGGCACGTCACCATGCATCAGGGCACCGGTGGTCACCATCTCGGTGTAGAGCAAGGCGCGGCGTGTCAGCAGCCGGTGAAAGTAGCGGCAATGGCGGTCCGTCCAGTCCATCATGGGCGCAACCGAGATGATCTTTTCGTTGTCGTTCAGCAAACCGGACTCACCATTTCAACCGTGGCAGGCCCCGTAGTTTCTCACGCGATCCATGCGCTGACCGCAGTGGAGACGCCTCTCAGGGCCGACCGGCCGGCCAAAAAAAAGGCTCGCACGAAGCGAGCCAAATGATTGCCTTTGCAGCAATCCCCCAGAGAAACCATGAACGTAGTTTGCGCCGATTCCGCCAGGACGCGCGTGAAGAAATAGACGGAAGCGTGGCCGCACCCTGATGCTTTGTCGCAGGCATGGCAGATCCTGCAATTTTTTGCGCGACTCGGCCCTCGAGACCACGGCACCCGTGCCGGTTGACCTGCTTCTCGGGCCGGATCTCGTTGATCACGCGCACCTCGCCATGGCCGCGTAACATGCCTGGAGGCGGTCGCCGGTCGATCGCCCTCTCCCGATCTCCGCACGTGCCGCTCGCCGATTTCCATCTTGCCGTCAGTGGCTGGTTCAGCCGCAGCTTTCCCGTGCCCACGAAAGCGCAGAAAGCCGCCTGGCCCGCCATTCGCGCCGGGCGCCACACGTTGGTCGCGGCACCCACCGGCTCGGGCAAGACCCTGACCGCCTTTCTCGCCGCGCTGGACGGGCTCGTGCGCCAGGGCCTCGCGCCCGGGGGCCTGCCGGACGAGACCGCCGTGTTGTATGTCTCGCCCCTCAAGGCGCTGTCCAACGACATCCGCCTGAACCTCGAAGCGCCGCTGGCGGGCATCCGTACCGAGCTGGCGGCACTGGGCTTGCCCGACGTGGAGATCCGCAGCGCCGTGCGCACCGGCGACACACCTTCCAGGGAACGCCAGCAGAACCTGCGCAAGCCACCGCACATCCTCGTGACCACGCCCGAGTCGCTCTACGTGCTGCTCGGCTCGGCTTCGGGCCGGGGCATGCTGTCCACCGTGCGCACGGTGATCGTCGACGAGATCCACGCCATCGCCGCAGGCAAGCGGGGCAGCCATCTGTCGCTCTCGCTGGAACGGCTGCAGTCGCTGTGCGGTCGGCCGCTCATCCGCATCGGCCTGTCGGCCACCCAGAAGCCGATCGCCGAAGTCGCGCGCTTCCTGGTGGGCGCGGGCCACGTGCATGAAGGTGTTGCCGACTGCGAGGTCGTCGACATCGGCTACGCCAAGGAACGCGACCTCGCGCTCGAGCTGCCCCCGCAGCCACTGGGCGCAGTGATGACCCACGAGCAATGGGACCAGGTGTATGCGCGCGTGGCCGAGCTGGTGCTGCTGCATCGAACCACGCTGGTCTTCGTCAACACCCGCCGCATGGCCGAACGCGCCGCCCGCCATCTCGGCGAGCGCCTGGGCAAGGACGCGGTCGCTGCGCACCACGGAAGCCTCGCCAAGGAGGCGCGCCTCGAAGCCGAGCAGCGCCTCAAACGCGGCGAGCTCCAGGTGCTGGTGGCGACCGCCTCGCTGGAGCTCGGCCTGGACATCGGCGACGTGGACCTCGTGTGCCAACTGGGCTCGCCGCGCTCCATTGCCACCTTCCTGCAGCGCGCCGGACGCTCGGGCCATTCGGTGGGGGGCACGCCCAAGGCGCGCCTCTTCCCGCAGTCGCGCGACGAGTTGGTCGAGTGCGCCGCCCTGCTGGACTGCATCCGCCGCGGCGAGCTCGACGCCCTGCGCGTGCCCACCGCCCCGCTCGACGTGCTGGCACAGCAGATCGTGGCCGAGACCGCCTGCCGCGAATGGGACGAGGACGCGCTGTTCGCCCTGGTGCGCCGCGCCTGGCCCTATGCACAGCTCGCACGCGAGCAGTACGACGCCGTGGTGCGCATGCTGTCCGAGGGCTTCGCCACCCGCAATGGCCCGCGTGCCGGCTATGTGCACAAGGACGCGGTGCACCACCGGCTGCGCGAGCGCCGCGGCGCCCGTCTTACGGCCCTGACCTCGGGCGGCACCATTCCCGAGACCGGCGATTACAGCGTGGTGCTGGAACCCCAGGCACACCCGATCGGTACAGTGAACGAGGACTTTGCCGTCGAGAGCCTGGCCGGCGACGTGTTCCAGCTCGGCAACACCAGCTATCGCATCCTGCGCATCGAGACTGGCCGCGTGCGCGTGGAGGACGCGCAGGGCGCAGCGCCCAACATCCCCTTCTGGCTGGGCGAGGCGCCCGGGCGCAGCGACGAGCTCTCCTTCGGTGTCTCGCGGCTGCGCGAGGAACTCGGCGAACACATCGCCGTGCACGGCGCCGACAGTGCCGTTCGATGGCTGCAGGCGGCCATCGCGCTGTCCGAGGATGCCGCTCGCCAGCTCGTCGACCACCTGGCGCGCACGCTCGCCATCCTCGGCGTGCTGCCGACGCAGCGGCAGATCGTCCTCGAGCGTTTCTTCGACGAGACGGGGGCCATGCAGCTGGTCATCCACTCGCCGTTCGGCAGCCGCCTCAACCGCGCCTGGGGGCTGGCGCTGCGCAAGCGCTTTTGCCGCAAGTTCAACTTCGAGCTCCAGGCCGCGGCCACCGAGGACGCGATCGTGCTGTCGCTGTCGACCAGCCACAGCTTCGCCCTCGATGAGGTGGCGCGCTACCTGCATTCGGCCACTGCGCTCGATGTGCTTGTGCAGGCCCTGCTGGACGCGCCGCTCTTCGGTGTGCGCTGGCGCTGGAACGCGACCACCGCGCTGGCGCTGCCGCGCTTCGTCGGCGGCCGCAAGGTGCCGCCGCAGCTGCAGCGCATGAAGTCCGAGGATCTGCTCGCCAGTGTTTTTCCCGACCAGGTGGCCTGCGCCGAGAACCTGGCCGGCGAGCGCGAGATCCCCGACCACCCGCTGGTCGCGCAGACGCTGGACGACTGCCTGCACGAGGCGATGGACGCCGAAGGCTGGCTGCGCCTGCTGCGCCGCATGGAGGCTGGCGAGGTACAGGTGACGGCGTGCGACTTGCCCGCCCCCTCCCCGCTCGCGGCCGAAGTCCTCAACGCGCGCCCCTATGCCTTCCTCGACGACGCCCCGCTGGAGGAGCGGCGAACGCAGGCCGTGCAGAGCCGGCGCTACGCCGATCCCGAGAGTGCGGACGATCTGGGCCGGCTCGACGCAGACGCCATCGAGAGTGTCCGTGAGGAAGCCTGGCCGCATCCGCGTCATTGCGACGAAATGCACGAAGCGCTCAACGGCCTGGCCGCGCTCACCGATGAAGAGGTCGCGCGCGATGCGGCGTGGACACCGTGGCTTGCAGCGCTGGCCGAGGCAGGCCGCGCGACCCGCCTTCTACCGGCGGGCCCGGGCGCGGGCCTGTGGGTAGCGGCTGAACGCCTGTCGCTCGCACGCGCGCTTTATCCTTCGGCCGTCTTCCAGCCCGCCATCGAGCCACCGGTCGAGTACGCCCAAGGCCCGTCGACGCGCGACGAAGCATTGCGCGAGCTGCTGCAGTCGCGCTTGGGCGGGCTCGGGCCGGTGTCCACGCACGTATTGGCGCGACAGCTTCAGCTGCCCGAGACCGAAGTCGAGACGGCATTGCTCGGCCTGCAGGGCGAAGGCGTCCTGTTGCAGGGGCGCTTCACCCCCGGTGCCACCGAGCCCGAATGGTGCGAGCGCCATCTGCTGGCCCGCATCCACCGCTACACCCTCAAACGACTGCGGCGCGAGATCGAGCCCGTCGAGCCGCGCGACTTTGCGCGATTCCTGTTCGAGTGGCAGCATGTGAGCGCCGCGTCCAGAGTCAACGGTCCCGAGGCGCTGTCCGGCGTGCTGACCCAACTCGAAGGCTACGAGGCGCCGGCCGGAATATGGGAGGCCGAGTTGCTGCCGGCCCGTGTGAACGACTACGCCAGCGCCTGGCTCGACGATCTCTGCACTGCCGGCCGCGTGATGTGGTCGCGCCTGCGCCCCACTGCGCCCGAGAGCCGGACCGGCCGCGCCGGCAGCTCGCTGCGCGCCACGCCGATTCTCCTGCTCCCACGCCGCAGCGCTGCACTCTGGACCCAGCTCGCGCCTGTGCCCGTCGACGATGCTGGGCTGGGCTCGCGCGCGCAGCGCGTGGCAGCCTGGCTCGGTGAGCACGGCGCTTCTTTTTTCGACGAGATCGCAGACGGCAGCCGTCTGCTGGGCACCGAACTCGAGGATGCGCTGTCCGAACTGGTGGCGCGCGGCCGCGTGCGCTGCGACAGCTATGCGGGCCTGCGGGCGCTGCTGGTGCCGGCCTCGAAGCGCTCGGCCTCCCATTCGCCCCATCGTCGTCGGCGCGGCGCCCTGTTCGGCATCGAAGACGCCGGCCGCTGGTCGCTGGTGCGGCCGCCGGGAAGCAACAACGCGGTTCCCGACGCGATCGAGCAGGTCGCGCGCGTGCTGCTGCGGCGCTACGGCGTGATGTGCTGGCACCTGATCGAGCGCGAGGCCGCATGGCTTCCACCGTGGCGCGACTTGGTGCGCAGCTACCGGCGGCTGGAAGCCCGCGGCGAAATCCGCGGCGGCCGCTTCATCGCCGGGCTGTCGGGCGAGCAGTTCGCGCTGCCGGAGGCGATCGGGCTGATGCGCAACGTGCGCCGGCAACCACCGGATGCAAGGCTGATCTGCCTCTCGGCGGCCGACCCCGCCAATCTGCTCGGAAGCGTTCTGGCAGGCGACCGGGTGCCGCGCGTGCCGGGCTCGCGCGTGCTCTACAGGGACGGCGAGCCCATTGCGACCAGCATTGCGGGCGAGATCCGGATTCTCGCGCCGCTGGACGAGGCGTCGGAGAGGGAGGCGCGCAAGGCGCTGACGCTGGACCCGGCATGGCGCTCGTTGTCCGTAGCCGCCATGGCCGCCCCGGGCTGAGGAATGGGCGGGCGTCCTCCGCGGCTGCGCACATCCTTGGAGCCTGGGCGCCGGCGGCGCAGAGGAGGCGACAGTCAGTCGCGGCGTGCTCCTACAACCAAAGCCTCGATGCTCGCCAATGCTCCACATTCTCGGCAGACATGGAGGATTTCTGATGACCAGCGAACCGGCATGTCCAGCCGATGCCTGCCGTAGTTTGCGCGTGCTGGTGGTGGAAGACGACCCCGAGGTTCTGGAAGCGTCCCTGGAAGCACTTGAACTGCTCGGCCACTGGGCGACGGGCGTACGCAGTGCCGAAGGCGCGATCGATCGCTTCCTTGAAGGTGCCTTCGACGTGCTGATGGCCGACATCGGACTGCCCGGACTCTCCGGTCTGGAGCTGGCGGACAAGCTGCAGACCCGCTGCGGATTGCCGATCATCTTCGCGACCGCAAGCCAAGCGCCCGAGAGGCCGATCGCCGGCGCTTTCTGGCTGTGCAAGCCCTTCAGCATCGAGCAACTCGGCGATGCCTTGCGCCAAGCTGCTCGCCTTCGCCCAGCCTCGGCTTCCCCTTCGATGCTCCCGGCAGCGCCCGGCTCTCTTTCGTCGGGCGCGCTTCTGGCACGCTGAAGCGAGCCATGCCTGTCGTGGGCACCGGCCGCCGATTCAACCCCGCTGGCAGCTCGCGTAGACCAGCGCCAGGTAGTCGGCGTGCTTGCGAAGACTCTCCAGCTGCTGCAGCGTGTTGCCCTCGATAGGATCCTTGGGATCCAGGCGGAGCTCACCGTCGGGCATGAGGATGAAATGGGTCTTCCCACCCGGGCTTCCGCCCGGATCCTGCGCGCTGACATAGCCGCAGGCCGTTCCTGTTGCCTTGTTGTAAAAGACACCTGAGAGGTTTGCCGTACGGGGTTGGGGCAGCCTGCTCTTCACGCGTGACTCAACCTGCCACACCGGCCAGTAGAACCACCAGGCGCCGACGCAACCAGCAAAGATCGAGACACTGGCAAGCAGGCAAACGAAGACTCTCATGGCGTGTCCTTGTCATCGGGTTGCACGAACTGCATCGCAAACCGGCCTAACGGGGTCAGTTCCGTCACCGTCGCCGTCCCGACGCGGCCGGCCGCCGCGGAAAACGATGCCTTGACCCAGCCGCCATCCTTCAGGATGCGCAACGCCTCGATGTCCTCCATCGACGTGAAGACCATCGGAAGCGGTCCTTTCGCCACTCGCTGAAGCACCTTATAGGAGGACAAGGGTGCCTCCGCAGTCCCGCTGGAAATGCGGTCGGGTTTTCGTCTCGGCACGTGAAGGCATGTAGCCAATTGTAATTTCATGTAGTACTTACAGGCTACTCTTCTTGTGCGGCATTTCACGAAATAGACGCGTGCAGACATCTCCAGGGTGCGGGCGCCGCCGAGCGCCATCGAGAGCAGCCCAAAACATGAAGAAGTTGCGGATGCCGCGTGCGTTTGCCCGTCCCTGCCCGCCGTGGGCTGGCGCTTTGTGTAGTCTTGATTCGTTAGGCTTGCGAGCGTCGCCGAGGCTCGCTCATGCCGAATGGAGGCAGACATGCACGACTCTTTGACGCCTATCGACACGTCGTTCGACCAATGGACGCGGCTGTCGGACGCCTTCAAACAACACCTCTCGCGCATGAAGGAAGGGGACGACGAGGCGCGCGCCGAAGCCATTCGCCTGGCGCGGGAACTCGACGCACTCACCCGCCTGCTCACCCGCGAGCTGAACGCTGGATTGAACAGACCCTGAACCCGGGAGAGCGGCGCCTCGACTCGCCTGTCCCCATCTCTGACAACCAATCTCCACCCTTCGAGACGAAAAGCGAAGCACGGGTCCGAGGGCCGCGAGATTCTGACGGATTGTTTCCGTCAGCCAAACACCCTGATTCCCAAACGCTAGGGTTTTCACCTAGTTTCGGGTGCAAACTTGATCCCACAGAGCAGCCATTCACTGTTCTGAGTGAACAGGGCACCGAGCGTGGTGGTCGTCCCCCTTTGGACGCCAACCCCACCCAAGACCGGTTCGAAATCAATCCCAAGTCATTCGCAAGGAACTGAAATGAAGACCTCAAATATCATCGCCGCAGCCGCTCTTTCGCTTCTCGCCGCCGCTGGCGCTCAAGCCGAAACCTACGAAGGTGTGCAAGCACCGGTGTCGGCGAACAGCCGCGCCGACGTGAGGACCCAGGCGGTTGTCGCCGCGCACAGCGAGAACCCGTACGCCGAAGGCGTCTCGTCGCGCGTCGCGCCCATCTTGACCGCCTCTGCCGCGCGTGACGTGGTCCGCAATGAGGCCGTGGCCGCCGCACGCGGCCCCAACCCCTACGCCGAGGGCTATGGGCAAGGCGCCACGCCGGTGCTGGCGAGCACCGTCGACCGGGCCGCAGTTCGCGCCGAGGCGCGCGCCGCCGCTCGCGGCCAGCAACTCGCGCTTTAAGCGCCTCGCGCACCGCGCAGCAAGCCGGGTTCATGCGAAATGCATGAACCCGGCTTTTTTCTTCTGTCGCGAAGCCGCGCCGGCATCGAGAATGCCCATGCTCCGAGACCCGGAGCGCGGCACAATCTCGTTCAGCATGACGCAGCAACTGCCCCACCCTGACGACCTGAGCGATGCGGAACTCGCGGAACAGGCCCACGCTTGGCGGCGCCTGGCGCTCCGCGGCGACCGCACCGCGCGCGCGCCCGCACACGCCTACGAGACCGCACTTCGAGAGCGCGTGCGCGCCTCGATGGCCGCCGAACTGATGGCCAGCGCCTCCGCCGCCGGGCCCGAACCCAAGCGCCCGTGGTGGCGCCGCTTGTGGCCGCTTTCGGACGAGCGCGTCACCTCCTGATGCGCCGGCAGCGCACCGCCCACGCAAGGCTGCCGGCATTTCATGAGGGCTTTTCCTACGGCACGCGGATCCGGCGGAGCCTAAGCTGAGTCTCGTCAAAAACTAGCGTGATTGAGGAGGCACCGTGAAGCACTTCGTCCTCGACTCCCACATGTGCGCAGCTTTCGGGGGCGCGTTCTACCCGACGGGCCATTCGATCGTGATGTTCCCGAAGGCCGAAGACGCCAGCAGCGTCGGGCACCAGTTGATCGACCGCGGCTTCAGCGGCGACGAGGTCTACCTGATTCCGCCCCCCACGATGCTCTCCCAGATCTCACCGACCGTCCGGGAGGACTCCGATACGCCTCTGCCTTCCGCCGGCACCGATGGGGCCACTGTGAGGGTCTACACCAAGCTGGCCCGAGAAGGCCACACGGGCCTTCTGGTCAAGACCGAGAACCGCGCCGCGGCCGAACGCCTGATGGAGGTTGTCCGCACCGTGCCCTACTCGGTGGCCGAGCGCTACTGTCGGCTGGTCATCGAAGATCTCTGATATGAAGCAGCCTCGCCGGATCAGGCCGGCGTGGCCCGGCTGAGGACGGCGCGCGCCATCGACTGCGCGAGTTCCTGCTCGCCCAGGAAGACGGTGGCCTCGACCTCCTGCGTCAGCAAGCGCGCCTCGTCCTCGTTGTGGCTTCGGATCACGGTCTGGATTGCGGGATTGAGCGTGCGCGAGGCCTCGATCATCTGTCGGACATTGATGGCATCCGCGGTTGCCACTACCAGCACGCGCGCCCGCGCAATATGCGCCTGGATCAGCACGGCCGGGTCCGCCGCATCGCCCCACACCGCCGCCCGCCCCTCGGCGCGCAGTTTCTCGACCAGCTCCCGGTTCTGCTCCACCACCACGAACGGAAGATCGTGGGCCGCGAGTTCTGCTGCGATGCGCCGACCCACCCGGCCATAGCCGACCAGCACCACCTGGCGGGACAGGTACTTCGCTTCGGTGCTCATCGGCAGCTCGGCCAGCGGGTCGTCGCGCTGGGCGAGCCCGCGCGCAAGGCGCGAATGCGCATGCAGCCACTTCTGCAGCGGCCCGACGAGGCCGAACCACAGCGGATTGCTCGCGATCGAGATCAGCGCGCCGGCCAGCAGCAGGCTCTGGCCCTCTTGCGGAAGCAACCCCAGCGAGACCCCCAGCGCGGCGAGGATGAAGGAGAACTCGCCGATCTGCGCGAGGCTTGCGCTCACCGTCAGCGCCGTCCCCAGCGGATAGCGAAGGAGCAGCACCAACGCGCAGGCAGCGACCGACTTGCCCAACACGATCACCAGCACCACGGCGAGGACCTGCAGCGGGCGCTCGACCAGCACCGAGGGATCGAACAGCATGCCGACCGAGACGAAGAACAGCACTGCGAAGGCATCGCGCAGCGGCAGCGATTCCTGCGCCGCCCGATGGCTGAATTCGGACTCGCGCATCACCATGCCGGCGAAAAAGGCGCCCAGCGCGAAAGACACGCCGAACAGTGCCGCCGAGGCGAAGGCGATGCTCACCGCCGCAGCGACCACGCACAGCGTGAACAACTCGCGCGAACCGGTTCGCGTGACCTGCCACAGGAGCCAGGGAAAGACCCGACGCCCCACCACCAGCATCAGGAACACGAAGCCGCCGACCTGCAGCAGCGTGAGTCCGAGCGTCTGCCAGAGCGGTGCCGCGTCCGAGCGCGCCGCGCCGTTGCCCAGCGCCGCGCCCAAAGGGGGCAGCAGCACCAGCACCAGCACCATCGCGAGGTCTTCCACGACCAGCCAGCCCACCGCGATGCGGCCGGTGAAGGAATCGAGCAGCCCCAGGCTTTCGAGGGCCCGCAGCAGCACCACCGTGCTCGCCACGGAGAGCGCCAGCCCGAAGACCAGCGCGCCGCCCGGGCTCCAGCCCCACCAGCTCGCGAGCGCGCCGCCCAGCAGCGTCGCCACGGCCATCTGCACAAGCGCGCCGGGCAGCGCGATCTTGCGCACCGCAAGCAGGTCATCGAGCGAAAAATGCAGGCCGACGCCGAACATCAGCAGCATCACCCCGATCTCGGCCAGCTGCGCGGCGATGCCCGCGTCGGCCACGAAGCCCGGGGTGAAGGGGCCGAGGATCACGCCCGCAATCAGATAGCCCACCAGCGCCGGCAAGCGCAGCCGTGCCGCCAGGAAGCCGAGGATCAGCGCCAGGCCAAGACCCGCGGCGATGGTATTGATCAGGGAAACGCTGTGGGGCATCGACTTGCATTGTGCAAGAGCGAGCCCCGCCTCTCGTCAATGCCCCGCCATTGTCGCGGTGCGCGCGTTGACCAGTTCTTCCGGTTCCTGGGCCTCGATCCAGCTCTCGTTGTTCAAGGCGGCCCGCAGCCGCGCCTCATCCAGTTCGCCGGTCCATTTGGCAACCACGATCGTGGCCACGCCGTTGCCGATCAGGTTGGTGAGCGCCCGGGCCTCCGACATGAAGCGGTCGATGCCCAGGATCAAGGCCAGGCCGGCCACCGGCACATGCCCGACGGCCGACAGCGTGGCCGCGAGCACGATGAAGCCGCTGCCCGTGATGCCGGCAGCGCCCTTCGACGTCAGCAGCAGGACCGCGAGCAGCGTGATCTCCTGCATCAGCGTCATCGGCGTGTTGGTCGCCTGCGCGATGAAGACCGCCGCCATCGTCAGATAGATCGACGTGCCATCGAGGTTGAAGGAATAGCCGGTGGGGATCACCAGGCCCACGCATGTCTTCCTCGCGCCCAGGTTCTCCATCTTCTCCATCATGCGCGGCAGCACCGATTCGGACGAGGAGGTGCCCAGCACGATCAGCAGCTCCTCCTTGATGTACTTGACGAACTTCCAGATGCTGAACCCGTGGAAGCGTGCGATCAGCCCGAGCACCACGAAGATGAAAAGCAGGCACGTCAAATAGAAGGTGCCCATCAGCTTGCCCAGGGAAAACAGCGTGCCGACGCCGTACTTCCCGATAGTGAATGCCATCGCCCCGAAGGCACCGATCGGCGCCAGCTTCATGATGTAGCCCACAATCGTGAAGAGCACGTGCGAGCCCTTCTCGATCACGTCGAACACGAGCGTGCCGCGGCCGCCGAATCTGTGCAGCGCAAAGCCGAAGAGGATCGCGATCAGCAGCACCTGCAAGATCTCGCCCTTGGCGAAGGCATCCACGACAGTGCTGGGAATGACGTTGAGCAGGAAATCGACCGTCCCCTGCATCTTCCCGGGCCCGGTGTAGGCGGCGATCGCCTTGGTGTCCAGCGTCGCCGGGTCCACGTTCATGCCAGCCCCGGGCTTGAGCACATTGACCAGCACCAGCCCGACCAGCAGCGCGATGCTGCTCACGATCTCGAAGTACAGCAGGGCGAGCCCACCGGTCTTACCGACCTTCTTCATGTCCTCCATGCCGGCGATTCCGATCACCACCGTGCAGAAGATGATCGGCGCGATGATCATCTTGATCAGCTTGATGAAGCCGTCGCCCAGCGGCTTCATCGACTCGCCGACCGAAGGGTAGAAGTGCCCGAGGAGCACGCCGATGACCACCGCGGTGATCACCTGCGCGTAGAGCGAGCGGTAGATCGGAAGCTTGGTCTTCGGTGCAGGCACGGCGGCGGGAGCGGGATCGGTGGCGATGGCCATGAAAATCTCCTGTGTGCGTGTGGTGCGGGAGAAAGCTCCGAATGCCACTGTAGTCCCGCCCCAAACAAAAAAGACCCGCCGGGGCGAGTCTTTTTGGGCAGGCCTCGTGGCGCGCCTCAGTGCATGTGCAGGCCACCGTTGACCGAGAAGTCGGCCCCGGTGGAGTAGCCGCCCTCGTCGGTCGCGAGCCACGCGATGATCGAAGCGATCTCGCTGGGCTCGCCGAGCCGCTTGACGGGAATGGTGGCCACGATCTTGTCGAGCACCTCCTGGCGGATGGCGCGAACCATGTCGGTGCCGATGTAGCCCGGGCTCACGGTGTTCACCGTCACGCCCTTGGCCGCCAGCTCCTGCGCCAGCGCCATCGTGAAGCCGTGCATGCCGGCCTTGGCGGCCGAGTAGTTGGTCTGGCCGGCCTGGCCCTTGGCGCCGTTGACCGAGCTGATGTTGATGATGCGGCCCCAGCCCTTCTCGACCATGTCGCCCACCACCTGCTTGGTGACGTTGAACATGCTGTTGAGGTTGGTCTCGATCACCGCGCTCCAGTCCTCGGGCGTCATCTTCAGGAACATGCGGTCGCGCGTGATGCCGGCGTTGTTGACCAGCACGTCGATGCTGCCATGCTCGGCCTTGGCCTTGGTGAAGGCCTCTACCGTCGACTGCCAATCGCCGACATTGCCGACCGAGGCATGAAAGTCGAAACCCAGCGCCTTTTGTTCCGACAGCCATTTGGCATGGTCGCGCGTGGGGCCGCACCCGGCGATGACATTGAACCCATCCTTGTACAGGCGTTGGCAAATGGCCGTACCAATGCCCCCCATGCCGCCGGTGACGTATGCAACTTTCTTGCTCATGATTTTCCCTCGATGTTGACGCGCCTGAAAAGGCGCTGTTCACTGTAGCCAAGTTTTCCACGGGCTCCGGCTCAGGAAAACACTGACCCCTCAATGCAACGGGGTGTCACAGCCCCGCCCAGATGCTGCGGTCCCTATCGGAAAAGGCAGGCTGCCATGAAACTCGTGACCTGGAACACCCAGTGGTGCCGCGGCCTCGACGGCGTGGTGAGCACAAAGCGTATCGTCGACTGCGCGCGCGCCTTGGCCGACTTCGATGTGCTGTGCCTGCAGGAAATCGCCTCGGGCTACGAGCGTATGCCGGGTGCCCCCGGCAACCAGCCGGCGGAGCTGGGCGCGCTGCTGCCGGGCTTCCGGCTTTTCTTCGGCGCCGCCGTCGAGGAGTTCGACCGCGAGAGCCGCCCGCAGCGCTTCGGCAACCTCGTCGCCACGCGCCTGCCGGTCTCCCTGGTCCGGCACCATCCCCTGCCATGGCCGCCAGACCCCACGGTGAGCAGCATGCCGCGCATGTGCACGGCGGTAACGCTGGCCAGCCCCGAACTGGGCACCGTGCGCGTGATGACCACGCATCTCGAGTACTACTCAGCCGTACAGCGCCGCGCCCAGGCCCAGGCTTTGCGCGCCCTCCACATCGAGGCCTGCCAGCAGGCCGCAGCGCCGCCTGCCGCAGCCTTCGACGGCTCGCCTTTCCAGCCCAAGCCTCACACGCAGCACGCCATCCTGTGCGGCGACTTCAACATGGAGGCCAGCGACCCGGCCCATGCGGAGATCCAGCTGCCGTTCACCGCCCCCGCCCTGCCTGCCGGCGGAGCGCCCGACAAGCGCCTGCAGGACGCCTGGCCGCTTGCGCATCCAGAGCGACCGCGCGATCCCACCTTCAGGCTGTTCGACGAGACCTACGGCAAGGTCCCCGCCGCCTTCGACTTCGTGTTCGTCAGCGACACCCTGGCACCACGCGTGCGGCGCATGGAGGTCGATCTGCAGACGCGCGCCTCCGACCACCAGCCGGTGATGATCGAGCTCGGCGACTGAGCGCGCCAGAGCCCCGGCGCGTTCGCCTCGCTCACGACGCGCGGACCAGCAACATGCCGACGGCAGGCGCACGCGCCACATGCCAAAGGCGTTCCAGCGCTGCCTGCATCTCCGCCTCGCTCGCGCCGCCGCTGAAGGCGCAGAGGCGCAGGGCCTTGGCGGCGATCTCCTCGCGGTCGAGCGTGTTGCCGGGATCGCCCTTGGGCTCGTCCACGCGGCCTTGCAGCACTCGGCCGTCGTGGGTATGGACAGTGACCTTGCCGATCCAGCGCTTCGGGTAAGCGGCGTCCACTTCGGCGTCAAGTTCCATCCGCACGCGCTCGCGCAGTGCCTGTGTCTCGGCATCCCGAAAATGCGTATCGAACTCGGCAAGCCCGGCCTGCCCGAAGCGTGCCGCCAGCGCGAGCACCGTGCCCATCGAGAATTTCGACTGGTGCACCGTGGCCGGGTCGACCACTGGCCCCAGCACGTCGATGGCGCCCTGGTGCACATGCGTGGTCACCTGCGCCAGGTCCTCCGGTCGCAACTGGTGGTCGCGCATGACCGCCAGCAGCGCATCGGCCGCGGGGTGCGTGTGGCGGCACGAGGCGTGGTATTTGAAGGATGTTTCCGCCAGCGCCCATCGTGTGCCGAGGCCATCCACCAGGCGCTTCGGATCGGCGTCCTGCGACATGCCCGCAGCCAGCCCCTGCGGACCTTCGAGGATCTGCTGCGCCCCGGTAAAACCATCGCGTGCCAACGTCGCGGCCATGAGTCCGGCGGCAGCGGCATGCGCCGTGTGCAATTGCTTGGAGTCTGCCCCGGTCCGCAGGAACTCCCAGAGCCCCGCAGACTGGGTGCCAGCCGAGCCGAAGGCATGCTGCATGCGCGCGGCATCGAGCCCCAGCAGATGCCCGGCGGTCGCCGCCGCCGCGAGCGTGCCGGCCGTGCCGGTGGTGTGGAAGACTTTGTAGTGCGAACGCCCGAGGAACTCGCCCACGCGGATGCCAACCTCGTAGCCCGCGACCGCGGCCGCCAACAAGCGCTCGCCGCTTGCGCCCAGCGCCTGCGCCAAGCCCAGCGCGACCGGGAACACCACCGTCGCGGGGTGAAAGACCGAGCCGTTGTGCACGTCGTCCTGCTCGGCCACATGAGAAGCTGCGGCGTTGACCATGGCCGCGAAGTAAGGGCTGCTGCGCGTGCGGCCCACCAGCACTTCGCTGGGCCCCGTCGTGGGTCCCATTTCGCGCGCGAAGGCGGCGATGGTCTCGACCGGCCGTGCGCCATGCCCGGCAATGGCCGAGCCGAACCAGTCGACCAGCAGATCCTCGGCACGGCGCACGACTGGCGCCGGGATATCGCCGAAGCGAAGGCAAGCAGCAAAACGCGCGAGGGTTTCGGTGGGTGAGGTCATGGAGGTCATTTCAGATCGCCGCCTTCGCACGCAGCGCGTGGATGTCAGCCTCGCTGCGCCCGAGCGAGCGCAGGATGGATCCGGTGTGCGCACCGACCGCGGGAATCGGATCCATGCGGTAGTCGAAAGCGCTCTGCCGTCCCGGCGGCAGCAGGGCCGGGATGGCACCCGCAGGCGATTCGACCTCGCGCCAGCAGCCGCGCGCCTTCAATTGCGGGTGCGCCCAGAGCCCTGCCATGTCGTTCATCCGCGCATTGGCGATCTGCGCCGTGTCGAGCCGCTCGAGCACCTGCGCCGTGTCGAGCGCCGCGAAGGTCTCGAGGATGACGGCCTGCAGCGCATCGCGGTTGGCATTGCGCCTGGCATTCGCGTCGAAGCGCGGATCGGCCGCGAGCTGCGGCTGCAGCAGCACGCACTCGCAGAACTGCTTCCATTCGCGTTCGTTCTGCAGGCCGAGCATGACGGTACCGCCATCGCCCGTGGCGAAGGGACCATAGGGGTAGATGGTCGCGTGCGAGGCCGCGCTGCGCGGCGGCGGCGGCGCGCCCTCGTAGGCGTAGTACATCGGGTAGCCCATCCACTCGGCCAGCGACTCCAGCATCGACACGTCGATGTGCGAGCCCTTGCCTGTCTTGCCTCGCTGCAACAAGGCCGCAAGGATGCCGGTATAGGCGTACATGCCGGCAGCGATGTCGGCGATCGAGTTTCCCGACTTGCAGGGCGCGTCCGAGGTGCCGGTGACAGACAGGAAGCCGGCCTCGCTCTGGATGAGCAGGTCGTAGGCCTTCTTGTCGCGGTAGGGACCGTCCTCCCCGTAGCCGGAGATGTCGCACACGATCAGCGCGGGATGCCTCGCCATCAGCGCCTCGGCGCCCAGCCCCATGCGCGCCGCCGCGCCCGGTGCGAGGTTCTGCACCAGCACGTCCGCCCCGGACACCAGTTCCTGCAGCACGGCCTGCGCCGCCTCCTGCTTCAGGTCCAACGCGAGGCTTTCCTTCGACCGGTTGACCCACACGAAATGCGAGGCCTCGCCGCCCACACGCTGGTCGTAGGCGCGGGCGAAGTCGCCGACGCCCGGGCGCTCGACCTTGATCACGCGGGCACCGAGGTCGGCCAGCTGTCGGGTGCAGAAAGGTGCGGCGATCGCGTGTTCCAGCGAAACGACGGTGATGCCATCCAGCGGTCTCGTCATGGCACAGCCCTTCAGAACGAACGCGGCAAGCCCAGCAGGTGCTCGGCCACGTAGGAGTAGATAAGGTTGGTCGAGATCGGCGCCACCTGGTAGAGCCGTGTCTCGCGGAACTTGCGCTCCACGTCGTATTCGCACGCGAAGCCGAAGCCGCCGTGGGTCTGGAGGCAGGTGTTGGCCGCCTCCCAGGAGGCCTTGGCCGCCAGGTACTTGGCCATGTTGGCCTCAGCCCCGCAGGGCTGGCCCGCATCGAACAGCGCACAGGCCCTGAAGCGCATGAGGTTGGCCGCCTCGGCCTCGATGTAGTCGGCGGCGATCGGGAACTGGATGCCCTGGTTCTGCCCGATGGCGCGGCCGAACACCTGCCGGTCGCTCGCATAGCGACGCGCGCGTTCGATGAACCACCACGCATCGCCGATGCATTCGGCCGCGATCAGCGTGCGCTCGGCGTTGAGGCCGTCGAGGATGTACTTGAAGCCCTTGCCCTCCTCGCCGATCAGGTTCTCCGCGGGGATCTCGAGGTTGTCGAAGAAGACCTCGTTCGTCTCGTGATTGACCATATTGAGGATAGGCCGCACGGTCATCCCGCTCCCTATCGCCTGCTTCAGGTCGACGATGAAGATCGACATCCCCTCTGACTTCTTCTTCACCTCCGCGAGCGGCGTGGTGCGCGCCAGCAGGATCATCAGGTCCGAGTGCTGGATGCGCGAGATCCAGACCTTCTGCCCATTGACCACGTAGCGGTCGCCCTTCTTCACAGCGGTGGTCTTGAGCTGCGTCGTATCGGTCCCGGTGGTGGGCTCGGTCACGGCCATGGTCTGCAGGCGCAGTTCGCCGGTCGCGATCTTCGGCAGGTACTGGCGCTTCTGCACCTCGCTGCCGTGCCGCAACAGCGTACCCATGTTGTACATCTGGCCATGGCACGAGCCGGCGTTTCCGCCGGAGAAATTGACCTCTTCCATGATCACCGAGGCCTCGGCGAGGCCCAGGCCGGAGCCGCCGAAGTCGGCCGGGATCAGTGCCGCCAGCCAGCCGGCTTCGGTCAGCGCATTCACGAAAGCCTCGGGATAGCCGCGCTCATGGTCGACCTTCTGCCAGTAGGCGGAGTCGAAGCGGCCGCACAGGTCGCGCAGGGCTTCGCGCATGTCTTGATGCGCGTCGGGGGTGGGGATCTGGGTCTTCATCGGTGTTTCAGGCAAGGGCAAGGGTGGCACGCTCCGTAGCGCCCCACCCTGCATGGTGGCCATGGCCGGGCCTGCACGCAATCTGCGAATTCGAGACCGAGCCTTCAGGAATTCCGAAGGCTTGCTAGGATGCTGCGGCCATGCAATTCGACCTGACCGACCTGCGCCTCTTCGTTGCCGCAGCCGAGCTCGGCAGCCTGACGCGCGCGGCCGAGCACCAGCACCTGTCGCTGGCAGCGGCCAGCGCACGCATCAAGGCGCTGGAGGCGCAATCGGGCTTGGCGCTGCTGGCGCGCGAGGCGCGCGGCGTGCGCCTGCTGCCGCCGGGCGAGGCCTTCCTCCACCACGCGCGCCTGTTGCTGCACCAGGCCAGCCAGCTCGGCGCCGAGCTCAAGGAGTACGGCGGCGGCCTGCGCGGCCATCTGCGGGTGTTCGCCAACACCACCGCCGTGAGCGACTTCCTTCCCGAGATCCTGCCCGCCTTCCTGGCGCGCCATCCGCGGATCAACATCGACCTTCAGGAAAAACCGAACGCACAGATCCCGCACGGCGTGCTCGATGGCCGCGCCGACATCGGCATCGTCGCCGGCCGCATCGACACGCTAGGGCTGGAGGCGATTCACTTCAGCACCGATCGGCTGGTGCTCGTGACCTCGCGCAAGCACCGCTTCGCCCGGCGCCGCCGCATCGCCTTTGCCGAGACGCTGGACGAGGACGCCGTCGGCATGCAGTCGGGCAGCACGCTGCATGCGTTCCTGGCGCAGATCACCGAAAGCCTCGGCAAGAGCCAGAAGCTGCGAATCCAGCTCGGGGGATTCGACGCCATGTGCCGCATGATCGGCAGCGGTGTCGGCATCGGCGTGGTGCCGGAATCCGCCGCGCGCCGCAACCTCGAAACCATGAAGCTGGCGCTGATCGAGCTCAGCGATCCGTGGTGCGTGCGCGAGCGCTACCTGCTGGTGCGCAACCGCGCGGCGCTGCCGGCCTATGCGCAGGCGCTGGTCGACACCCTGTGCGCGCACTACGCGCAGCAGGGAGTTCGCTCGGGTTGAGAAAAAAAAGCGCCGCGCATGAACGCGGCGCTTGCACGAACGGCAGGACGCCTCAGCGCTCGATGGTGAGCGCAACGCCCATGCCGCCGCCAATGCACAGCGACGCGATGCCCTTCTTCGCGTTCTGGCGCTGCATCTCGTGCAGCAGCGTGACCAGGATGCGGCAGCCGGAGGCGCCGATCGGATGGCCGATGGCGATGGCACCGCCATTCACGTTGACCTTGTTGACATCCCAGCCCATCTCGCGGTTGACGGCGCAGGCCTGCGCGGCAAAGGCCTCGTTGATCTCGAGCACGTCGAGGTCCTGCGGCTTCCAGCCGGCGCGCTGCAGTGCCTTCTGCGAGGCTGGCACCGGGCCCATGCCCATGAAGGCCGGGTCGAGCCCGGTGCTGGCGTAGCTGGCGATGCGGCCCAGCGGCTTCAGGCCCAGCGCGGCCGCTTTCTTGGCGGTCATTACCATCACGGCGGCGGCGCCATCATTGAGGCCCGACGCATTGCCGGCCGTCACGCCGCCGGCCTTGTCGAAGGCAGGGCGCAGGCCGGCCAGGCCTTCGGCGCTGGTCTTGCGGTTGATGAATTCGTCCTGGGCGAAGACGACAGGGTCGCCCTTCCTCTGCGGAATGTTGACGGCGACGATCTCGTCCTTGAACTTGCCGGCGTCCTGCGCGGCCGCGGCCTTGGTCTGGCTGGCGAGCGCGAGCTCGTCCTGCGCGGCGCGGCTGATGTCGTACTTCTTGGCCACGTTCTCGGCCGTGATGCCCATGTGGTACTGGTTGTACACGTCCCAGAGGCCGTCGACGATCATCGAGTCGACCAGTTTCCAGTCGCCCATGCGTTGCCCGTTGCGCGAGTTGGGCAGCACGTGCGGCGCGAGGCTCATGCTCTCCTGCCCGCCGGCCACCACGATCTCGCTGTCGCCCGTGGCCACGGCCTGCGCAGCCAGCATCACCGCCTTGAGCCCCGAGCCGCACACCGCGTTGATGGTGAGCGCCGGCGTTTCCTTGGTGATGCCGCTCTTCAGCAGCGCCTGGCGCGCCGGGTTCTGCCCGCTGCCCGCAGCGAGCACCTGGCCCATGATGACCTCGCCGATCTGGTCCGGGCCGACCTTCGCGCGCTCGAGCACTTCCTTGATCACGATCGAGCCGAGCTCGGTGGCCGCGATGTTGGCGAGCGATCCGCCGAACTTGCCCACGGCCGTGCGTGCGGCCGAAACGATGACGATGTCTTCCATGATGTGTGCTCTCCGAGGCTGCGATTGAAAAAGGGGGAAGTAGGAATGAACAACGAAAGTCAGGCTTTCGCCTTGACGTAGCGGCCCGGCGCGGGCTCGATCGCCTTGTAGGCGCTGCCCTTGCCGTAGGCCTTGGGGACAGGGATCTGCTTGCCCGAGTGGGTCTTGAGCCAGTTGGACCAGTCGGTCCACCAGCTGCCGGGATGCTCTGTGGCACCGGCCAGCCATTCGGCCTGGGTCTTCGGCAGCTTGCCGTCGGCACGAATCCAGTGGCTGCGCTTTTTCTTGGCAGGCGGATTGATCACGCCGGCGATGTGGCCCGAGGCCCCCATGACGAAGCGCTTCTTGCCCTGGAGCAGCTGGGTCGACGCGTAGGCCCCGCCGATCGGCACGATATGGTCCTCGCGCGAGCCGTAGACGTAGACCGGCGCATCGATGCGGCCCAGGTCGACCTGCTCCCCGGCCACCGTCAGCGCACCCGGCTGGGCCAGCTTGTTCTCGTGGTAGGTGTTGCGCAGGTACCAGCAGTACCAGGGCCCGGGCAGGTTGGTGGCGTCGCTGTTCCAGTAGAGCAGGTCGAAGGGGGGCGGAGTCTCGCCCTTCAGGTAGTTGCCGACCACGTAGTTCCACACCAGGTCGTTGGGCCGCAGGAAGCTGAAGGTGGAAGCGAGCTCGCTGCCGGCCAGCAGCCCGCCCGATGCCATCTGCATCTCGCGGAAGCGCACGAAAGCCTCGTCGATGAAGATGTCGAGGATGCCGGTGTCGCTGAAGTCGAGCAGCGTGGTGAGCAGCGTCACCGACGAGGCCGGCTGCTCCCCGCGCGCGGCCAGCACCGCCAGCGCCGTGGACAGGATGGTGCCGCCGACGCAGAAGCCCAGCGTGTCGATCTGCCCGCCCTTCTTGTCCTGGCCGCTGATCTCGCGCGTGACCTGGATCGCCTTGATGGCGGCGTTCTCGATGTAGTCGTCCCAGGTGGCCTTGTCCAGCGAGGCGTCCGGATTGCGCCAGCTCACCACGAACACGCGATGGCCTTGCTCCACCGCGAAGCGGATCAACGAGTTCTCGGGCTGGAGGTCAAGGATGTAGAACTTGTTGATGCAGGGCGGAATCAGCAGCAAAGGCCGCTCGTAGACCTTGGCCGTGAGCGGTTTGTACTCGAGCAACTGGAACAGCTCGTTCTCGAACACCACCGCGCCCTCGGTGGTGCCGACGTTGCGGCCGACCTCGAAGGCGCTCTCGTCGGTCATGCTCAGGTGCCCCTGCCGAACGTCCTTCAGCAGGTTTTCCATGCCCTTGGCGATGCTCTCGCCCTGCGTTTCGAGTGCCCTCTTCTGGGCCTCGGCGTTGAAAGCGAGATAGTTGCTGGGCGCCGAGGCTGCCACCCACTGCTCGATCGCAAAGCGCAGGCGGGCGCGGGTCTTGGCGTCGGCCTCCACCGCTTCGGCCATGCCAAGCAGCGTGCGCGTGTTGAGCAGGTAGACCGCCGCCGAAAAGGCCGCCACCGGATTGCTGCCCCACGCCTCGGCGGCAAAGCGCCGGTCGCCGCGGGCACGTGCCGCCATGTCCTGGCGCCACAGCTCGGTGGCTTCCTCGACGTATTGCTTCTGGAGTTCCTGGAGCCGAGTGGCTGAGAAGGTGAACCGGGGCATCTCCCAAGGCGTATCGACCGGGGCCCCCTTGCCGAGCGACTGGAAGGACCCGAGGGCCTTCTCCCAACCCTGCGCCAGCGCCTGCTGGAACGGAGCGAAGGCGGATTCGGCCGCAGCCTGTTGTTCTTGTCTCATATCGTCTCCTGGTTCCTCACCTTGCCGCATCGGCTTTTGAGTATGCTGCATCCGGCAGGGCGCGGAAAGCAAAAGCCCGCCATACCTTCCTGAAAACCTCTCCCATGCACCTCGTCGTCATCGCCTGGCTGTACGTCGCCCTGATGATGGCAGTGGCGGAAGCCACCAACACCAACGGCACGGTGCTCGGTGCGGTCTTCACCTTTCTACTCTATGGCTTGGCGCCGGTGGCACTGGTGGTTTACCTGATGGGCGCACCGGCACGCCGAAAGGCCATCCGCGCTCGAGAGGCCGCCGAGCGCGACGCCGCCATGCAGGCGGGGGCCAAGCCCTCAGTCGCGCCAGATGCAGGCGGCGAAACGGCCGCTGACGCGGTCCCGCCGGTGCGAGAAAAAACGTAACGGGTTGTTCACCGTGCACCAGGGTGCGCTTCCGTCGTTGCCATAGAGCTGGGCGAGGCCTGCCGCCTGCAGGCGCTGCCGCGCCAGGCCCGCGAGGTCTGCGAGCCACTTGCCCGACGTGGCGGCGGGCTTGAAGCACTGCCGGGCCTGCGGCGCCGCGGCCTCGAAGGCGGTCCGGACTTCGTCGCCCACCTCGAAGGCTTCGGACCCGATGCAGGGGCCGAGCCAGGCCAGGAGCTCGCCCGGTCCCGCTTCGGCTGCGAAAGCGCTTACAGCTTCCTCCAGCACGCCCGCCGCCAGGCCGCGCCATCCGGCATGCGCAGCAGCCACGCGCCGGCCCCGGCGGTCAGTGAAGAGAACGGGCAGGCAGTCGGCCACCATGATGCTGCAGGCAATGCCGGCCGCGGTGGTGGTGCAGGCATCGCCCGCGGCGCCGTCCGGCGTCTGCGCATCCAGTGCCAGCAGCCGGGTCCCATGCACCTGCTGCAGGAAAACGGCCCGCGCGCCGAGGGCATCGCGCAGCCGCGCACGATTGACGGCCACGTCAGCCGGCGCATCGCCCACGTGGTCCCCGAGATTGAGGCTCCGGTAGCTCCCCCGGGACACCCCGCCTTCGCGCGTGGTGCACAGCGCATGCACGCCGGGCGGCGCGGGCCAGTCGGGCACCAGCGCCTCGCCGATTCCCATGTTCAGGGCTCCGCGTCGGGGCAGCGCGAGGGCTGGGCGCGCTGGAACGCGTCGAGCTGCATGCAGGCCTCGAACGCCGCCATGGTGCGCGGCAACCCACTGAAGTCGCAGTCGAAGCGCTGGCCGTTGAAGACCTGCGGCACCAGGCAGCAGTCGGCCAGCGTGGGCGTGTCGCCCCAGCAATAGAGGCTCGCCGGGCGCTGGACCAGCTGCCGCTCGAAGGCCAGCATGCCCTCGCGCACCCAGTGGCGGTACCAGGCGTTCTTGGCGTCGTCGCCGATCTTGAGCTCGCGCACCAGGTACTTGAGCACGCGCAGGTTGTTCAGCGGATGGATCTCGCAGGCAATCGACTGCGCCAGGGCCCGCACATGCGCCCGGCCCAAGGGGTCGCGTGGCAGCAGCGCGGGCTCGGGATGGATCTCGTCCAGGTATTCGATGATTGCCATCGACTGCGTGAGGCGCTCGCCATCGTCTTCCAGCAGTGGCACCAGCATGTCGGGCGAGATGGCGGAGAAGGGCCCGGTCTTGTGCTCGCCGCGCGCGATGTGCACCGGGAGGTAGTCGTAGTCCAGGCCCTTGAGATTGAGCGCGATGCGGACCCGGAACGAAGCAGAGGAGCGGAAGTAGTTGTAGAGCTTCATCATGGCCAGAGCATAGCGCCGGTGCCCAGGCCTGGCCTGCAGGCGGGCGACGGCTTCCGCCCTCTGGCAAACTGCCGCTTTCGCATGAAAAAGGACTTTTGCGCCATGGCTTCCGAATACGTCTTCACTCCGTCGGCAACGGTGTCCCTGCCCGTGGTCGGCCGGGCCGCCCGCTTTCCCGTGCACCGCATCTACTGCGTCGGCCGCAACTACGAAGAGCACGCCAAGGAAATGGGCTTTACCGGCCGCGAGCCGCCCTTCTTCTTCATGAAGCCTGCCGATGCCGTGGTTGCCGTCGATGCGGACCAGACCGGCACCATGGCCTACCCCACGTTGACCAAGAACCTGCACCACGAGATCGAGCTGGTGGCGGCCATCGGCACCGGGGGCAAGAACATCAAGGCGGCCGATGCGATGAAGCACATCTTCGGCTACGCCGTGGGGCTGGACATGACGCGCCGCGACCTGCAGGGCGACATGAAGAAGCAGGGCCGCCCCTGGGACATCGGCAAGAGTTTCGAGCAGAGCGCGCCCACCGGGCCGATCGTGCCGGCGGCCCAGGCCGGCGACATCGAGCACGCCGAGATCTCCCTGCAGGTCAATGGCCAGCACCGCCAGCGCAGCAACGTGAGCAAGCTGATCTGGAACATGGCCGAAACCATCGAGCACCTCTCGGCCGCCTGGGAACTGCAGCC
The DNA here is from genome assembly GCF_901827155.1 of Variovorax sp. PBL-H6. NCBI lineage: Bacteria > Pseudomonadati > Pseudomonadota > Betaproteobacteria > Burkholderiales > Comamonadaceae > Variovorax > Variovorax sp. PBL-H6. The sequence continues at coordinate 4,145,444 of NZ_LR594659.1, forward strand.
CGGCGACCTGATCTTCACCGGCACCCCCGAAGGCGTGGCCGCGGTAGTGGCCGGAGACACCCTGGTCGGCCAGGTCGCGGGCCTCCCGACGCTCACGGTCAAGGTGGTCTGAAACACGCCGCCGGTCCATACCCGATGCTCCTGCGCGTCCCTATCAAGCACTGCAAGAACTGCGGCACGGCGGTGGTGTACCGCATTCCCGACGACGGCGACACGCGCGAGCGAGCCATCTGTCCGGCCTGCCACACGGTGCACTACGAGAACCCGCTCAACGTGGTGGGCACCATCCCCGTACTGGGCGACCGCGTGCTGCTCTGCAAGCGCAACATCGAGCCGCGCTGGGGCAAGTGGACGCTGCCGGCCGGCTTCATGGAACTCAACGAAACGACCGCGCAGGGCGCCGCCCGCGAGACCGACGAGGAGGCCGGCGCCGAGTACGAGATGGAGGGCCTGTTCGCGGTGATCAGCGTGGTGCGGGTGGGCCAGGTGCACCTCTTCTACCGGGCTCGCCTTCTCAGCGACAGGTTCGACCCCGGGCACGAAACCATCGAGGCCCGCCTCTTCACCGAGGAAGAGATCCCCTGGGACGAGATCGCCTTTCGCACCGTGCGCGAAGCGCTCACCCATTATTTCGAGGACCGCCGGCGCGGAAGCTTCGACCGGGTCCATCAACTGGACATCGTATGAAGCTCCTTCGCGCACCGCTGTGCTGCGTCCTGCTGATGGCTGCACAGGCACAGGCCGAACAGGTCGGCGAGGTCGACACTGCCTTCAAGCTGATCGGCCCCGATCACAAGATCGTGGTCGAGGCCTACGACGACCCCAAGGTCACCGGTGTGACCTGCTATATCTCGCGCGCCAGGACCGGCGGCATTTCCGGCGCCTTCGGCCTGGCCGAAGACAAGGCCGAGGCCTCGATCGCCTGCCGCCAGGTCGGGCCCGTGCGTGTCACCCAGCCGCTCCCCAAGCGCGAAGAGGTGTACAGCGAGCGGCTTTCCATCCTCTTCAAGCGCCTGCGTGTGGTGCGCATGGTCGATGGCCCGCGCAACACGCTGGTCTACCTGACCTACTCCGATCGCCTGGTCGAAGGCTCCCCGAAGAACAGCATCACCGCAGTGCCCATCGATCGCGCGAACCCGATCCCGCTGAAGTAGTCCACGGCCGGGACGCAAGCTCGAGCGCAACGTGGGCCTGCATGTGCGCGAGGCGGGGCCGGTGCATTTGATGCGCGTATTGCCGCGGCGCTCACGGCCTCCAGCCTTAAAAACCGCCACGGTCCTACGCGCCCACAGGAACCAGCGCGTCAGAATGCGTTCGAAAAAAGCGCCATGCCAATCAATACCCTTGTTCTCCGCGCCGCCCTCATGGCCGCAGCGGTCGCCAGCCTGCTCGCCTGCAGTACCACGCCCCTGCCGCCCCAGCGCCCACTTCCAACGCCACCGGGCGCCACCGTCAAGCCGCCTGCGCCCCCACCGCCGGCAGCGCCGGCAGCGCCCGCGTTCATCCGGCCCGCCACGGGGGCCACGCTGTCGCGTTTCGACGGCAAGGTCAACAAGGGGCTGGACATTGCTGGCAGCATCGGCGAACCGATCCTCGCCACGGCCGACGGCCGCGTCGTCTATGTCGGCGGCGAGCTGCGCGGCTACGGCAACATGGTGATCGTGAAGCACAACGACACCTTCCTCAGTGCCTACGCGCACGCGCAGCAGATCCTGGTGAAGGAGAAAGACGTTGTGCGCCAGGGCCAGAAGATCGCCGAGATGGGCAGCAGCGGCACCGATCGGGTCAAGCTGCACTTCGAGCTGCGCAAGCAGGGCGTCGCGGTCGATCCCGAGCCCTACCTCAACGGCCAACTGCGCTGAGTGCGACCAGCGCACAAGCTGCGCAAGCCACGGCAGCAACGACTGCAGCTACAGCAAGCTCTCCGGCACCAGCGGCGCAAGCAGGTCCAGCTTCAGCCGCGAGCCGAAATCAGTCTCGGGTTCCTCGTGCTGCACGACATCGGCCCCGCCGTTTTCCGACGGACTCACCCATTCGATGCCGCCCTTCGGTCCCAGCCGCACGCGGTAGGCCGCGTCCATCGTGATGAAGCCGATCAGGCTGGTGAGCTGCGCCGCGAGCTGCGGGCTGTGGATGAACAGGCCGAGCTCCGTGTTGTGCAAGTCCGACCGCGGATCGAAGTTGAGCGACCCGATGAACACCACCTTGCCATCGATCACCGCCGACTTGCCGTGCAGCCGCCCGCTGGCCGAGCCGAAGATGCCGAACCGCTGCGACTTCTCGACGCGCTTCGGGCTCAGTTCATACAGTTCCACGCCGAGGCGCACCAGCGCGGGCCGGTAGCGGCGATAGCCGAGGTGCACCAGTGACTCGTCGGTGGCGGCCAGCGAGTTGGTCACCAGCGCGAAGCGCACGCCGCGCTCGCGCAGCTGGCGCACGGACTCCATGCCGCCGCGCCCCGGGATCAGGTAGGGGGTGGTTATCAGCACTTCGCGCTCGGCCGCGCGCACGTAGCGCCGGACATTGAAGAGCACGCCCTCGGGTGCATCGGCCGGGACGCGGGGGCGCTCCTCGCGCGGGCCCAGGGCCTTGTGCGGCGTGTCGGCATGGGCCTCCGCCCGTGCCCAGACCAGTGGCAGCGTGCCCGCGTCCAGGTCCTCGGCGAGCGCCTGGTAGCCCAGCAGGTCGCGCTCGATCGGCGTCTGCGGGGCCCACATCGCGGCGTCCCAGGTCATCTCCTCGAAACGCTGTCGCCGTTGCGCCGGCGTGCCCTCGACCTGCACGATCGACTCGATCGGATACACGAAGGGACTGTTCCAGTACAGGTCGAACAGCGACGACAGCCGGGGCACCACCGCGCCCGTCACCAGCGTGTCGATGTCGATGAAGTTGGCCCCCGCATCGCGCATGAAGTATTCGTTGGCGATGTTGCGACCGCCGACCACGGCCATCGCGTTGTCGGCGACGAAGAGCTTGTTGTGCATGCGGCGATGAACGCGGTTCATGTCGAGCAGCGAGGCGGCCAGCCGCGTCGACAACCGCCCGCGCCCCGCCGGGAAGGGATTGAAGAGGCGCACCTCCACGTTCGGATGTGCCGCCAGGCTCGCCAGCAGCGTGTCGGCACCGGCCGTGTAGAGATCGTCCACCAGCACGCGCACGCGCACGCCGCGTTCGGCCGCGTCGCGCAGCGTGCGCAACAGGTAGCGGCCGGTCTCGTCGTTCTGTATCAGGTAGTACTGCACGTCGATGCTGCGCTGCGCGCGCCGCGCCAGCTCGAGGCGTGCGTGCATCGAATAGGGCGGCAGCGGCAGCAGCCGGAAACCGCTTTGCTGCGCATCCGGCGCACCGGCCGCGCCGAGGCGGCCGAGCGCCGTGTTCGCGGTGTCGGCGATCGCATACGAGGGCGAGCGCTCCACCTCCTTCGGCAGCCCTGCGCAGCCGGTCAGCAGTACGGCGAGCGTCAGCGCAACCAGCCAGTCGACTCCCCTGCCCCATGCGCGGGCAGGATGCTTCGCGATCTCAGCCCCCATCGCCGCCTTCGATCCGGGCGAGGGTCTCGCGATCGCGCAGGCCGCCGAAGTACTTGTGCAGACAGTCCCGAAACACCGGCTCCGACGGATCGGCCGCATCGAACAGGGTCATGGATGAGCAGAACTTGAGGTCGTCCGGCGCGCCGAATATCTCGTGGATATTGCGGTCCTCGACCGCGAGCACCAGCGCACTGCATTCGCGCAGCCGCGGCCCGAGCAGGGGGTGCGCCAGGTAGGCGCGGGCCTCGTCCAGCGAGCCGATGGCATAGCGCTGCGCCATCGCGCTGCGGCCCAGGCCCGCCAGTTGCGGGAACACGAACCATATCCAGTGGGTGCGCTTGCGGCCGCTGCGCAATTCGCCGCGCACCGCATCGACCACGGGCGCCTGCGCATCGACGAAGCGCTGCAAATCGAAGACATCGTTCATGGGCGTGGAGCTTCTCTGTAGGTGTCGTCTTTCTCCAGGTGGCGAAGTATGCCGCGCCACCCCGCGTGCGTGCCACAGTCAAATCTGGACGCATAAGAAAAGAGAGGCTCCCCCAGAGAACGACAATGAACTGCGAAGCGATCCACTGCGCCGACACCAAGACCGTCCGGTTTGCCATCTACCCCGATGGACTCGACGGACCCCGCATCATGGCCCATGTTTCCGAGGCCGCCCTTCGCGACCTTTGCGATGACCCGGACGCGGACCCCGACTCCGACCTGACCCTCACCTGCGAGGCCTACTTCGCGTGCATCGAGGCGAAGGCGCTGGAGCGCTACCGCGCTGCGCCCTCGGTGCCCATCGTGCTGGAGCCTGCAGACCTCAGGGCCTGCGCGGTGCTCCACTGACTCCCAACGCGACGGCATCAGCCGCGCGCCGGCGATACCGGCAACGCGGGCATCGCCCCGCGCAGGAAGTCCCTGAAGCTGGCCGCCGCCGGCGACAACGCCTGGTCGCGCTTGCAGAACAGCGACAGGTGCCTGTGCACCACTGGCCCGACCAGAGGCCGTGCCACCAGGCCGAAGGGCTCGATCAGCGTCAATGAGCGGCCGGGCTGCGCCGTGATGCCATGCCCCCACTGCACCATGCCCAGCGCGGTCGTGATGAAGGACACCTCGTGCGCCGGATTCAGCGCGAGCGTGGCCGAGTGCTTGAAGAGGTCGGCCTGCAGCCGCTTGGTGAAGTCGCGCGTGAGGCTGACGAAAGGCTCCTGCAGCACCTGCGCCCAGCTCACGCGGCCGCGGGCGGCCAAAGGATGATCAGGCCGGCAGATCAGCCACATGCGGTCGCGCAGAAGACTTTGCTGCACCAGCTCCGGCGGTGCCTGGCGCTGCGGCGCGACGCCCAGGTCGGCCTCGCCGCTCATGACGCGCGCCAGCGCCTGCTGGTTGAGTGAGTCCAGCACGTGCACGGCAATGGCCGGAAACTTCTGCCGATAGCGCAGCACCAGCTCGGGCAAGGTGGTGGCCGCGTACAGCGGCGTGCAGGCGATGCGCACAGTGCCGCGCTTCTTCTGCTCCAGGTCCTGCGTGCTTTCGAGCGCACTGGCGAGGTCGTCCAGCACCTTGCGCGCCAGCGGATAGAACTCGCTGCCTGCCAGCGACAGCGCAGTCGCACGGGTAGTGCGGTCGAACAGGCGCACCTCGATGCCGCGCTCCAGTTCCTTGATGAGCAGGCTCAGCGCCGAGGGCGTGAGATGCAAACGCCGCGCGGCGGCAGCGAAGCCACCCGCATCGGCGATGGCAACGAAGGCGCGCAGCTGGCGCAGCGTGACATGGGCCGGATTCATCAGAAAAACTCAATGCCCGCTTAATATTGCTGGTTTGTCTCAACGATCAGGCGAATCTACCATCGGCATCACAAGGAGGCTCTCCCACGATGCTGCGATTCGATCCCAATCTCCGATGGCTGTTCACGGAACTGCCCATGCTGGAGCGCTACGAGGCCGCGGCGGTTGCGGGCTTTCGCGGTGTCGAGGTGGCTTTTCCCTATGAGTACCCGGCCAAGGAGGTTGCCGCGCGGCTCGCGTCCAATGGGCTCGAACTCGTGCAGATCCTCTCCCCCTTCGACTGGGATGCGGGCGAGCGCGGCCTGGCCGCGCTGCCGGGACGCGAGCAGGACTTCAAGGCGAGCATCCGCACGGCCATCGACTACGCGGTCCAGGTGGGCGGCCCACTGATCCACGTGATGCCCGGGAAGATCGGGCCGCAACTCGAACGCGCGCGGTGCATGGACCTGTTCCTTGAGAACATCGGCTGGGCCGCCGACGCGGCCCGTGCGGCCGGGCTGACGCTGATCCTCGAGCCTTGCTGCCGCGCGCGCTTTCCCGATTTCCTCTATCACCGCATCGACGAGGGCGTGGCGGTCGTGAAAGCCTTGGGCCGCGAGAACGTCAAGCTGTGTTTCGACACCTTCCACATCCAGATGGAGGAAGGCGCCATCGCCGATCGGCTGCGCGCCGTCTGGCCGCACATCGGCCACATCCAGGTCGGCAATGTGCCGGGGCGCCACGAGCCCGGCACGGGAGAGATCCATTTCCCCTACCTGCTCGGCTTGATCGAGGAACTGGGCTGGCAAGGGTGGATCGGTTGCGAATACACCCCTTCCGGCCCCACGCTGGACACCCTGGGCTGGGGCGCCCCCTACGGCCTGGGCGCACGCTCGGAGGCAGCGACATGCTGAGCGCCGCCGACAACGAACTGCTCACCCGCACGGGCGCGGCGACGCCGATGGGGCAGTACTTCCGCCGCTTCTGGCAACCGGTGGCGCTGTCGCGTGAACTGCCCGAACGCGACGGCGTGCCGCTGCGCGTGAACATCATGGGCGAGAAGCTGGTCGCATTCCGCGACAGCCACGGTGCAGTGGGCCTCGTGGATTCACGCTGCCCGCACCGTGGCGCGGATCTCTACTTCGGTCGCAACGAGGACTGCGCCATTCGATGCGTGTTCCACGGCTGGAAGTTCGACCTGCAGGGCCGCCCCGTCGAGCTGCCGAATGTGCCGCCGGGCGTGGCCTACCACGACACGCTGCGGCTCAAGGCCTATCCCACGCGCGAGTACGGGGACGTGGTGTGGGCCTACATGGGCCCCGATCCCTGGAGCTGCGCGCTGCCCGAAGTGCCCCGGCTCGAGTTCGGCTCCCTGCCGGCCACGCACCGCTTCGTCACCAAGAAGCTGCAGGAGTGCAACTGGGCCCAGTCGATCGAAGGTGCGCTCGACACCTCGCATTTCTCGTTCCTGCACATGCCGGCCCCTGGCGTGCCATCGAACGCGAACCCTGACGCACCGGCCGACGAGAAGCGCCTCCGCTGGATCCGCGAGGACCCGCTGCCACGCTTCTCCATCCTCGAGCACGAGGTCGGCTTCGTGGTCGGAGGCGCCCGCCGTGCCGACGATGGCGTGCGCTACTGGCGCACCGCGCAGTTTGCCCTGCCCGCCCACAGCACCACCCCCTCGACACTGCCGGGCGAGACCCATTTCGGCTACACCTGGGTGCCGATCGACGACGAGAACTGCTGGATCTACACCTATGCCTGGAACCCCGAGCGGCCATTGTCCGAAGACGAGCTGCGCAAGTTCAAGGCGGGCCACGGCGTCATCGCCGAGGTCGACCAAGACTTCATCCCGGTGCGCAACCGGGCCAACGAGTACCTGATCGATCGCCACCACCAGAAGCACGTCAGCTTTACCGGCGTGCGCGGCGTGGCCGAGCAGGACGCGATGGTCCAGGACAGCCAGGGCCGCATTGCCGACCGGACGCAGGAGCACCTGTCGGCTTCCGATGCGGCAGTGGTGCGCTTCCGGCGCGCGGTGCTGGGCGGTGCCAAGGCGCTGGCCGCTGGCACCGAACCGCAGGCGCCGCTGAAGCACGAGGCCTACCGGCTGCGCTCGGGCAGCTGGTTCGCATCGGAAGGCGTGACCTTCGAGCAGGTCATGCTGGAGCGCTTCGGCGATCCCGTCGGCCGTGTCGCGTCTGCCAGCGAGACGCCGGCGGCCACGTCCCTCACCGAGTGAGGCGAGCCCACGACAACAAGGAGACAAGCGCATGATTCCCAAGCTCATCCGGCAAGCGCGCAGCCCTGCGCTCAGCTGGCACCGCACCCTGGCGCTGGCCGCCTGCGCGCTCTTGGGCGCGGCAGGCGCTCACGCGCAGGCCTACCCGAGCAAGCCCGTCAAGCTCATCATTCCCTACGCTGTCGGCGGCTCCACCGACCAGACGGGGCGGCTGCTGGCGCGCTCGCTCTCGGAGCGGCTCGGCCAGGCCATCGTGGTGGAGAACCGTGCGGGTGCCGGCGGCGCGCTGGGCCACGAGTTCGTCGCCAAGGCGCCGGCCGACGGCTACACCCTGCTCTTCAGCGCCGCAGGGCCGCTCACGGTGACGCCGCACACCTACGCCAAGCTCAACTACGAGCCGATCAAGGGCTTCGAGCCGATCACGCTGGTCGCCACGCAGCCGCTGCTGCTGGTGCTCAACCCGGCCATGAAGGCCGCCAGCGTCGCGGACCTGGTGCAGGAGGCCAAGGCCAAACCAGGCAAGCTCACCTATGGTTCCTTCGGCAACGGCAGCGCCGCACACCTGGCCGGCGAATACTTCAAGACGCTGGCCGGCGTGGACATGGTGCATGTGCCGTACAAGGGCAGCGGCCCCGCACTGGTCGACCTGGTCGCGGGCCAGATCGACCTGATGTTCGACGTGTTCAGCACCGCGGCGCCGCTGGTCAAGGGCGGCAAGCTGAAGGCGATCGCGATCACCTCCAGCGAACGCTCGCCGCAGTTTCCGCAGGTGCCCACCATGCAGCAGGCGGGCATCGCAGGCTTCGAGGCCGGCACCTGGTTCGGCGTGCTCGCGCCGGCCGGCACGCCGGCACCGGTGATCGAGCGCCTGTCGAAGGCCATCAACGCATCGCTCGAGGAAAAGGAGCTGCGCGACACGCTGGCGTCGCAGGGCGCCACGGTGCGCGGCGGCACGCCCGAGCAATTCAATCGCTTCTTCTTGGCCGAGTACGACAAGTGGGGAAAGATCGTGAAATCGGCGGGGGTGACGGCGGAGTGACGCTCGCCCTGGCTGCGGGCTACGAGGCTTCTTCGCGCCTTCGTCCCTGGCCGCCGATCTTCCTGAGGCGTCCAACCACCTCCTCGAGCTTCAAGCGCGGCGGCTCGATCGTGGCAACGTCGGCAGCCCTGAGCGAACGCACGACCTGGAAGCCCCACACGAGCGGCTCCGTCTCGCTGCCTTTGGCAGGCGTGTAGGCCCGGCCTTCGCCGTCGACCAGGATCTCCACATCCTGGATGTACTGCGTCGAGCCGTCGGCAAGATCGACGTAGGGCTCGAGCAGCATCTCTGGCCCGCTGTCCAGCAGTTTGCTGACGACCCGTTGACCATTGCAGACAATGATGTCTGCCGCCCGCAGTGCCTGGAACAAGGTAGTCCTGAAAGTCATGAACGCATTGTCCCTCCCCTGGCCGGGGAAAACACAGCGTCCTGGCAGCGGTCGCCCGGGGACTGCCTATTTGCCGTCGTCGCGCGCGGGCTTCACGAAGCCTGCAGCGTTCTCGCCCTTCCCCGGCTCCGCCTCGTCGTCGAGGACATCTTCCTCATCGGGGACATCCCGGCGCGCATCTGGATCCGGCACCAGCACCGGCTTGTTCTGGGGCGGCCTGACGTACTCGGTCATAGGGTTCTCCTTGCGGAAATGCGGCTACCGCCGCTGGTACGGACTCCAAAGTCGGGACCAAGCTACGCCGTCCCGGGCCTCCAGGTCTGTAGGAGCCGACCGCATGGGAATGAAGCCGTGAAATGCCCGCCTTCCCGAGCGCATGCCCGGAAGACGGGACCAAACTGGAAATCACAGCGAACTGAAGCGCGGCACCACCTGCGTGTCGATCGCCCCCGAAGGCGTCTTCGGAAACAGGTTGCGCGCCACGTTGTGCGGGTGCACGGCCGCCTCCGGGATCGTCAGCACCGGCGCAAAGCACACGTCGGTGCCCTCGAGCAGCGCACACCACTCGTCGCGCGTCCGGGTGCGAAAGCACTCCACAAACCGCTGCTTCAGCGCCGGCCACTTCTCGCGCTGCATCTGCTCGCGCGGGTCGACGTCGGTCAGGCCGAGCTTGTCGAGCAGCAAGGCGTAGAACTGCGGCTCGAGAGCGCCTACCGTGACGAAGCCACCGCCCTTGCAGGCATACACGTCGTAGAACGGCGAGTCGTGGAACACGCTGGGTTGTGTGCTGCCGATGCTGTTGTTCGCGTGCAGCCAGTGCACCAGCATGCCCAGCATGGCGACCGCGTCGAGGATCGCCGCGTCGACGACGCAGCCCTGCCCCGTGGTGCGCGCGCTCAGCAGCGCGCAGACCATGCCGAAGGCCAGGCTGAGCGCACCGCTCGCGTCACCGAGGGTCGGTGGCACCATCGGGGTCGCGCCGGGCTGCGCCGACAGCGACAGCAGCCCTGTCAGCGCGACGTAGTTGAGATCGTGGCCCGCCGCCTGTGCCAGCGGACCCTCCTGGCCCCAGCCCGTCATGCGGCCGTAGACGAGGCGCGGGTTGCGCGCCGCGCACACCGACGGCCCGAGCCCGAGGCGCTCCATGACGCCGGGACGGTTGCCCTCGATCAACGCGTCGGCCATGGCCACGAGGTCCAGCGCCTGTGCCACGCCTTCGGGTGTCTTCAGGTCGAGCGTCAGCACCTGCTTGTGGGCGCGCAAGAGGTTGTCGGTGCTGCTGCCCAGGCCTTGCACGGCACCGGCCTGGGGACGTGCGATGACGGTGACCTCGGCCCCCAGCGCCGCCAACATGCGGCCGGCCACCGGACCCGGCCCGATGCCCTCGAACTCGACGACGCGGATACCCTGCAAGGGAGATTGAAGCCCCATGCTCACCTCCCTGTCATGCCGCCCGAGCCCAGAGTCAGCTCGATGGGCACCACCGAGGCGGGCAGTTCATGCCCGATCCATTTCTTGTCGATCATGGTTGCACGCACTTCTACACGCGCTCGTACAGCGTCACCACGCAGGCGCCGCCCAGGCCCAGGTTGTGCTGCAGCGCCAGCCGCGCGCCTTCCACCTGCCGCCTGTCTGCTGTGCCGCGCAGCTGCTGGACCAGTTCCGTACATTGCGCCAGCCCCGTCGCGCCGAGCGGATGCCCCTTCGACAGCAAGCCGCCCGACGGGTTCGTGACCACCTTGCCGCCGTAGGTGTTGTCGCCGTCCACCACGAACTTCTCGGCACCGCCCACAGGGCACAGCCCAAGTGCCTCGTAGCTGATCAGCTCGTTGTGCGCGAAGCAGTCGTGCAGCTCGACCACGTCGATGTCGGCAGGGCTCACGCCCGCGTCCGCATAGACCTTCTCGGCCGCCGCGCGCGCCATGCTGAAGCCCACCACCTCGCGCATGTCCTTGGCGCCGAAGGTCGCCGCGCCGTCGGTGGTCATCGCCTGCGCCTTGATGCGCACACTGCGGTCCAGCCCGTGGCGCTGTGCGAACGCCTCCGAGCAGATGATGGCCGCGGCGGCGCCGCAGGTCGGCGGGCAGGCCATCAGCCGCGTCATCACGCCGGGCCACATCACCGGCGCGGCCATCACCTCGTCTTCGGTGATCACCGTGCGGAACAGCGCCACTGGATTGTTCGATGCATGGCGGCTCGCCTTGGCACGGATCTTCGCGAAGGTCGACATCTGCGTGCCGTATTGCTCCATGTGGGCGAGGCCCGCTCCCCCGAAGTAGCGCAGCGCCAGCGGGATCTCGCCATGGCCGACGAGTTGCTCGGTGGCTTCGTCGAAATGGTCGAAGGGGCTGGGGCGGTCCTTGAACACCGCGCCGAGGGCGCCCGGGGTCATGTGCTCGAAACCGAGCGCAAGCACGCAGTCGGCCGCACCGCTCGCCACCGCCTGGCGCGCGAGGAACAGCGCCGTCGAACCCGTCGAGCAGTTGTTGTTGACGTTCACGATGGGAATGCCCGTCATGCCGACCTCGTACAACGCGCGCTGCCCCGCGGTGGAGTCGCCGTACACGTAGCCCACGTAGGCCTGCTGGATCTGCTCGTAGCCGATGCCGGCATCGGCCAGCGCGGCGCGGGTGGCCGAGGCGGCCATCTCGTAATACGGCGGGTGCTGGCCGGGCTTGGTGAAGGGGATCATGCCGACGCCGGTGACGAAGACGTTGTTGCTCATGGTTGGCTCTCTTTCTCTCGGGTCCGGTTTGGTGTCGGGTTCGGTTCAGGTCGCGGGCAAACGAAATCCGGGGCGCGCTTCGCTCCATTCGAGATGAAGATCTTGCTGCCGTCGATCACGTCGTGATCGCCCTCGACCGCGGCCGGGTCCGCACGCCCTGCCCGTCATTGCCGATGCGCGCCACCTCGGTGATGACCAAAGAGAAGTCATTCGTCCAAGCTTGCAGTTCTCGCTCGTGTGCGGTAAGTAACATGTGCCAGCATAGTCCACAGCATTGTGCTTCCTGTCGGCCTGGGCCCTTCCCTGCTTTGCGAGATGGATTGAGCGCTTGGCGATGCGCGCCGATGGCTCGATGAACAGCTGCGCGAGAGACCGAATGGAGGAGAGGACGACCGCAGTGCGGCGGACCGCCAGCGCTTCGCTCTGGGTGGCGCCGGGCCTCTCGGCCAGTTCGGCAGGCTTCTTGACAAGAATTGGAAACCACAGAAACGCTTAGCTACGGCCTGCCGATGCACGCAGCAAGGTGTCATAGCCAGGTTGGACTACCAATTCGGACCAACGGGCTGGGCGAGCATCAGCACGCACGAACGAGGGCACCGTCCGCCGCGAACCGACCGGCGAGTTCGTCCAGCGCGTCGCCGATGACTGTGTCGCGCATCCCAAGAATGGCCTGGTTTGAATTCACGGCTGCGCGACCTGGTGCCTTCATGAGCCGTTTGCGCTGCTCCTATCTGCCTGGCGCTCATGCCTGCGCAGGAAGGCGTCGATCGGGTCGATGAAGCGCGCAGGCGTCTCGAAGATGCCGAAATGCGACGCGCCCTCGATCCAAATGAATTCACCCCGTGCAACTTCCGCGATGCGACGCGTCACCGCGATGGGCAGACTTGCGTCGGCCGCACATGCGACGGCGAGTGTCGGCACGTTGATCGCGGAAAGTCCCTGGATCGTCTCCACCGCGGAGATCGCCTGCCAGTTCACGCTCCAGCTGTACCAGTCCTGTTGGAGCAGCGCCGTTTCGCAGCGCGCGACCAGCTGTGCAGGCGCATGATCGCTGAACCATCGGCGCAGGGTCTCCGGAGCCATGTCTGCCACCTTTCCGGCAACGCCAGTGTTTCCCCGGGCGCGGATTGTGGTGCGCGCGTCGTCAGGAAATGTCGCCGCAGTGGCACAGGCAATGAGTGCGCGCACAGCCTGCGGCCTCTGGATGGCGACATGCTGCGCAACCATGCCGCCCATGGAAACGCCCAGGAAAGATGCTGCCCCGATTCCCTGCGCATCCAGGACCTCCCAGACGCAATGCGCATGCTCAGCCAACGTGATGGATGACGTCAGGAGCTCGGATTCGCCATGGCCCAGCATGTCTATGGCGATGAGGGTTCGCACTGGCGACCAAGCGGTCGCAAAGCTGTCCCACCAGGAACGGTCGATGCCAATCGGGTGCAGAAGGACAACGCACGGCCCTTCGCCCGCGATGTCGTAGGCGATCCGCCCTCGCGAGGTCCAGCAACTCGACTTCGTGACCTTGCAGGCAAAGGGAGAGGTGGACGCATATGCCTGCGACACGGGATTCATTCACGCACGTGACAACTGCAAGGCACCCAATGCGGCAATCGACTCGACGTCCCGCTCCGTTTTTCCCAACCAGGATGCGAGCACTGGGTGGGCGCCTTCGCCGAGTCTTGGCGGATATCGTGGAAGCAGCGGCGACTCACCTTGCAGCTTGATCGGATTGCCCACGACTTCAACGGAGCGCCCGTCGAGGTCGTCGAGTTGCATGACCATGCCGCGGCCGGCTTCGCGCGCGTCCGCCAATGCTTCCGGGACCTTCTTGATGAGCGCAACCGGGACGCCCTGAACCTGTAGCGGCTCGATCCAATCGGCGGCGGACTTGCTGCTGAATGCGGCTTCCAGGATGGGCCATAGCGCGTTGCGGTTGGCGAGGCGGCTGCGCGCATCGCAAAAGCGGACGTCGTCAGCCAATTCCGGGCACCCAATCGCCGAACACATCCCCCGCCACATGCGCTCAGTGTTGGCGGTCACGACCAATTCGCGTCCGTCCTTGCCGACGAACGACCGGTAGGTGGGAATCGAGTCATGCTTCGCACCTTGCGGTTGTGGCGTGATCCCGGCCACCAAGGCATACGTACTCTGGTAAGAGAGCATCGCTAGCTGGCAGTCCAGCATGGAGATGTCGATCGCACGCCCCTTCCCGGTCCGCTCGCGGTCCGCCAGCGCTGCATTGATCGCGATGGAGGCGTACATGCCGGCCACGATGTCCCCGGCAGGGATGCCGAGTCTCACCGCAGGGCGGCCGGCCTCCCCCGTCAAGCTCATGACGCCTGACAAGGCCTGAACGATCATGTCGTAGGCAGGGTGATCCTTGCACGGCCCGGTCTGTCCGAAGCCGCTTATCGAAGCCCAGATCAAGCGAGGGTGCTGCGCTCTCAGCTTCTCGCTATCCAGGCCCATGCGCGCGGCGACACCGGGACGGTAGTTCTCAACCACCACGTCACAGACTGCGATCATCTCTTTCAGCAGCGCGACGCCATGTGGCGACTTCAAGTCCAGCGCAATGCTGCGTTTGCTCCTGTTGATCCCCAGAAAATACGCGCTGTCACCTTCGACGAAATAGGGTGGGATCGTGCGGCTGGAATCCCCCCCGTTGTGGGGCTCGATTTTGACCACTTCGGCGCCCAGGTCCGCCAGGATCTGGGTGGCGAACGGACCGGACAGGAAAGTCGTCATGTCCAACACTCTGTAGCCGGCCAATGGGGCACTCGGCGTGCCGATCGGAACAGTCATGGTCTGCCCTGTTGTTGTTGTGGTGGTGGTGGTGGCTGGCTATCGCGTCAGGATCGTCACGGCGCACGCGCCATGCTCGAAGCCGGAGATGCCGCCTCCGGTGGCGTGGCACAAGCCGATGCGTGCACCTTCGACCTGGTGCGCGCCGTTGCGTCCTTGGAGCTGACGCGAGATCTCGACGATCTGGGCGACCCCGGTGGCGGCGATGGGGTGCCCACGCGCCATCAGGCCGCCCGAGGGGTTGATGACATGCTTGCCGCCCAGCTCCGTCTGACCACTGCGAAGCAAAGCGACCGCCTCTCCGGGGCCGGCGAAGCCGAAGGCCTCGTAGTACATGAGTTCGGCAATGGAGAAGGAGTCGTGGATTTCCGCGACGTCGATGTCTTCGGGTCCGATGCCCGCCGCTTCGTAGGCTTCGGCGGCCGATCTGGTGGACACGTGCGACTTCACCATCGAGATGGGTCCAGGGTCAAAGTGCCCGGAGTGCAGCACGGTCGCGGCGACCTTGATCGGCATCGTGCAGCTCGAACGCTTTACCCAATCCTCAGACGCGATGACCACAGCAGCCGCGCCGTCACCCGTCGGACAGCAGTGCGCCAGCCGCAGCGGGTCGGCCACGATCCGCGAACTTTCCGCTTCTTCGAGCGTGATCGGCGTCGTGAGTTGCGCCAGGGGATTGCGGGCACCATTGGCGCGAGCCTTTACGGCGACGCGCGACAGGTCGGTCCGGCTGATACCGTGTTCATGGAGGTATCGCTGCGCGCGCATCGCATAGACACCGGGCATCGTGAGCCCGTGCGCGGCGTCCCAATCGTCCGGCGACAGGGGCAGCGGGCCGCGTCCGAGCTTGCTGAGCATGTCCACGCCCACCACGAGAGCGACATCGGCCATTCCCGCCTGGATGCGCGCGATCGCTTCACCGAGGGCTGTGGACCCGCTTGAGCACGCGTTTTCGATGTTGATGATGGGCAGGCCCGTGAGCCCGATCTTGCCGAGGATTTGCTGGCCGGTGAGCATTCCGCCAAGCACGCAAGCGGAGTACGCAACATCGATCTCGTCCTTGCGAAAGCCCGACTCGAGGATTGCAGCGCGGGCGGCCGGCCAGGCAAACTCGCGGTGACTCAGTTCGGGGAAGCGACCGAACGGGACCATGCCGGTACCGACGACGTAGGTAGTGCGCCTGCTCATCGGCCACACCCCTCGACGAAGAGGTAGTCGATCGCGGCCGCTGTCGCCTCCGCCGTCTGCGCCTTGCCGGGGACGACGGACACGACCATGTCGCACTTGGGCGGGGCTTCCGGCGTGAAGCCGGCCAAGTGGCCGAACACGCGGACCTTCTCGGGGAAGTCCACGTAGCCGCCGTATGTCTCCGCCTTGCCATGCCGAATGGTCGTAAAGCTGTACAACGTGCCGGCCGCGGAGAGGCGCAGCGGCTCGACGTCCAGCGCCATGCAACTCGGACACACCGTCGTAGGCGGGAACGTGTTGAATCCGCACGAGCGACACCGCGTGCCAAGCAGCCGGACTGCGCCTCCGCGGATTTGCTCCAGGTAGGGCAAGACAGTTAATTGGGTGCGTGGGACGCCATCGGATCGGGTCGACATAGAAGTTGCGTCTACTTTCATTGAATGGAATTACAATCCACTCACCGATTTTATGGAGCAGTTTGGGGTATGGCTATGAGCACGAACCCGCCCGCCCCGTCCCGCTTGCCGGGATCGAAGTAGCCCGCCTCTGCACTCGTTTGGACATAGCCCGCCCCCATGGAACACTCATCGAGCGCCGTTCTTCGCGGCATGCACGTCCTGCTTCTACTGGCTGAAGCGGGGCGCCCACTCTCGGTGACGCAGGTGGCGAACGCGCTGCAGTTGCCGACCAGCACGGCGCATCGCATCCTGAAGCTCTTGACCAGCGCGCAGTACGCAACCCAAGATGCGAACAGCCGCTATCGAACAGGGCCAGGTTTTCTGCGGCCTACCAGCACGCTGCTGTTGCTCGGCCGCTTTTACGAAGCAATCGAGCGCGTCCAGCAGCAGCTTGTGGAGCGCAGCGGCGAGTCTGCCTTCTATGCCGCGTACTTGTCGGAGTCCGGACGTCTGCGTTTCATCGCCTCACTGCAATCGCATCACGCGATTGGCTACGTGACTCGCACCGACCTCGACTATTCGCTGCTGCGGGGCGCTTCGGGTCGGGCGGTGGCTTCAGTCCTCCCCGAAACGATCGTGAAGGCCATCTACCTGCGCGAATGCACTGAAGATCAAGATCACACACGGCTGCCGGATTGGGCCAGCATGCTCAGTTCCCTGGCGTCCGTGCGCCGAAACGGCTATGCAGTGAGCGAAAGCCAGCGCGCTCAGGGGGCGCACGCGATCGCCGCGCCAGTCTTCGCCGCCGCATCGAACGTCGTCATCGGCAGCGTCGGTGTGTCGATGCCCGCTGCCCGCCGGCGACCGGAACTCACCGCGAAGCATATCGACCTGGTTCGACTCGCGGCCGCCGACCTGACAGCCGCGGCGGTTTCATCGTTCTCCGGCACTGATGTGGCGATGTGCAACTGATGGACCTCATTCTCCGAGAGCGCGGGGGGGCCGCTCCAGACAGTCCACGTCACCGCGGATTCGAGCTTGCCGGAGAAGATCGAGGCGCACCCAGGGCAGACGACAACTGCTGGGCATATTTCTTGGCTACGGCAGCCAATGGCTCAAGTCTGGCCATGTCGAAGCGCGGCTCGGGAATGACGAACCCCAATGCACCGTAGATCGAGTTGTTCTCGTCGAATACGGGAGCCAGCACGCTTACCGCTTCGGGGACGCGTTCTCCTCTCGTAAACCCATAACCCAGTTCGCGAATTGTGCTGAGGGCCTGCTTCAGGTCCTCGCGCTTCGGGGGTTCCTTGGGAGAAGACCACTTGGACTCCTCGGCCAGGGCCTGGTCCATCTTTTCCTCGGGCAAGTAAGCGAGCACCGTTCGACCGCTTGCGCCCCAGACTAGCGAAAGTGGCTTGTGCATATGCCAGCGAAAGCCCAAGGGGTGCGAAGACTCAACGCTTGCATCGAACATGATCGCGAGTTGCGACGGCAGGAACTGGGCGAAGTGGCAGGTCTCGTCGATTTCCGACACAGCCTCGACAAGGATCGCGTGGATCACCTTCGAGAGCGGCGTATTCGCCTTTACGAGGGAGCCGATGCGATACAACTCCGTGCCGATCCGATAGCCCCGACGCCCTCCCTCGTGGGCGATCAGGCCCTCGCGGGCCATGAGGTCGAGCAGGCGATACACAGTGGGAACCGGCAACGCTGCGGAAGTCGCAATGTCCTTCAGGGAAAAAGCGTCTCGTTGTTCCGCTGCCAGCCTCAGCAGCAACGCGATGCGCGCAACCGTCCCGGTGTCGCTTGTGGAGTGAGCTGCGCTTGGCGACTCCATCGATGTGCTTCTTCGCATGCGGGGATTATGCCGGCAGGTGCTGGCGTTCCGGGCGAAAACTCCAATGGTCTTGGTGAATCCGCAGCGCACTACGCGCATGCTGCCGCGATGACATCACTCGTCGTAGCCCGGAGAAATGCGGTCCAACAGCCGGATACATGCAGCCCAGTCCTTGCTGCCTGACTTCGCGGGGTCTATGCCCTCGTATTGGACGGCCGCGTACTCGCAGACCTCGGGCTCGATCGTCGTAACGGGCCTACCCCCCGCCAATGCGGCAACCTGTGCGCGACATGCCATCTCGAGGAAGTGATGGTCCACGAAGGTTTGAGGCACGCTGTGCCCGCACACGAGCGCGCCGTGGTTGCGCAAGATGGCGTACCTGTACTGACCCAGGTCCCTCAGCAGCGGTTCGCGTTGCTCGAGGTTGAATTCGAAGCCGCCGAATCTGTGATAGGCGATGCGCTTGTAGAACGCCATCGCGTGCTGGCTCAGCATCATCAGCCCTTCCTCCTGCGCGGATACCGCCGTGTTCGCCGTCGTGTGCGTGTGGAAGATCACGTTCACATCCGGCCGCGCCGCCAGGATACCTGCGTGGATCACGAAGGCGCCGCCACGGCTGGGTGGGCCTTCCTGGAATGGCTGCCCGTCGAAGTCGAACTTCTGCAGCGTCGAAGCCGTGACCTCGTCGAACATGAATGTCGTGGGCTTCACCAGATACTGGTTCGGCGCGTCCGGAACGCGCGCGGACAGGTGGTT
Organism: Variovorax sp. PBL-H6; assembly: GCF_901827155.1. Classification (NCBI taxonomy): domain Bacteria; kingdom Pseudomonadati; phylum Pseudomonadota; class Betaproteobacteria; order Burkholderiales; family Comamonadaceae; genus Variovorax; species Variovorax sp. PBL-H6. The sequence continues at coordinate 4,164,106 of NZ_LR594659.1, forward strand.
GTACGTGAGGTCGTTCACCCCGAAGTGTGCGAGCAGCCGGTAGGCGGCCGAAAGTTGCACTCGGACGTTCCACTCGGCCGCGGAGACTCGCTGACGTGTCGTGTTCAGACTTTCGTTCATCATTTTCTTTTCAATAGGAGGAGGGTCGGTTCGCGCCCGATGCCGCGCACGGCAGCTGCGTCGGACTGGATCGTGGCCATGGACGCACCTTCCGCGTTACTCTTCGCCGCGTGACAGCGGCGGGTTGGCATAGCCTGTGGCGACGTGTGCGTCGATGAAGTAGGGTCGCCCCGCCGCGACGATTGCCAGTGCCCGACGCAGTTCTTCTTCAAGCGCTTCGGAACTCGCGACCGGTTCGCCGGCTTCGACACCCTGGGCGCGCGCGAGTGCACACAGGTCCACTGCGGGGTCGTCGATGCGCTGTCCGATCCATCGGTTCTTTGGCTCGCGTCCTCGCGCCTTCGCTACGGCTTCCTGATGGATCTCGTCGTTGAAGTTCGAACGGTTGTTCGAGACCAGGAAGAGTGCAGGAATACGGTAGTGGGCCGCGGTCCACAAGGCCGTCGCGCCCTGGATGAAATCGCCGTCGCCCAGCACGCCAATGACGATGCGTCCGCTATCCCGCAAGGCCAGCGCCGCACCGACGGTCAGTCCAGGGCCAGCCGCAAGTCCGCCGCCACCGTCATGCCCGAGGAAATCGAGCGGGTCCTGGAAGTGGTACACGTCGCCAGCCCAGCCGATCGTGACATGGGCCAGCGTGAACTTCTGGTTGCCACGCACCTTGGCGAGCGCCACTTCGACGTCGCGCGGCTGCAACTCGTTCTGCGCGCCTTCGCTGTACTCGGCGGGCTTGTGCTGGTTGAAGCTGCTGCCGTTCCAACGTTGGCCGGGGCGGATGAGTTGCTGGAGGTACGCGAGCAACTGCGACACGAACGTGTCTCCATCTGCCAGGATCGGCACGTCGACCGGTGGCACGCTGAAGTGATCCATGCTCCAGCCGTTCTGCATGTAGTTCTCGAGCGATACATGAACCACCTGCGACTTGCAGGTCGTGGTGTCGCGCGAGATTTGCTGCAGCGTCCCGTTCAGCTCCGGCCATTCGAGGCTCACGAGCACGTCGGCACTTGCGACCACGGACTTCACATGCGGCGACATCCACTGGATGGGCGCAGATGCATTGAGCGGATGGTCAGTCGGGAAGATCGCACGTTCGCGCACGGATGTGAGTACGCGCGCGCCGACCAGTTCGGCCAGCTGCACGCGTTTGCCCCAGGCATCCTGCGTGCGATTGCCTCGACCGAACAACAGCACGGGCTGGCGGCTTTCGAGCAACAGCGCGGCAACGCGCTCGACCTGAGCCTGGCTTGCGGCAGGCGGAGGCGGCGCCGCAAATCGCGTGAGCTCGGGGATACGCACCGGCTTCGCGAGCTTCTCCTCCTGAAGCCCGGCATCCAGGCACATGTACGTGGGCCCGTGCGGCAATGTCATGCTCGTCTGCCCGGCGCGGATCATTCCTTCCACGATGGAATCCGCGGAGCGGGGCTCGTCGTCCCATTTCGTGAAGTGCCGCAGCAGCGCGCCCTGGTCCTTCGTCGTGTGGATCCAGTCGATCCAGGGGCGACGTTTCTCCACTGCGACAGGGCCCGTGGCACCGAGCACCAACATGGGCACTCGGTCGCACCAAGCATTGAAGATGCCCATGAGCCCGTGCATCAATCCGACGTTGCTGTGCAGGGCGCAGGCCATCATCCTGTCAGTCGCCTTGGCGTAACCATGCGCGATCGAGACTGCGTGATCTTCATTGAGGCACAGCAGCATCTGCGGCTTGCGGTTGCCCAGATAGTTCACGAGACTATCATGCAGCCCCCTGTAACTTGCTCCCGGGTTCAGGGCGATGTACTCGATGCCCAGCCTCCTGAGCATCTCCGCGGCCACGTCGCTCGCAAACGCCAGTGGTGGCCGACTTCCTTCCGGGACTTCAATTGAATCGTGGTTCACGGACAGCGCACCCACTCAAAGGCCGATCGTGAACGGATCACGCGACTTGCCGCTCGTCTCGATCCACACTGTCTTCGTTTCCTGGTATTCGGCGAGTCCCTCCGGACCGTTTTCGCGGCCGATGCCACTTTGCCCATAGCCGCCGAAGGGAGCGTATGGGGCCAGCGTGCGGTACGAATTGATCCACACCGAGCCCGCGCGGATGAGACCGGATACACGATGCGCCCTTTGCACGTTCAGCGTCCAGACGCCCGCTGCGAGTCCATAGCGCGTGTCGTTCGCGAGCTTCACTGCCTCTTCTTCGGTCTCGAACTCGACGACGGCCAGCACAGGGCCAAATACTTCGTCTTGGAAGATGCTCATGGCAGGCGTGATGTCGTCGAGTATCGTCGGCTCTATGAAGTACCCACCGATCTCTGCGCCCCGCCCACCGCAGACTACGCGTGCGCCCTCTTCGCGGGCCGTCTTCACCATCGACAGCACCTTGTCGAACTGCGGCTTGGTGGCGGCCGGGCCCATCTCCGTTTCCGACAGCATGGGATCGCCAAGCTTGATCGTCTTGACTCGCTCGAGGATGCGGTCGATCAATGCCCGTTTGACACCCTTTTGCACGATCAAGCGCGAGCCCGCCATGCAAGACTGGCCGGTGGCCGCGAAGATGCCGGAAATGATGCCGTTGGCGGTGACGGCCAGGTCACAGTCATCGAACACCACCTGCGCCGACTTTCCTCCCAGCTCGAGACCGACCCGGGTCAGGTTCTTGGCGGCGGCCTGCGCGATCATCTTGCCAACGCCGTCCGACCCCGTGAACGCGACCTTGTCGATGCGGGGATCGGAAGACAGCAGCTTGCCCACTTCAGGGCCACCGGAGAGCACGTTGAACACGCCCTTGGGAAAGCCAGCCTCTTCGACGAGTGCGGCGAACGCCAAGCTCGACACCGGCGTGTGCTCCGACGGCTTGACGATAAAGGTGCACCCGGCTGCGAGGGCCGGGGCAAGTTTCCAGTTCATGAGAAACGCAGGCGAGTTCCACGGAGTGATCGCCGCCACCACGCCCATCGGTTCCTTCCGCGTCATCGCGATGAAATTGGGCTTGTCGCTCGGCAGGACGCGGCCCTGCCCGGAAACTGCGAGACCCGCATAGTAGTGAAACCACTCGGGCATGTAGCGCCACTGCGCCAGCATCTCACGATAGAGCTTTCCGTTGTCGGTCGACTCGATGCGGGCGAGATCTTCGGCATTCTTTGCAATGAGGTCTGCCAGCCGCCGCATGAGGCGCGCCCGGTGTTGGGGGGTCGTCTCACGCCACTCGCCTTCATCGAACGCACGTCTTGCCGCCAGCACTGCGGTTTCGACATCCAGCTGCGTCGCATTGGGAACCCTTGCCCACACCTGGCCTGAATAGGGGTTGGAGCTTTCCAGGGTGCCGCCATCTGACGCGTCGACCCAGTGCCCATCGATGAACATCTTCATCGTCCGAATTTCGCCAGTCTTTTCAAGATTCATGATTTGTTCCTTCGCGACGCGCATTACCGGCCGCTCGATTGCTTAATTGGTTGCGGATGGGAGGAATCAAGCCGGCTCGATGCCAATACGCTTGAAGAGTGCTTTTGCCTGCGCACGCTCGCGGGTCATCCGCTCACCGGCTTCCTTGCCCGTGAGGACGAGAGGCACGTTGTGCCTCTCTTCTACCGAGGTGATGTATTCCTTCGAATTGAGCACGGCCCGAAGATCCGCACTTACCTTTTCCCTTAAGTCCGCAGGCATCGTTCCGGGTGCCATGAAGCAGTACCAGGCGACCCCTTCCATCGTCGGATACCCAAGTTCAAGCGTCGTAGGCACGTTCGGCAAGAATGGAAAACGCGTCTTCGAGACAGCGGCGAGCGGCTTGATGCGCCCCGCTTGAAGCAGTGCCAACGCGCTTGAAGGTGTAGCGACCATGAGGGCGACGCGACCCGCCGCCACGTCTTGCAACGCCGGCAAGGTGCCGCTGTATGCGACCTGGTTCAGCTTCAGGCCCAGCTGCTCCTGCCAACGCTCCCAGGCCAGATGATGCGGGCCCCCGACACCGTTGGTCGCGTAGTCCACCGAACCCGGATCGGACTTCGCACGTGCGAAGAGTTGCTGAAGCGATGGTGAATCAGGTGGGCCGAAGATGATGTAGGGAGAGGCGCCGACGGAGCCCAGTGGCACGATGTCCGTCACCGGGTCATAAGACAACTTGGCCTTCAACAAGGGCGCGGAAATTAGAGCGCCATCGTCGGCAATGAGAAACGAGTGCCCATCGCCCGGCGACTTCGCGAGGTTGTCGATGCCTATGGCACCCGAGGCGCCAGCTCTGTTCTCCACGATAACCGTCTGCTTCCACATGGCCCCCAGTTGCTTGGCGATCTGCCTGGCCATGAGGTCGGGCACGCCCCCAGGCGTGTAGGGCACGATGATTCGCACGCTCTTGGTGGGTTGGAATTGCTGCGCCAAGGCCGACCTCATCAGCGAGGGACTGGCGATCGCGACTGCAAGGGCGCCAACGGCGCTGCGACGGGTGAGAGGCATTGTGTTGCTCCTGGGTATGTAAGTCATGAATCGAGCGAGACCAAGACGTTTCCGTTCTCGATCCTTATTGGGAAGACGCGGATGGCCTTGATGCACGGCAGCGCGACGGGCACGCCGGTGCGGATGTCGAAACTGCCGTGGTGCAGGGGACATTCGATCTCGTGGCCGTCCAGTTCGCCGTCAGAAAGAGATGTGCTGCCGTGCGAGCAGCGGTCTTCGCTGGCAAAGTATTCGCCGTCGACACGGTACACGGCGACTTCCTCGCCACGGACGGAACACCAGCGCGCCTGGCCATCCTGCAAATCGGACGCAGCGCATGCAATCTCGAACATGGTCAAAACCCTCTCACTAAAAGCGGTCAAAGTGCAGCCGATCCGGCGGCAAGGCATTCCCCACCAGCATCTCTTCCAGCGCGGACATCAGCACCGGCGCACCTGCGGCGTAGTAGCGGAATCGGGGCAACTCGGCTCCGAGCCGGCGTTTCAGAAGCTCGGGCAGGAGGCAACGTTCACCGGTCCAGTGCGCGTCCTCGGTCGGGTGAGGCGACGAAATCGCCGCATGTACGCCAAGGCGGGTGCCGAACCCGGCAAGTGCCTCGATTTCGCGAATGCATGCCATGTCCTGCGGACGGCGGCCACCGTAGAAAAACTCCACCGAGCGGCCCGCGGCATCTGCGGCGCGTGCGATCGATAGCATCGGGGCGAGCCCCGAGCCCCCGGCAACGCAGACAAGATCCTCCGCCCCAGCTTCCCTGAGGAACGCCATGCCATAGGGCCCGTCGAGTTCGAATGGGGTACCGATTCTCGAATCCACAACGGCTTCGCTGGATTCCCCGCCCGGTACGCGTCGCACGATGAATTCCCAGTCGCCTGAATTGTTCGGCAGGTTGGACATGGAATAGCAGCGTGCGGGAACAGCCGGTGCGCGCACGATTGCGTATTGCCCGGGAAGAAACTCCGCCGGCCCGTCCGAATGAAAAACAAGCATGCACATGTCGTGCGTCACCCAGCGCTTGGCACTCAGGACTGCGCTGAACTTCTGCGGCCTGGGCCCGGCAAGCACTTTCTCGTCCGGCATCACACGAATCACGAGGTCGGAGGTCGCACACGTCTGGCAACCGAGGTACCGCCCCTTGCGGCGGTCTCGGTCCGTCCATGCGGGCGCCTCCGACCAGGCGACGTCCACGGTGCCGCTCAGCAGTTCGAAACGGCAGCAACCGCAGCTTCCCGAGTTGCATTCGTAGGGAAAGGCAACCCCGGCGCGCAGGGCGGCCCGCATCACACGGTCCCCTACTGGCTGCCGGAAGCTCGGCCCGCCGTCGATTTCGACGCTCACGGATTTCATCAGAAGCAATACACGTCGACGACGGCAGGGAAGTAGTCATTCTTCACGATGATCTTCTTCCTGCTGATCTTCCAGACGCCTTCGTTGCGCAAGGCATATTCACTGGCGCCGAAGAAAGTGAATTGCTCCTTATGCCTCGGGTCGAACACGTGCGTGACCCAGGTTGCGCGTAGCACCAGATGGGACTCCGTGGCGTCGCCGATTGGCGCCACGGAGCCCAGGATGTGAGCGGTGCGACGCATTGGCGACGATGCGGGCGATTTTCCGGAGCGAATCCGCACGATCCGGTCTTCGAGGCCAGCCCTCGACGCGTAGTAGATGTGAGACAGCTGCGATTGCGGATCGTTTGTCAGCTCGTCCTCGGTCCGCCACGTCGGCGCCCAGTACTCGCAATCGGTCGTGAACAGTGCGAGCCAGTCGTCCCAGCGTTGGTCATCCAGGAACATGCCTTCGTTCTGCAGCACCTGCACGGCTTCTTCGTTGAGAGGTGTCACGCCCGCTCCTCCTTCGATTGGCGGCTGGCCAAAGCCGGTCGCATCAACTTGACCCACTGGCGGTAGGTCGGGTGGAAGCACGTCTCGTTCTGGATGGCCCAGGGCCCCTCCACGCTGGACAGGGGATTGGCGCGTAGCGCCTTCGCGGATTCGCTCGGGCCGGCGATCGTCGCGCCCATGCCGCGCTGATAACCCTGCATCCAGCCTCCCCGGCCGGAGGCGAAGCCGATCTGGCAGTCCTCGTACACAGTGGTGTCATCCGGCGTTGCGAAGCCGCTGACGTTGAAGAAGTCTTCAAACTGACGCAGGCGGAAAGCGCGCACTTCCGGCTCTTCGCCGATGGGCGCCATGCAGAACACGCGCATTTCCGTCTTGTTGTGAGCGATCGGGCGAAATGTGCGCAGCAGTAGCGATGTTGCATCAGCGATCTGCATGTTCGGGAACACGGTGATGTTGCGCAGCTTCAGCATCCATTGCGCCGGCATCTCGCCAAGACGGCTGCGCACTTCGTCCAAGCGCGAGTACACGGGCCGGCGTTCCGGCTGCGGCTGATCCAACCACACCATCGTGTGGCCGTTCTCGAAGCCGAACATGCCTCCGGTCTGGGTCAGCCTCTTGGACCAATCGAACATCTTCGCTTCCACGTTGCCCGCGTTCTCGTTCTCGCGACGCTGAACGACTTCCATGAAGCTCGGGTGTGTGGACGTGAGATGGTAGAAGTCGGTCCCGTTGTCCATCTGGAGCTTCCAGTTGGCATTGAACGTGTACGTGATACGGCCAGCCACGAACTCCATTCCCTGCGGGCTCTGTTCCATTGCGAAGTCCAGGAACGTTCGCAGCTCCCCCAAGTGCTCCGACAGGGGACCCACGTCGGGCGACAGGCATCCGAAGATGAGTCCCTTGTAGGTTTCCATTCGTGCGACCGGGATCAGGTTGTGGTCTTGGCTCCCGAAGCGCGGGGGATAGCAGCCTCCCTCGGCATCCTTGATATCGATCGACTTCCCGTTGGTTCCGTAAGCCCAGCCGTGGTAGTTGCAAACGACGAATTTCGTGTTGCCGCTTTCCTTGCGGCACAGCACCGCACCCTTGTGTCTGCAGATATTCAGAAAGGCGCCGATGCGGCCTTTGCCGTCCCGCATCACCAGGACCGGGGTCGTTCCGATAGAGGTCGTCAGGTAGTCGTTGGGCTTGGGCAGCTGGCTCTCGAGCGCGAGAAAACACCAGGTCTTCCCGAAGATCTCCTTCTGCTCCAACTCGAAGATCGCGGGATCCGAGAAGATGTCCGAGTGGACCTGGAACACGCCGTCTTCCGGACGGTCGTCGACGTATGCCTCAACTGGCTTCAATGCATTCATATTGGTACTCTGTAAATTTGATCAGCCGTTCGTGTGCTGGTCCGCACGGATGTCGGACATCGCCCCGCTCAGCAGGCTTGCCGCGAGTTCGGCATGGGTCTGATGGTCCGGAGCACCCGCAGCGCGCAAATAGCGCTTGACGGTCTTGAGGGCAACCGGGTGCCGCGCGACGAGATGCTCGACGATCGCGTCCACGCGGGCGCCAAGGTTCTGCGCGTCCACCACCTCGCCGGCCAGACCCACCGCAACGGCAGCGCGTCCGTCGATCGTTGCTCCGCCGAGCACGAGGCTTGCCGCTGCCTTGAGATGCACGCTCGGCAAGACCGCAGACAGCGCCAAGGTGGGCGGGAGGTCCTTGTGCATCTCCGGAAGCGAGAATTTCGCGGTCGCGGCCACCACCGCGAGGTCGCACGCCGCGACCAGGGCGCACCCCAAGCCGTGCGCGTCGCCTTGCACTTGCGCGACGGACACGACATCCGCACTGTGCAGAGCTCGATAGAGATCGAGAATCGGATCCACCAACCCACGGCGCGTCGATTCAGGGTTTTGTCCACGCGGGGCGGCTCCGGGTTCGACCGCTCGGCCTACGCAGAAGGTTTCACCTTCGGCGCAGAGCCTCAGGACTTTCACGTCGGGTGTTGCCCGCGCGAGATCGCCAATCCATTGGCTCGCTGCCACGATGTCATCGAGCCGGAGCGCATTCCCGGTCTCCGGGCGGCACAAAGTCATGCGCGCCTCGCCTGAGGAGATTTCGAAGCGGATTCCGCTGGTCATGATTGCCCTCCTGCGCGCCTTCCGGCGTACGCTTGCGCGTCGCGCAGCTGGCTCCACACCTGCTCGGGAACGAGCGGCGAATGCGTGAACGTGACGCCGTATTCCTGGAGGGCGTTCTCCATCGCGCTGATGATCGCGGCGGCTGCCGGGATCGTCCCGCCCTCGCCGGCGCCTTTGACACCCAACGGGTTCAGCGGCGAGGGCGTTTCCAGGTGAATCGCGTGCACGCGTGGCACGTCCGTCGCCATCGGAAGCAGGTACTCGCCGAAATTGGTCGTGATCGGCTGGCCCTGCTCGTCGTATTGCATCCATTCCAAGGTAGCGTTGCCGATACCGTGGGCGACTGCGCCCTGGATCTGGCCGTCCACGATCATGGGATTGATCAGGTTTCCGCAGTCATGCGCCATGACATAGTTGAGGATCCGGATCTGACCGATGTCGACGTCCACTTCCAACTCGACAACCGCCGTACCGTTGCAAAATGTGCTTTGGGTAGGCGAGAAATACTGCGTGTCCTCCAGCCCCGCCTTCATTCCTTCAGGCAGCGAGAAGCCGGGCATGCCCTGCGAGAAGCGCGCAAGCTCCGCCAAGACCATGCTCTTCGCCGGATCGCCGATGTGCGTGACGCGCGAGTTGCTCAGCTGGAGCAGCTCGGCGTCGCACGACATGAGGAAGGCAGCGAGCTTCAGGATTTGGACGCGAACGTTCTGCGAAGCCAGGTAGACGGAGTTGCCCGCCGTCACTGTGATGCGGCTCGCAAACGTGCCGATGCCCATCGAGACCGCGCTGGTGTCCGCTGTGACCACATCGATCAGGTCGAGAGGCACATTGAGCTGATCTGCACATATCTGTGCAAAGGTCGTCTTGTGGCCTTGGCCCTGCGGCGATGCGCCGGTGAGCACAGAGATTCGGCCGTTCTGCTGGACGCGAACGGTGGCTCCTTCGAATGGCCCGAGGCCGGTGCCTTCGACATAGTTGGCCACGCCGATGCCGATGAACCGTCCTTCGGCGCGTGCCGTTCGCTGGCGCACGGAGAAACCCGCGTAGTCCGCATGCTCCAGTGCGGCCGCCTGCGTCTTCGGATAGTCCCCGCTGTCGTACCGCATCGGCTTGCCGTCGCGGTAGATGAATCCCACCTCGTAGGGCATCTGCCGGGGCTGGATGAAATTGCGTTTCCTCAACTCCGTCCGATCGATGCCGAGACGGTGCGCACCGCGGTCGAGGATGCGCTCCATGGCGAAGACCGCCTGGGGCCGGCCCGCTCCGCGCACCGGGCTCGTCGGCCCCTTGTTGGTGAACACCACCCGGAGGTCCACGGACATCGCCGGGATGACGTAGGGGCCGGGCGTGGTCGTCACCGAGATCCAGGGCATGATGATTCCCCATGGCAACCACGCGCCGTTGTCGTGCACCATCTCGAGCCGCACGCCGCGTATGCGGCCATCGGTCTCGAATGCGACTTCGATGGTCCACCATTGGTCGCGCTCCTGCGTCGCGGTGAGGAAGTGCTCCCGTCGGTCTTCAATCCACTTCACCGGGCGCCCGAGAGCACAGGCGGCGACGCACACCATCGCCTCCTCGGGATAGAACATCGCCTTTGGCCCGAAGCCGCCGCCGACGTCAAGCATGATCACGCGCAGCTTCTCGGGGTCCCACGCCAGCAGCTCGATCAGGCTTTTCTTTTCAAGGTGCGGAGCCTGTCCGGACGACCACACCGTGAGCTCACCTGTCGAGGGGTGGAGCTCGGCAAGGTAGCCGCGCGTCTCCATCGGGTGTGCGGAGCCGCGGTTCTGCCAGTATGTTTCCTTCACGCGAACGCAAGGTCTCTCGAATGCGGCTGCCACGTCGCCGAAACCCATCGTTGCGTGAGCGGCCAGGTTATCCGGCGCACCCAGGTGTGCCGGCGCTGAACCTTGCTTCAAGGATTCGAGGGCGTTCGATGCCACCGGCAACTCCTCGTACTCGACGACGATGCGATCACAGGCGTCCTCGGCGAGGTATCGGTTCTGCGCCACGACGAAAGCCACGGGATCGCCGACCGCGCACACTTCCCCGCGGGCGAGTACACGCTGCGCTCTCAACTGCCGGATCGCGGGGTTCGGCACGAGAATGGGCATTGGCTCTCGGGCCGCTGGCGGAAGGTCGGCCTCGGTCCAGACCATGAATACACCCTCCATTGCACTTGCCTGGCTCGTGTCGATGGCGACGATGCGTGCATGCGCGTGCGGGCTCCTCAGCACCGCCATGTGCAGAACGCCGGGGATCTTCAGGTCGTCGACGAACGAGCCCTTGCCCTGGAGGAGCTTGCTGTCCTCGGTGCGTCGCACAGGGCGCCCGATGTAGGCGTGTTCGGCAATCCTTTTCGCCTCTGGATGGTTCATTTCGTCTCCTCGCGCGGGACGGCGATGCCGCTTTCCCTGTAGCGTTTCGCCGCCAGGAGCGCTGCTTCCACGATCGGTTGGTAACCCGTGCAGCGACACAGGTTTCCGGTCAGCGCGTCCCTTACCTCCGCTTCGGTCGGGTCGGCGTTGTCGCGGATCAACTCGGTGAGCGTGGCCAGCATTCCCGGCGTGCAGAAACCGCACTGCAATGCATGGCATTCGTGGAACGCCCGCTGCAGGATGGACAGGGTGCCGTCCGCGTTGGAGAGGCCTTCGACGGTGGTGATGGCGTGGCCATCCGCCTGCACCGCAAGAGTCAGGCAGGCTCGGGTCGTGCGGCCGTCGAACAGGATGGTGCACGCGCCGCACACACCGTGTTCACAGCCGTAGTGCGTTCCGGTGAGGCCCACGTCGTGACGAAGCAGGTCGCCCAGGGTGCGCCGCCCTTCCGTGCGCAGCTCGCAAGCCTTGCCGTTGATCTGGCAGTGGATCGTATGGATGCTCATGAGACTGATGCTCCATGCGTCATGCGGTTGAAAGCCGTGCGGATTGCTCTTGCGGCAAGCACGCCCGCAAGATGCTGGCGATAGTCCGAGGACACATGCGCGTCCGCCATGGCTTCGATGGCACTCGCAGCGGATGCAGCTTGCTCGACCAACACCTCATCGGCGGCTTGCCCCACCGCGGCCGTTTCGAAGTCGCGCAGTCGCACCGGCCCTTCCGCCAGGCCACAAAGCGCTACCGCAATCCGGGACACATTGCGCCGAGCGTCGCAAGTCGTAAGCGCAGCGACGCCGACGATCGCGTAGTCGCCCTGGCGCCGCGCGAATTCAGTGAATGACCAGCCGTGGCCCGGAGGCCACAGGTCGCAATCGATGCGCGTGAGCACTTCGTCGGCGTCGATGTTCGGGGTCATGTAGCCGAGCACCCAATCGTCGATGGAAACCGTGCGCATGCCATTCGGTCCCTGCACCTGCAGATTCGCTCCCTGCGCCGCTAGAAAACAGGGTTGCTCTGAAGCCGGGTCCAGATGACACAAGCTACCACCCAGTGTCCCCCGGTTGCGGATTTGCGGATGGCTGACGAACGAGTACGCCTCAGGGATGAGAGGCGCTGACCGACGTGCCAGCGGCGACCGCTGGATATCCCGTTGCCGCGCCAACGCGCCGATCTGTAGCGTTGCCCCAGACTGATGGATGCCCTGAAGTTCATCGACCGTGTTCAGATCGATGACGTGCTCTGGTTGCGCGAAGCGGAAGTTCATCATGGGCATGAGCGTTTGCCCTCCAGCCAGGAATTTCGCGTTCTCGAGCGTGGAGGCGAGATGAATCGCCTCCTTGACGGTGCGAGGGGCGTGATACTGGAAATCGCAGGGCTTCACGGCGCGGACCCATCGTTGGTGGTTCGAACCGCGCCCCGGCCCAACAGTCTGCGAATCCACGCTTTCAATGGAGCGACCATCGCCCGGACGAACAGCCCCCCCGCGTTCACGGATTGATGCGGTGGCGCCGCCAGAGCCGGGGGAGCAAGCTCACCAAGCGCAGGCTCGGCATGCTTCGGCAACGCTTGCCGCAGGTTGGTCGCGAACTGGTTGATCAGCTGGCGTGAGAGCGCCTCGATCATTCCGGCGCCGCGGCCGAATTGCGCAACGCTTCCAGACAGCTCGACGATCGACACCACGTGCGCGACAGTGCACCCGGCTTCGCTGGACAGATGAACGTCGACCGTTGCATTCGCCCCGCCCCGGCCTTTCTTGTCGGAGCCTTGTGCTTTCACGACGACGTGTTTCGTTTCTGCGTCGGCCTCGGCAATCTGAAAGCGGCCTTCGAAGATGAACGCCATCGGGCCAAGCTTCACGACGAAGTTCGCTTTCCACGAGCCGTCTTCGTTCTGCCCCAGCAGTTGGGTTCCCGGGAAACATGGCGCTGCCCTTTCCACGTCCGTGAGCAGGGCCCATGCCGCACCGATGGGTGCGGCCATCGAAAAGGAAGAGCGGATCGTCAATGACATGCCGGTCTCGCCAGCGTGCGGTTCAGTTGGCGCTCACATGGCGGCCTACTGAGATCGGTTCTGGGCGTCTTGTGGTTCATTTAATCTCTCTGAGTGAAAGTTCTTATCGCTGAATGAACTTTAGACGCGTAGAAGGCCCATGAATATCGGTGGCAACCCTTACTCACCTTGCTGTGCAGCGGTCCGTCCCGACGATGGGTCGTGTGATGGGGGTGGGCCCGCAGACCTGCGCCATACGCAACTGACAGTTCGGCTTGAGGCTTGACGTTGTGCGCTGCGGCGATCAGGCGCGCGACATCTGGTGGGCTGAGCACCCATCGGCAACGCGCGCGGCAACTCGACCGGCTGCATCTTGGCCATCAACGGAGGTGGCCCACGGGTGATGTCGAAGAAGAACCGCAGGCGGGTCAGCGTGGCGTTGAGCCTGCTAGGTCAAGTGCCCGTGTCGACCAGGTGGCGTTGAAAGTTGCGCAGGTCCACCACGTTTGCGGTGTCGGGCGGGCGCTGAAGAAACGCCGCGAGCTTGCGCACGGCGCGCGCTTGCCGCCGAAGCCGAAGTCAACCGCGCGCTTGACGTCGCTCGCGAGCCGCTCTTCGTTGTCGAGGTCTGTCGTCACGCCGTCGGTCGGCGGTGAGCGCCGAAAAGGCCCGGAGAATCACCAGCTTGAGCACGTTGCGTTCGGCGTGGCGGCGTGAATTGGAGGCGAAGCGCCCTCGAGCAGGGCACGCTTGCGCAAGTCTTTGAAGGGTCGGCGGAGCTGCCGCCCTGGGACGGTTCCGGTGCACCAGCGTCACGAAACGCCTGGCCACCACGTGTCAGATCAGCCTTGTCTCCCGCTCCCAATAGGGCGCACGCAGCTTCTTCTTGTCGATCTTCCCGAATGGCGTCGTCGGCAGTGCGTCCGCAAAGATGATTTGCTTCGGCGCGATCAACGATCCCTTGCGCTCCCGGACATAGGCGATCAAGTCAGCGGCCTCGGCTTCGGCCCCGTCCCGCAGCACGACAAACGCAGCGACGGCTTCACCCCACGTCGCATGGGGCACGCCGATCACGGCGGCAGAAGCGACTGCGACATGGGCGGCCAGAACGTCCTCGACCTCTCGCGGATAGACGTTCGAGCCTCCGGACACGATCATGTCCTTCTTCCGGTCCACGATCGACAGGCGGCCACGCAGATCCAGAAAACCAATGTCCCCCGTGTGCAACCATTCACCCGCCAGGGCCTCCTGGGTGGCTTCAGCCTGCTCCAGGTAGCCGTGCATCACCGACGGGCTTCGCACGCAGATCTCACCGATGTCGCCAGCGGCGACCGGCTCGTTGCTGTCGCCAAGAATCGCGATCTCGGCCGTCGCCATCGGGTAGCCGCACGCTGACAATGACGACGGGTCTTCGAGATCATGATCGCCGCGCCGCAGAACCGCGATGGGGGTGCATTCCGTCTGCGCATAGACTTGAGAGAAGACCGGGCCAATGCGTTGAATGGCTTGCCGCAGACGGTCCGGCGCAATGACGGATCCCGCGTAGACGACCAGCTCGAGACTGCCAAGGTCAAACGCCTCGAGTGGGGCCTCCAGAAGCTTGTAGATCATCGTGGGCACCATCAAGGTCGCACTGATGCGTTCGCGCTGGATGGTCTCCAGGACCTGCCCTGCGTCGAACTTCTTCATCAGATGGACGGTGCCTCCGCGCATCAGCGTCGGCGCGATCAACTGCCCTGTGACATGGCTGATCAGCGCGATCGCCAGGTACTGCACGCCGTCCGGCAACTCCAGTTCGCTGTTCATGGCAATGGCCATGAGCGCGACCTGACCCGCCTCTCGCACGATGGCCTTCTGGCGGCCGGTCGTGCCCCCGGTGAAGTTCAGCGTGCCGATGTCGGTGGCGCTGGCTCGCTCGATGGGTTCGGCGTGGTCGTGTGCGGCAATGAGCGACAGCAGGTCGGCACCGGGGCCTCCTTTTCCGACGCAGAAAACGGAAACGTCAGGAAGCGCCAGTGCGATTTCATGGGCCCGGGCTTCGAATGCGTCGCTGTCGATGATCAAGACCGACGCGCCCACGTCGGTGATCTGGGAGAGCTGGGAGTCCAGCGAACTGAGCGGATGCAGCCAGCTGGTGGCAGCGCCAAGCCCCTGGACCGCGACGGACGCACACCAGGTTTCGTACCGGTTCTCTGTCAGCAACGCGACGCGCGCGCCCCCGCGAACCCCCTGGGAACTCAGCACCGCCTGAACTTTCGCCATGAAGTCGATGACGTCTTGGTAGCGGACCGCCACTTCGCCCTGGCGAAAGGCGATGCGGTCCGGATACCTGCGCAGGGCACGCAGTACCAAGGAGAAGAAGGTGGGAGGTTGATGCAGCTTCATACGGCTGGAAATCTCGATCAGTTCTCAGTCCAGCCTGATCTTGCTGTGCGAGATCAGATCTGACCAAAGTGCCTGCTCGCGCTCCAGGTATCGCGCGAAGGAATCCCTCGAGCCGCCCACGGGTTCGAGCCCCAATGCCTCCAGACTGCGCTTGCGGAATGCGGCATCGGCCAGGATCTTGTTGACCGCGACATTGACGCGGTCCAGGACCGCGGAGGGCGTGCCTGCCGGGGCCGTCATACCGATCCAGTTCTCGCCGGAGAAGTCAAATTTCTGTTCGCTGATGGTCGGAACGCCAGGGAAGAAGTCGGAGCGCTTTTCGCCCATCACGGCGATAGCCCGCAGCTTGCCGGAATCGAGGTATTGCGCCACGGCGACGTGCGCCAGCATCGCGGACTGCACGTCACCCGCCAGCAGGGCCTGCATCAGGGGCGCCGATCCGTTATACGGCACGTGGGTCAGGTGGGATCCGAACACACGGTTGTATTCGGTCAGGAACACGTGCGACGTACTGCCTGTGCCGAAGGTCCCCCAGTTGACCTTGCCGGGACTTGCCTTGTCCAAGACGGCCAGTTCGGTGAGGTTCTTCGCGCCGACGCTGGAGGAGACGACGATCGCCGCCACCATGTTGGCCATGCGGACCACTGGAACCAGATCGGCCTTCGGGTTGTATGAAAGCTTCGAATACAGCTGTGGATTGAGCGACAGGATGTCGCCATTGCTGATGCAAAGCGTGTAACCGTCGGCCGGGGCCTTGGCGCACCGCGTCGTCCCGATGATCCCATTCGCTCCAGCCCTGTTGTCGATCACGACGGGCTGCCCGAGCTCCTTGCTCAGAGCCTCGGCCATGGGGCGGGCGAAGTTGTCCAGCACGCCACCAGGTGGATACGGAACGACCAGTTGCACCGGCCGCGACGGCCACGCTTGGGCGAACCCCGTTTGCAGCGTCAAGGTGAGTGCCGCAGCCATGGCGACTTTTGCGCCCAGTCTGAAATTCATTGTCGTCTCCAATTCTTGAAGGTTGTCAGCAGGCGCACGTGGCCTCCAGGCCCGCATAATCGCGAGGGGCCGGCCTCATGGCAATTCACGATTGGGAAAGAGCAGTTTCGCCCTGCTTAATCCGCCATCTGTCAGCCGGCAGGGCGTTGGCTATCGCGTGCGTCTGCGCGCAACATCTCGACGAAGTCACGGACGAAGGGAGGCAGCTCCTCCGAATCTCGGATGCAGATGTACTGCGGCCGAATGGACCATTCGTCCTCCAAGTCGACGATGCGGATGTTCATGGACTTCGCATGGCGCACGGCCGGCAGATGGGTGAGCACACCGACGCCGATTCGCGCCTGAACCATCCGACACAAGGCCTCGAAATTCCCCACCTGGGCGCGAAGACTGATGTGTCGCCTGAGTATTTCGGCCTGCTGCTGCAAGAACGCGTGCAGAGTGCTCGTCTGGGAGAGTCCGACGTGATCGAAGTCCAGCGTCTCCTCGAACGACACAGCACGCCTGCCGGCCAGTGGGTGACCTGAAGGAACGGCGAGCACCATGTGGTCAGTGCGGTAGGGATAGATTTCCAACCCCGACGTGCCGACGTTTTCGAGGATCACGCCGACATCGACCACGCCCTCCGCAACGGCGCGAACGATGTCGCTCGACAGGCGCTCGCGCAGGTCGATGCTGGTTCGAGGCCGGCCTGCAAGAAACCGTTCGATCACTGAAGGCAAAAACTCGCTGATGGCCGTTGTGCTGGCCATGATGCGCAAGCGCCCGTCGACGCCTTCGGAGATATCGAGCATCTCACCGCGCAGCTGTTCGATCTGCTCCAGGATCAGGCGCGAGTGCTTGATCATCGTCTGGCCCGCGCTTGTCAGTGTCAAACCCTTGCTGGTGCGGTTGATCAGGCGCATGCCGACCGATTGCTCCAGCTGCTTGACCCGATTGCTCGCAGCCGGAAGGGAGGTGTGGACCTGTTCGGCCGCACGCGTGAGGCTGTTCGTGTCAGCGATACGCACCATCAAGCGGAGATCGGCGAGATCGAAGTGAACCGAGCGCCTGGGGCCGCCCTGCTGCCGTGGCGGAGTGCTGTCTACCATCGAAAGGACGAAATCTGGGCCGAGTCTTCACCGTCCGACTGCCGCCACTTTTCCATGCTGAAAGTCACCTTTCGGTTTGTCGAATAGACCCGCGCATTCGTAACGACGATGCTTGGTGATCATCAACTAATTCGCCGCGAAATCATGCATCCCACCCCCGGCATTCACGAGCATGACGTGCCCGTTTCACCATTGGGAAGACTGAAAATCGCTATAACGATCGACGACATGCTTTTGCTCCGAGGAGTTCCGATGGCTCCCGGGCACAGTGTGCCATCAAACACTCGAGCGATCATCTCTGCATTGAAGGCGCATCGCGTCGCTGGGGTGTACCAATTCTCCAATACCGCGCCGATTGAAGATGACGCGAGCTTGCTCGAGGTTTTCGACCTGTGGGTGGGGAGTGGCCACCATGTCGCCAACCACACGCACAACCATCCGCCGCTGAACTGGTTGGACGCGGACACCTACGCGCGCGACATCGAAAAGGCAGAGAAATACCTGGGCCGCTATATCAACCAGGCGCCGCGACGCTGCTTCCGGTTTTGCATGGATCTCTGGGGCGACACGGCGTGCAAATGCGATGCGATCCTGGACAGGCTGGAGGACATGGGCTACACGCCGATCCCGGTGAGCATCGGATTTCACGATATCCGCTGGAACGCGGCGTACTGTCGGGTTTTGAAACGCGGGTCACCCGAGGACGCAGCCCAGATACGTCGCGCCTATGTCGAGAGCGCGCTGCACGAGCTGCGCACCCATGCAGCGAACGCGAGAGCGGTCTTCGGTCGCGACCCGATCCACGTCTGGCTGATCCATGGGACTTCCATCGCCGCTGACTGCCTGGAACAGATTCTGGATGGCTTTCGTGCGGCAGCGGTCGACTTCGTCTCACTCGATGAGGCCATGGGCGACCGCATGAACGCCGAAATTCCTCCGCGTGTGAGCCCTGAATTCATCTTTCAGGTCGAGAAGTGGGCGTTGGCGCTGGGTGTTCCAGTCACTGACCGGATGCCGTCGATCCTGGAAGACATCGAGAAGTTGTATCCCGCCCCCGGCGAAATGCAGGCGGAGATCACTTCGCGCATGCGCGAGCACATCGCATCCGCCACGGGCGCCGAGATCCGGCCCATTCCTCTTTATCCCGACCATCAGCGTTGAACCAGCTAAGACATCCATGCAGTCCACATCCTTCGATCCCAACACCTACGACGGCGTGCGCTACGAGCACCTCACGCCGGACATCGTGAACATCGCGATGTCTCGACCGGCCGTGCGCAACGCGCAGAACATGGAGATGACCTATGCGCTGAACGCAGCGTTCGATCGCGCCGCGCAGGACGACACAATCAAGGTCATCATCCTCTCAGGCGACGGCGATCACTTTTCGGCCGGGCACGACATGGGTGGCGACCACCACAGAACCTGGCGTGACTTCCGCACGGTGGGTACCTGGGCTGCTTTCGACGGGCCCGGCGTCGAAGGTCTCTATGGTCGCGAAAAGGAGATCTACCTGGAAATGTGCGAACGCTGGAGAAACCTGGCCAAGCCGACGATTGCGGCGGTGCAGGGCTCCTGCGTGGCAGGCGGACTGATGCTTGCCTGGTGCTGCGACCTGATCGTCGCGGCTGAAAATGCCCGGTTCCGCGATCCCACGCTCGAGTTCGGCGTGGCAGGCGTGGAATTCTTCATGCATCCCTGGGAACTGGGCGCCCGCAAGGCCAAGGAATGGCTGATGACGGGAGATTGGCTGGGCGCTCAGGATGCGAAGCAGTGCGGCATGGTCAACCAGGTGTTCCCGACAGAGGCCCTGATGGAAAGCGCGCTGGACCTCGCCAAGCGAATCGCCAACAAGGGGAGCTTCGTGCTTAAGGCCGTCAAGGAGTCCGTGAACCACGCGCAGGATGTCGGCGCGCGTCGCAACGCGATGATGCACGCCTTCGGCCTGCACCAGCTTTCGCACCACCACAACAAACAGCAGTGGGGATTGCTGGTTGACCCGAAGGGCATCCATCCAGCACTTCGCGAAAAGATCCGCGTCCGATTCAATTTGCCGGGACTGCTTGGGACGGGGGACCGGACAACCTCGTGATCGGCTGATGTCGGGTCCCCCCGTTTGGCGCTGGCAGTCACCGGATTTCAGCGTATGCCGGCGGACGCGATTCGCCCAGTTCCCCAATGAAAAAGGGCGTCCGGTGGATGAAACCGGATGTGAAACCGATCTAAAGATGCCCCGCACGGGACATGAATGCTGGGTTGGGTCAATTCGATAACACTCCCGTACCCCCTTTTGTACCCCCTCTTCAAGGCGCGCCTTCTTATGTTGCATTTGCAGATCATTGATCGCCACGCCTGTTCGAGAACCGTCATAGGTTGCGTTTGGTGTCATCGCGGTCTCTCCTTTGTTGATCGTTGCGATCGGGCACGCAAGCCTAAGGAAACGAGACGTGGCTTCTGGGTCGCCCGGAGTTGCACACACCCGGATGCGGACGCGCAAACGAGAACGACGCAGCATGCGCCTGCCCACCGAGAACTGTCGGCCCTGAGGCACAGTCCACGGCGAGCAACCGGTCAATGAAGGTTCAGAGACCGCGCCGCTACAGCACTCCTGCTCTGCCGATACCGGTAGCGGCGTAACCAAAGCCTCAGCATTCACTCAAATGGAATGCTCTGCGCGGCAATCAGGCCGTAGATCGAAACGCCGCGCCCCCTTTGCGATGGCCCAGCCCTGCTCCCTGATGAGGTCGATAATCTTCAGACTGCAAGCGCCTGAACGGTGGTCTTGCTCTGACCTTGTAGCCGTCGCGGTGCTGGTTCTCAGACTATGGAATTCCTGCCGACGCTGTCAGGCCGCAACCGGCGGCTTCTAGCCAAGGAGAACAAGATGACTGTTCCGACCACACCATCGAGACACTGAAGGGCGAGCGTTGCCGAGCTGCGGGTGATCTTCAACAACGAGCGAGGCGTCTGTCGACGCGGCGTTGCCGCGACAGGAACGCCGAAGCGTGATCCGCACCTACCTGCATATCCGCTGTGTACTGATGCTGAAGCGCTGAAGGCGAGCGCGCACGGGACGCATGTCCGCACCGGCACGAGTCTTTGGCTCGGGGCGGCAGGCAAGCATCGGCCGGGCTTTCAGCGTGGAGCGAAGCGTTAGAAGAGACCTCCGAGTCCGATTCGTGTCAAAGACTTCCTAATGTCATTGTTGGGGCCCATTCCGTTGCGCAGGTCGTTGTTAACTGTCCTCACCGCCCGATTGAATTCGTTGTTCGGCCCCGGGCCCCTTTGAATGTCATTAACGGCGTTATTCCACGTCTGAAGAGCGAAGCCGTTCGGGCCTGCAATCCTGTTAAGGTCGAGGCCAAGCGCGCGAAGCCCCTTTGTGATCTCGTTGTTGTCGCCGAAGCATCCATTTCCGCCGACGCCAATGGTGAAGCACTTGTCGAGTTCCATGGCGGTAAGTCTGCCGCCGGTACAGGCGGCGAAGGCGTAAGGTTGTCCGCCGCTGGACATCGCACATTCCGCGGCGACGGTCAGTTCGGGATTCAGCTTTAGCGCGGAGCCGGCAGCACAACCAGCAATCCCCCACATTGACGCATTGCCCTGCTGCGCTTGCTTGGTCATACACGCGACGGCACGAGCCGTCTGCGGATCGAAGTTTTGGTTGGCCATACAGAGTGGAAGTTTTGTCGTGTCTGCTCCTTCCTTCTTGTAGCAATCGACCGCCTGGTTCAGGGCCCTACGCTCGTTCTCGCCCATCATGGTTCCGGCGAGGCAGGTCGTCATCGAAAGTTGATCGTCCTGGGCACGGCGCATGCACTGATAGGCCTTGACCTGATCGCCTGTCATCATTTTTGGCACCATGCAATCAACAAAGCGTTGCCTGTCGCTCCCGGAAACCTGAAGGCATTGAGCGGCATCTTCGGGCCGGGCACTTACGGGCGGAGAGATGCCAACTGCACTGCGCATGAATTGATTGGGTATCGGTATCACGCCGTTCGACGCAGAAGGAGCAATCACGCCTCCCTCTGCGGCGAATTGGTAGTTGGGGATGGCCACCTGTATGGGCGCAGGTATTGGCTGAAATGTCTGGCATCCGCCAATCACGACAGCCCCAGGCAAATTAAGACTGAGTTGAATCAACTGTCCTTGCCACGTGACGAAGAATGCGTCCACCATGGGGTTTGCCGCCGGCATACGAAGGAACATCTGGCCTGACGGGTCTCGCGCCGCAATGCCCGCGTTTTGGGGGAAATTTTCCTGAAACGTATAGAGTGACTGCGTCACGATGAATGATTGACCTCGCATCTGGTCAATGCAGCGCGCGAGAGGCGGTCCGGAACTCGGGCCAGGTCCGGCACCCGGCGGAAACAGCATGGGCTGAGCGGCGAGGCAAGAGGCGAAGAACAGCGACCCGCAGGTGGCTGCAAGACGTTTGACTATGCGCATGATGTCCAACCTCCGGGTTGCGGCCGTGACCATACTCCCGCGGGGCGGCCAACACAATCCATACGAATGGCTAGGAGGCACGCGAAGACGCGATCAGGGATCGGCCAAGAAAGAAGGTCAAACCGCGCTTGAGAGGCTTCATCCGGAATTCGAAGTGTGCAGATGCCGGTGATCGTTCCGAAAGGAGATCGCGATGAAAGCTACTTTTTCTGCGCTGGCAGCCGTGATGGCGCTGCTTCTTGCTTTCTACGCTTCGGCTGAAGTACGAGTGGCATAGACCAAACCTCCACCGGTTAAGAGGTGCGATCAGGTTGTGTCGGAGTTCAAGGCAGGGACCTCAGGCCCAGTGCGTGCTCGCGGACAGAGCGCGGTCGGGCGTTGCCTGCTGCTGCTTTTCGGATCCAGTTATGGGAGGACGCAGAACGTTCTGCTGCGACCCGGTCCCACCTACGACATTCGATGGGTGACTCGTGCATCTGCACATATCTCTGGCCGGCGCTCGCAGCTCCTATGGCCCCTCTGCCAAGCCGCGCGATATGCTGTTCTGTATTCCAAGCACAGAAAGCGTGAGAGACAAGATGAAGATCTTCATAAGTTCCCTGATCCGCGGATTCGAGCCATTTCGAGAGGCCGCACGATCTGCGGTGACGACGCTGCGTCATGAGCCGGTCATGGCCGAGGATTTCGGCGCACAGCCCAACTCCCCGCAGGTTGCATGCCTCCAGGGCGTCCGGTCGGCTGAGCTAGTCCTCCTGATCCTCGGTGAGCAGTATGGATTTGTTCAGGGGACGTCCGGCGTGTCCCCGACGCACGAAGAGTTTTTGGAAGCGCGTGACACGAAGCCGGTGCTGGCCTTCGTGCAGGAAGGCATCACCCGCGATGCGCAGCAGACGAAGTTCGTCTCCGAAGTCCAGGGCTGGCAGCAAGGCTACTTCCGAGGCGGCTTCAAAACAGCAGAAGAGCTGAAGGATCTCATCACGCGCGCGATCCATGACTACCAGCTTGCGCACGCGGCTGCGCCTCTCGACATCGCTGTCCTCACGCAGTCGGCGGTCAGCCTTCTACCGAGGGCCCGAAACGGCAACTCAGTTCAATCGCCAGTCCTGAACCTGGCCATCACTGGCGGCCCGCTGCAGCGCATCCTGCGACCTGCTGAACTTGAAGACCGAAAGCTGGTGAACGACCTTCACCAGCATGCGCTGTTCTCAGAGCCCCGTCTGTTCGACAGCACCAAAGGGATGGAGAGCGACATTGACGGCGCTGCGCTCTATCTTGAACAAGAGGGCGGCGCAAGAATTCAGCTTGACGAGCAAGGTGGTCTTGTGCTTCGTCTGCCGCTCGAACGGCAATCGCGGAGAGGCCACGGTTTCGGCGGCAGTTTCGCCCTGATTCAGGAAACTGTCGTCGAGCAACTGACTGCAGGAATCGCCTATGCCGACTGGGCGCTTGACCGGATCGACCCCACCCAGAAGCTGACGCATGTCTCCATAGCGGCCCGCATTGACGCTAGCGAGCACCTGGGATGGCGAACGCAAGCCGAAGACGACGCCGGTCCGAACTCCGGCACGATGGGATTTGGTGGCGGAGAAGAAAAGCCGCCTGTTGCGGTGGACAGGCCACGCCCAGCCCTGCGGTTCGACGCCGCAAACCTAGCCGAAGATCTGATGGTTCCACTCAGGCGTCGGCGAAAAAACAAGTAGCGCGACCTCGGGACGGTTCGCGCTGTATTCCGTCAGGGGAGCAGGCTGTACCTGCCCAAGGACGAACTGCCTCGCACCACGGCCTATGGTTGCGCGTAGCCAACGAGGCCGAGGATAGCGCGCTGCCGCTCGAGCTCGACGACATCGAGGCGAACTTGCCGTCGATGGCGGCCAAGAAGGGGGGCATGCATCGCGAGCGCGATCACACCTCTGAGCCTCGCCACTTCTGTGGCTGTGGCTGTGGCTGTGGCTGTGGCTGTGGCTGTGGCTGTGGCTGTGGCTGTGGCTGTGGCTGTGGCTGTGGCTGTGGCTGTGGCTGTGGCTGTGGCTGTGGCTGTGGCTGTGGCTGTGGCTGTGGCTGTGGCTGAGCATCGGCGGCTCCATCTGCGGACGGTGCCGCACCGGCGAGCTTCGATACGACCGTGCAATGTTCGACCGACCTGTGCGTGCCACTGCCCGGCGTAACGACGCGCCAGCCGCTCTGATGTCGCTTGAACCAAGTCAAAGCAGCGGGCGGCGCCGGGCGCACGGCTGCTTCGTGATGACGAAAACGCAGTGGGTTTCCACATGTGATCCCCTGTAGAATTTGTAACAATTCAAACTCAGAATAGAGCCGAAATGGCCGCAGACAAGAACTCGCTGCTTGGCCAAGGCCGGCGCTTTCAATCGGGGGTCAGGGCAGGCCTCCGATCGCACACGGGCAAAGCAGTTAGGTTGCTCCGGGAAATGGCGAGCGCTTGACGGGCATGGCGCTCCAAGACGCACCTCCGCTGAGCCGCTTCCTCAGGATGGCCGTAGTGGCGGGCGTCGAGAGCGCCGTTCAAATTCACATCGACCGCGGCGACGACCTCGACGCCCGCGACGACAAGGGCCAAACGCCCCTCATGCTCTCTGCGGCGCGCAACAAGGCCGTCATTTGCAAGCTGCTGCTAGCCGCCGGCGCCGACGCTCGCTTGCTCGACCCTTCGGGGCGCGACGCCCTTGGCATCGCCCATGCGTCTCGCGCGCTTGAAGCGGTCTCGGCGATAGAGGCGGGCCTCGTGGCCCTAGTCGTCGAGCAGGCCCCCGCCCAATCCGTGCAGGCCGTCAACGACGCCTCCGTATTCGACCAAGCAGGCCGCGAGCCTGATTCGTCCCCTCCCCGAGCCGCAATCACGACATTCGGAACCGCCGTGCCAGAGATCCCCACAGAGGTCGTTGACGATGGCCTCGTCTTTGATCTCAGCGGGTGGGAGGCCGAAGAGGAGCAGGCGCCCCCCGACGGCGATCCGACACTCGCCGTGGCCGCCGTGAAAATCCAGGCGACGATCACCGAACACCAGTCCATCGACATGTCGGCCGACTGGGACGACTTCGACGCCTTCCTGCCCGACCGGGCGACTCCACTGCCGCGCGTCGACGATGACGAGGCGCGCGCGCGGTTGCGCCTGGTCGTGCTACGCGCCATCCGCGAGGGCAGCGTCCCGCACGCCGCCATTGAGGATTTGACGCGCGGCAAGGATGGCGAGCCCGACGCCGAGGCCGGCGCACTGCTTTGCATGGTCGTCAACGACCTCGGCGCCGAGACCGACGAGCGGTTTGAGTACTCGGCGCCCCACGAGAGCTTCGAAGTCTTCGTGTCGCCGGATGAAAGGCCGGGCGAAGAGGACGCAATCGCCGACGCCTTGGCTTTCGTGGACGACTTGGCCGCGCGACGCAACGAGCCTTTGCGTCTCTATCAGCGTGAGCTCCAGCGCGAGGCCTTGCTCACTGCCGAGGCCGAGGTCGCCTTGGGCCAAGCCATGGAGCACGGCCTCGAGAAGGCGCTCGACGCACTGGCCGCGTGGCCTGGAGGCATCGCCGCCACCTTGGAGGCGGCCCGCCAAGTGGTTAAAGGCTCCAAGCCGCTGCGCTCGATGTCCTCTGGACCGCAAGTCGAGCCCCAGGATGCGCAAGCGGCGCCCACCGTCGAGATCGACGCTGACGCCGACGTGGACCCCGCATTGGACCCGCCGGCCGCCGAGGGCGAGTCCACGAGCTCCGAAGACGAACCCGATTCGCAGTTCGGGCTCGAGGCCAAAGAGACCGACGACGAGCTGGCGCAGTTTTGCGCCAACGCGGAGCTCTTGTCGGGCCTGCCCGTCGGCACGAGCCAAGACGCGGCCAAATGGGAAGCCTGCCGCGGCGCGCTGGTCTCCCTGGGCCTGACCAGCGGCTTTCTGATGGAGCTGGCGGACTCCGGGCTCATCGGGGAAGCCGAGGCCGCTCACGCGTTCGGCCAGGCGATGGGGGCCTACAAGCGCGCGCGCGACGGAATGGCCGTCGCCAACTTGAAGCTCGTCTACTCCATCGCCAAGAAATACCTGTTCAGCGGCCAGCCGCTCGACGACCTGCTGCAGGAAGGAAACATCGGTCTCATCAAGGCCGTGGACCGCTATGACTGGCGCAGGGGCTTCAAGTTCTCGACCTATGCGACTTGGTGGATTCGCCAGCAGGTCGGGCGCTTCGTGGCCGACAAGGGCAAGACCATCCGCCTTCCCGTCCACGTCTACGAGCAGACGCAGCGCATCGCGCAGGCCGCCCGTGCCTTCGAGCTCCGCCATGGCCATGCCCCGACGCTCGAAGAGATCGCGGCGCTCGTCGAGCTGCCCGTCCACAAGGTCGAGGCGCTCTCCCGCTTGGGCGTCGAGCCGCTGCCGCTGCACGAGCTGTCTGACATCGACAGCCTCATCGCAGTGCACGCGAAAGACCAGTTCGCTGTCCGCGATCCCGTCGAATGCGTCGAGGACATCCAGTTGGGCGAGTCGGTGGACCACTTCCTGAGCACGCTCAAGCTCAAAGAAGAGAATGTCGTGCGCATGCGCTACGGCATCGGCGTCCAGGACTCGATGACGCTCGAAGAGATCGGCGCGCGGATGGACGTGACGCGCGAGCGCATCCGGCAAATCGAGGCCAAGGCTCTGGGGCGGCTCCGGCATCCCGCGCGGCTCGACCGATTCTTGACTGAGCTCGGCCTTGTCCCGGCTACAAGACCCGAGCAAGGCGCCGACGAGACTGGCGAGGCGTACGACGACGGTGATGTCAGCGCGCCACCCACCGCGAAGGCTTCCGCGCCCAAGCCGAAGCCGGCCGCTCCTGCGGCTCCACGCCCCGAGCGGCGGGTCGGCTCCGAGCCCACGGCGCTCGTCAAGCTTTTGGACCAGACGCGCGAGGCTGGCATCGTTGTCGAGGACTACCTCGAGGGCGAGGCGCGCCGCCTGTGGGTCCACATCACAAACACGCCCGACAACCGCTCCCGAAAGATCGTCCGAAAGCTGATCGCGCTTGGGTTTGAGTTCTGGCCAGGGAAAGGCTATTGGCGATGAAGCCCAAGACAAGAAGCGCGCCGCCGCGCGCGATGGCGATGCTCGAGTCCCTGCGAGGCCTCGGCTACTCGACCGGTGCGGGCTTGGCCGACATCATCGACAACAGCGTGTCCGCCGGAGCCGCGGAAGTCCGGATCGACTTCGCATGGGACGGTTCTAAGAGCCGAATCACGATCCTCGACGACGGGCGCGGCATGGACGACGCCGAGCTCGAGAGCGCGATGCGCCTGGGCGACAAGAACCCGCTCGATCCGCGGGCGGCCCACGACCTTGGGCGCTTCGGCATGGGCCTGAAAACCGCCTCCTTCTCGCAATGCCGGCGGCTCACAGTCGCCAGCGTCAAGAAAGGGGCCACGAGCTGCCTGCGTTGGGACCTCGACGAGCTCGCTGCAGATCCCGACGGCGGCTGGCTTCTATTCGAAGGGCCGGCCCAGGGGTCCAAGCCCTTCATCGCTGGCTTGAAGGGCAAGAAGGCCGGGACGGTCGTGCTGTGGGAGTCGATGGACCGCGTAGTGACCTCCGGCTACACCTCCGACGACTTCCACGACCTCATCGACACCGTCGAGTCCCACGTGGCGATGATCTTCCACCGCCTGCTTCAAGGGCCGCGGCCTAAGCTCAAACTGCTCATCAACGGCCGGGTCGTCGCCCCGTGGGACCCCTTCATGACGGGACACCCCGCGAAGCCGTGGGCGTCGCCACCCACCCATCAAGCCACCGACTACGGCTCGGTCACAGCGCAGGCGCATGTCCTGCCGCATCGGGACAAGCTGACGGCCGCCGAGTATGACGACAACGCCGGCCCGGCCGGCTGGACCGCGCAGCAAGGCTTCTACGTCTACCGCAACGAGCGGCTATTGGTCGCGGGCGGTTGGCTTGGCCTCGGCGGCTCGCGCGCGTGGAACCGCGAGGAGGCCCATCGCTTGGCGCGCATCCGGCTCGACATTCCGAACACGGCCGACGCGGACTGGAAGATCGACGTCCGCAAATCGACGGCCCGTCCGCCCGTGTCGCTGCGGCCGTGGCTCACCCTGCTGGCCGAGAACACCCGCGAGCGCGCGCGGCGCGTGTTCGCCTACCGAGGCACGCCCGCTCCCGCCAAGGGCAACGTCCCTATTGAGCAGGCCTGGCGCGTCGAGCGGGTCAAGGCCGGGATGCGATACCGCATCGACGAGGCGCATCCGTCGGTGTCCGCCGTCTTGGAGAGCGCGGGCGCGCTCGCCCCGCTGGTGAAGTCGATGCTTCGGGTGATCGAGGAGACCGTGCCGGTGCAGCGCATCTGGCTGGACACGGCCGAGAACAAGGAGACGCCGCGCACGGGCTTCGAGGGCGAGCCCAACGCGGCGGTGGTCGAGGTCGCCAGCGTGCTCTTCGAAGACCTCATTGAGCGCAAGGGCCTGACCGTCGAGGAGGCGCGCAAGTCGATGTTGCGCACAGAGCCGTTTCAAAAATATCCCGCGCTCGTCGTGAAACTTGGGAGGAAACAATGACCGCAGCAGAAGAGGCAGCAGCGCAAGTCCAGTTGCTCGAAGATGTCATCGCCACCGCGCAGCGGCTGGTGAAGGCGGAGAAGGACTCGTCGATGATCACGCCAGCCTTCATCGCCGAGAAGGTGAAGCTGGCCGCAGCGATGTTCGCCAGCGACCCGCCGGTTCCATTTGACGAGGCCAAGGCGGTCTCCACGCTGATCCAGCGGTTCAGCCACCGCATGGGCAAGGCCACCACGCTCAAGGACGACGCCGGCCACATCGAGTGGCTCAACGCCGCCCGCAAGAAGGATTGGCACTACTGGCGCCGCTATCGCGACTATCAGGAGTCGAAGCTCTCCGACGTGGTCGTCGATGGCCTCGATGAATCCACCAGCGACATCCTGGGCCTCCTCGAAGACCCGCTGCGGGCCGACCCGTGGGATCGGCGCGGCCTAGTCGTCGGGCATGTGCAGTCGGGCAAGACCAGCAACTACACGGGCCTCATAAACAAGGCCGCGGACGCCGGCTACAAGATCATCATCGTGCTCGCGGGCCTGCACAACAACCTGCGCTCACAGACCCAGATTCGCCTCGAGGAGGGCTTCCTGGGCTACGAGACGACGCAAGGTGGCGATCCCGGAGCCTCCATCGGCGTGGCCGCGTTTGGCGAAGACCTCAAAACCAACTCGGCGACGACGCGCGCGGAGAACGGAGATTTCAGCAAGGCCATCGCCAAGCATTTCAACGGCATCTCGCCCGAGGAGCGGCCCTGGGTGTTCGTGGTCAAGAAGCAAAAGACCGTCCTGACCGAGCTGCTCAAGTGGATTCAGAAGCGGGTGGCCGACAAGCCCAACCCGCTCCTCTATTCGCTCCCGCTCCAGCACCCGATCCCGGACGGCAAGGACTGGAGGCTCGTCACCAAGCTGCCGCTGCTGGTAATCGACGACGAGGCGGACAACGCGTCGGTGGACACGGGCGAGCAGCTCTTCAACGAGGATGGCACGCCGGACGAGGAGCACTCGCCCAAGACCATCAACAGCCTCATTCGCCGGGTTCTGCACTCGTTCAGCCGCAAGGCCTATGTCGGCTACACGGCCACACCGTTTGCCAACATCTACATCCACCACAAGGGCGCGACCATCGCCGAAGGCCCGGACCTCTTTCCCAAAGCCTTCATCATCAACCTAGCGGCGCCGTCGAACTACGTCGGCCCCGCCCGCATGTTCGGCAAGCTGACCAAGGAAGGCCGCGTCGGCGCGCTGCCGCTCTCGCGCAGCATCCTCGACCACTACGACCCGGAGGCCGAGGCGGGTTGGATGCCGCCCAAGCACAAGAAGACCCACGTTCCGGTCCACAACGGCCAAGAGACGATTCCCCGGTCCCTGCGCGAGGCGATCCACTCCTTCGTCCTCGCCTGCGCGGTTCGCGAGCTGCGCGGCCAAGGGCTCGAGCACAGCTCCATGCTGATCCATGTCACCCGCTACGTGGCGGTGCAGGACCATGTGCGCGAGCAGGTCGAGGAGACCGTGCGCCGGATGCGCCAGAAGATCACCCGCGGCAGCGACGCGGACGAGCTGCTCGCGCAGATGCGCGGGCTCTGGGACGAGGACTTCGTCCCGACACGCGAAAAGGTCGCCTCGCTCTCGACGCCCGAAGAGCTGCCTCCGCCGATGCCCTCCTGGGACGACGTGCTCGCCAAGCTGCCCGACGTGCTCGACGACATCGACGTGCGCTCGATCAACGGCATGGCCAAGGACGCGCTCGACTACGCCACGCCTGGCGCCGCCCTCAAGGTCATCGCGGTCGGCGGCGACAAGCTCGCTCGCGGCCTGACGCTCGAAGGCCTCTGCACCAGCTACTTCGTTCGGACGACGAAGATGTATGACACGCTGATGCAGATGGGCCGCTGGTTCGGCTATCGCACGGGATACCTGGACCTCTGCCGGCTCTACACGTCGCCGGACCTGGTCAGGTGGTTCGGCCACATCGCCGACGCCTCCGAGGAGCTGCGCGAAGAGTTCGACTTCATGGCCAAGGCCAAGCTCACGCCCGAGCAATACGGCCTCAAGGTCATGTCGCACGAGACTCTCACGGTCACGTCGCCCTTGAAGATGCGCAACGCGCAGACGCTTTCGCTGACCTACAGCGGCACGCGCCCGCAGACGATCCTCTTCCACCGCAACGCGGCGATCCAACAGGCGAACCTCGACGCGACCGACGCGCTGGTCGCGACCCTCGGAACGAAGTTCGTGGACGCGCCGAAATACCCGCGAGACGGCGAGGCCGACTCCTGGCCCGGCGCGCGCCTTTGGCAGGACGTGGACGCGCCCCACATTCTGGCGTTCTTGGCTGCCTATACGACCCACCCGAACGCCACCAGCGCCAAAGCCGCGGTTCTCTCCGACTTCATCACCAAGATGCTCGACATCGGCAAGTTGAAGCAGTGGAGCGTCGCTCTGCTCTCTGGCGGCGATGGCGTTGGCGAGCCCCATGCCTTCCCTGGCGGCTTCGAACCGAAGTCGCTGCAAACGCGCAAGACGGACGATCCCGATCCACCGGGCGTGAAGGACCCGGCGATGTTCGCCATCGGCGTGCTCACCGACCCCAAGGACGAGGGCATCGACATCGACGACGATGTGTGGCGCGACGCCCTCGCCCGCACCCGCGCGGCATGGAAGCCAGACCCTGCGCGGGACCGCATCAACCCGCCCACGAGCCCCAGTGGCAAGGGCATCCGGGAGGCTCGCGACCGGCTTGGCGGCGACGCCGACCGCGGCCTGCTGCTGCTCTACACGCTGGCCCCCTACAAGGGCAAGGCCAAGGCTCCCGAGAACCTCATCGTGCCCGGCTGGGACAAGCCCATCATGGCCTTTGCCATTGCCTTCCCGTCGGCCGAGAACGGCATCCGCGTGGAATACGAAGTGAACCTCCTCTACTGGATGCAGGAATATGGCCCGTCCGAGTAACGAATTTTTGATGGCTTGGTCGTCGCTCACCAGCGCCGATGCCGAGCCTGGCTGGCAAGCCATCGCCCTGCCCTCCTCCGGGCCGCTGCAGCTGCGGGCTGGCCGACGCTCGCCGGACAACGCCGAGGCGGTTTTGGTGTGCTTTCCGAGCGCGAAGCTCGCCCCCGCCGACAAGCTGCCCGAGGGCCAGGGCTTTGCCGTCGAGCGCGCCGACCCTGACGGCAGCGGCAAGCTTTGGCTCGCGCTTACCCGCAAGTCGGCAGGCAGCGCGGAGCTCTTCGCGTCCATGGCATGCGATGTCGTGGGCGCTCTGGACGACTCGGTCGCGGCCGGCTCCGACGAAGCCAAGCTCCTGCGCGTCTTCATCGGCCGCGTCGGAGCTTGGCAGGAGTTCATGCGCAAGGGGAGCCAGGCGCTGAGCCCCGAGGCCGAGGTCGGCCTCGTCGGTGAGCTCGCGCTGCTGCGGGCCATCATCGAGGCGGGCGTGGCTCCCGCTACGGCCATCGAGTCATGGGTGGGGCCGCTCGACGGCATCCAGGACTTCCGGATCGGCACGGGAGCCTTGGAGGTTAAGGCCACGCTGTCGGCGGCGGGATTCCCCGCGCGGATCGGCTCGCTCGAGCAGCTCGACGACTCCACGCGCCAACCCCTCTTCGTGGCCGGCGCGCGCCTTCGGCAATCGGAGGGTGGACAGAACCTGCCGAACATCGTCGAGGCCATGCGGCAGGCGATCAAGGGCGATGGAGAGGCTGAGCGGCTGCTGTCCGAGCGCCTGCTCGCGGCCGGCTACATCGACTCCCATGCCGACCGCTATCCAAGAAAGTTCGAGCAGGCCGGCACGCGCGTCGTGGAGGTCGGGGCCAACTTCCCCCGCATGACCGCGGGCTCGGTGCCTGCGGGCATCATTAAGGCCATGTATGAAATCGACCTCGACAAGGCGCCGGGCGACAACGTCGGCGCCGAGGACGCATTGAAGAAGCTGGGAGCGATCTAAGAATGAATTTGCCTGAATTCCTGCGCGAGACGCAGGCCGCCGTCCGCTCGCAGATGCGAGACGGCGCGCTGTATGAGGAACTGGTGTTCTCCGGCATCGTGATGGACCACATGTCGGACATCGGCATGACGTTCGAGCCGGTCGAGTGCCACTTCGAGGGCAAGGTGGGCAACGCCAACCTGCGCCTGAGCGGCTACTCGCTGTCCGAGGAGAGCGACCAGCTCGACTTGTTCGTGAGCCTCTACGCCAACGTCGATGTCCCGACGCCCGTGCCGGACGCGGAGACCAAGACCGCCGTCGAGCAGTGCCTGCGCTTTCTGACGCTTTGCGCCGAGGGCAAGATGGCGCCGAAGCTCGATCCGTCCAGCGATGTGCGCTCGCTCGCCGAGACACTTCAGGCCATCTACGACGACTTGGAGCAAATCCGCGTCTACGTCATCACCGACCGCGTCGCCAAGTCCAAGAGCTTCAAGACCCGCGACATCGGCGGCAAGGCCGTGCGCCTGGAAGTGATGGACATCGAGCGGCTGCACCGCCACTGGTCCGAGGGCAAGCCGCGCGATGAGCTCGTGGTCGATTTCACCGAAGTCTCGGGCGCGCCTCTGCCCTGCGTGTTTGTGCCCGGCGAGAGCGACGACTACGACTACGCCCTCACGGCGATCCCTGCTGAGGCGCTGCGCCTGCTCTACGAGAAGTTCGGCGCGCGCCTGCTCGAAGCCAACGTGCGGTCGTTCCTCAGCGTCAAGGGCAAGGGCGTCAACGCCGGCATCCAGAACACGCTGCGCTCGGCCCCCGAGCGATTCATGGCCTACAACAATGGCATCGTCATCGTGGCCGACGAGATGCGCCTGGGCAAGCCCGGCGACGGCTCCGCCGGCATCGCCTGGCTCAAAGGCCTCCAAATCGTCAACGGCGGGCAAACCACCGCGTCGATCTACTTCGCCAAGAAGAAGTATCCCGACACGGACCTCAGCCGCGTGCGGGTGCCAGCCAAGATCATCGTCATGCGCGCGCAGGACTCGGCCAAGGAAGAGGCCCTCGTCTCGGACATCTCGCGCTTCGCCAACAGCCAGAACGCCGTGCGGCAATCGGACCTGTCGGCCAACAAGCCTTTCCATGTCGAGATCGAGAAGCTCTCGCGCTCGGTCTACTGCCCCGACGGCGTCGGCCAATGGTTCTACGAGCGCGCCTCGGGCAGCTACAACACGCTGCTCGCCCGCGAGGGCACCACGCCAGCCAAGCTCAAAGCCTTGAAGGAGGCGATCCCGACGGCCCGCCGCGTCACCAAGACCGACTTGGCCAAATACATCACCGCCTGGGATAAGAAGCCCGACATCGTCAGCCTCGGCTCGCAGAAGAACTTTGACAAGTTCATGGCGGGACTGACGCCGGCCGACGGCCAAGAGGCGCCGCTGCCCAGCGTCGCCGACTTCAAGGCCATGATCGCCAAGGCGAAGATTTACCGCGACGCGCAGAAGCTCTTGCGGCCGATGTTCCAGGCCTTCCAAGCCAACGTGACCGCCTACACGGTGTCGCTCGTGGCCGAGAAGCTCGGCGACCGCATCGATCTCGAGCGCATCTGGGCCAAACAGGCGGCGTCTCCCGAGCTGCTCGCGCAAATTGCCGTGTGGGCCAAGGAGGTCAATGACGTTCTGCACTCGTCGTCCGGCGGCAAGATGGTGTCCGAGTGGGCCAAGCGGCCCGAGTGCAAGGAGGCCGTGATGGGCGCGAGCTACTCGGCCCCGGCCACCAACATCCCGGAAGTGAAATAGGCTGATTCGTAAGGATCCGCTCGAAATCTTCTCCACGAAGCACATGCCTGAAGCAAATGACGCCGCGCAGTCGGCGGTGAAACTAGAGTTGCCCAACGACGCTCAGACGCTGACCGACGTCGTCACGGAGTTCTTGCTCGCTGTCTCCTCGGGTCGTGCGTTTGCCGTTGACGTCCCGCTCCCCTCCGTCGGGAGTTCGAACTCGCATCTGGATCTGGCCGATGACTTTCTGGACGCGTCCCTTATCGCCGAGCGTCTTGGCGCCTATGCGACACGACGATCGATGTCGTGGACGAAGGTCGCGCACTTGAATGTGATCCGGCTTGAACTTGACAGCTACGACCCGCATGCCATGGCGCTGGAACTCGCGCGGATGGCGATATTCGTCGACTATCCCGATCACGAGACCGATGGTCTGCGCGGAGAATTCGAGCAAATCCGGGAAGCGCGATACGACTACGGGGAATCCCTGGAACAGAGCGAACTCCTGTTCCCCGAGATCGCCGATCACTACGTCGGCAACCTGATCATGTCGTATGGAGAGTGGGAGGACCCCGAGGCGCTGAGGGAGCATCTTCAGCGCCACCCGGAACGGCGGTATGGTTTCTTCGTTAGTAGGTCCATCCGCGCAGGTGGTCGGGCCGTTCTTTTGTCGGATGGCGAGTTGATCCTACCGGCGGACGCGTTACTCGCAGAGGTGCTCGAGAGCGCGGGTTACAGCGGTGAAGCGCTCCTGCCTGCACGGATGGTCATGACCGAGCAAGAGGCCAGTTTCATTGGCGGGCATGTAGTTGTCGGTGTTCCGTCAGAGCTCGTCACTCAGGCGATCGCCTGCGGCGATGAGTTTGTTCGACGTACGCAGTCCGAGCCGGACTCGTATGACCTCATTGCCTTCGAAGGGCGGGTCGCCGGTTCCGATGACGAGCCGTCCGCTTGGGTCGGCGATTTGTCGGGGTTTGCCGCACTCAGGTGCTCCGGATTCACCATCGTCTTCTTTAGCGAACACCAGCGCCCCACCCCGGGGCGCGCTGCTCAGGCCGAGGTCCTGCAATCTCTGGCAACAAGCCTGCACGATGGCGGGTCGGCCAAGTCGGCGCCCGATCTTCCGTGGGAGATGCTCGACGATGAGCTTTTGGAGCAGCTTTGCTGGGACTACCTGTACACATCGCCGCAGTTTGATCGAAACCGGCTGGAGAAGATCGGCAAGTCACGCTCACGCGATGGCGGGCGGGACATAGTGGCCTGGACGAACCGCGCCCCCCCTTTCTATCGGCCCCCGGTCAAGTGGGTCTTTCAGTGCAAACACATCCGTGCTGATGACTCGCTGACGCCAAAGCACATCAAGTCCATCGGCGATGTGATCGAACAATACGATGCCGGGGGGTACGGCGTGATGACCTGCGGGTACATCGATGCCACTCTCCACGACAGGGTCGATTCGATCTGCGGGAAGCGCGGCGTGGAAGTGCGCAAGGTCGATCGCTTTCTACTTCAAGCTTTCGTGTCGGCGCGCCCCCATCTCGTCGAGAAGTATTTCCGGATGCGCGGCCCTGTGAAGGGCTGATTTAGCCGATTCGGTACAAGCCCATGGTTGATGTCGTCTCCCCCGCCGACCGCAGCCGGATGATGGCCGGCATCCAGGGCAAGAACACCAAGCCCGAGCTGATCGTCCGCCGGATGCTCTTCGCCTCGGGCTACCGCTTCCGGTTGCATCGGCGCGACCTGCCTGGCGCGCCCGACATCGTGATGCCGGGGCGTAAGGTGGCCGTTTTCGTCCATGGCTGCTTCTGGCACATGCACCAGGGGTGCCGATTCGCCAAGATGCCGACGACGCGGCC